>JAURMM010000253.1 GCA_030830685.1 Gammaproteobacteria bacterium | reverse complement strand
TCACATCCTGGGGCTGAAGCCGGTCCCAAGGGTATGGCTGTTCGCCATTTAAAGTGGTACGCGAGCTGGGTTTAGAACGTCGTGAGACAGTTCGGTCCCTATCTGCCGTGGGCGTTGGAGACTTGAAGGGAGCTGCTCCTAGTACGAGAGGACCGGAGTGGACGCACCTCTGGTGTTCCGGTTGTCACGCCAGTGGCACTGCCGGGTAGCTATGTGCGGACGGGATAACCGCTGAAAGCATCTAAGCGGGAAGCCTCCCCTAAGATTAGGTCTCCCTGGACCTTTAAGGTCCCTGAAGGGCCCTTGTAGACTACGAGGTTGATAGGTCGGATGTGGAAGCTCAGTAATGAGTGTAGCTTACCGATACTAATTGCCCGTGAGGCTTGACCATATAACGCTCAAGCGTTTTGGTGGCCGGTTACAGAAGACAATGTCACTTAACGCTTATCAACTGCTCAAGTTTTGGAACGCGCTTTTCGTGCGCGTTCCTGTCGGTTTGCCTGGTGACAATAGCGTGCGGGAACCACCTGATCCCATCTCGAACTCAGAAGTGAAACTGCTCTGCGCCGATGATAGTGTGGCAGTAGCCATGTGAAAGTAGGTCATCGCCAGGCATCAAAACAGAAGCCCTTGGGCGCGAAAGCGCTCAGGGGCTTTTTCTTTTATCGGTATTGGCTTGGTGGAATTTGCACGCAGGGACGGTGTGCGCAAGCATCAGGCAAGCGGGGAGGTAGCACTGGCTCGCCGGCCCCTGGCTTGCAACTCAGATCTTCAAAGACTCGCGCCGGCGGGAGTCTCTTTACGGAGCCGGGGGAGCTTTTGGGAACCCTGCAGGCTCACGTCCTCTCTGCGCGTCGAGCAAATACCGCATGATGCGCAATTGTCGAGCCGGCAGGTCCATCGCGGTGCGAACCCAACGTTCAACCGAAGCTACCAACGAGTTGTAGCGGATTGCAGCTAGGGCTTGCCGCCGCTTGAGGGTCGCTGGCGAGGGGGGCAGCGTTGAGAGTTCTTCAGCAAACACCCGTCCCTGTCCCTGAGGAACCAGGTAATCCACAAGTCCCAGTTCAAACAGCAGTTCTGCGGGGTAGCGGTGTGGCGTGGACACCATCCGTTCAGCTACCTCATGGTCTGCCCGAGCGGTAATCAGCTCCCGGGCGCCCATCCCAGGAAAAAGGCCGAAGAGCGATTCTGGAAACCCGAAGCGGCTGCCAGCCTCCGCGATGATTGCGTGGCAGGACAACGCTGCTTCAAAGCCACCTCCTTGTGCGTCTCCCTGGATCACGGCGACGGTGGTCAACTGGGGCATCCCGCAACCGGTGAGGTTGTCCCAGATGCCGTCTACAGCCGCCAGCCCGTAGCCGAGAAGACGCTCCGCGTCTCTCTCCTTGATGCACCGCAGAAAGAAGTCCAGGTCGCCGCCAAGAGAAAACACCGCTGGCCGCGCGGACAGCAGTAGACGATATCGTATGGAACCGTAAGCCCCCGCTCTGATCTGCCGACCATTGGCTCTAAGTTCGTCTAGCAGCGCCTGGGAGATATGCGCCGGAGCCGAGCTCCTGAGGGTCAGATACAGGCTCTCGGCAGTTTCCTGATGCTCAAAGTCGAGCAGTCGCGGTGCCGGAAGTGGGAATACCCGCCCTGATGTGACGTTGAGCCTTGGTGCCGGGCGCAGCACACTTGCAGAAATGGACATTCCGTTCACTCCACTGATTCCGTGGCCTGATGGTTGTGGTCTAGATTCAGCCGACCGGTCGGGCGTTTGTTTCTTGCCGTGGAAGGCCCATCGGCGTGAGCTCACGCTAAGAGGGGCGGCGTGGTCATCGCATCCCCCCAATCGGCTACCGCAAATACTGCCCCTTCATGGCGTCGCAACCTGGCCGATAAAGAGCGAACATAGCTCTCGATCTCGGCGCCGAAGGCGCAACCTAGGGACCATCACAGAGGTTGTATGGACAAAGACTCGATTCTGGCCACGGTGAGGGGACTGGTTGCGGAAACCTTGGAGACGGATGCTGGCCATGTCACGGCGGAAAGCCGCATCAGGGAGGATCTCGGCGCAGACTCCATGCATGTGGTCACACTGATCATTGCCTTGGATGAGGCCTTCGATGCCGAATTCAACCTTGAGGAGGTGCCAAAGGACGGTGTGACCGTGGCCTGGGTCGCTGATTACGTTGACCGGACCTTGGCGCGTGCTAGCTGAGTGAGTTCTGCCTTGCTGAGAAATTCCGTAGTGGTGACGGGTCTTGGCTCCGTCACCAGCTTTGGTTGCGGTGTCGAAGCCCTCTGGCGGGGATGCCTTTCAGGTGATGACGTCACGGAGCCCATTCCACCCGGTTGGAGCGCCTACTATACGGCCGCAAGCCGGAAATGGGCGCCCCTGCCTCCGATCGATTTCCAAACCCATGGTTTCTCCCGCCAGGATCTGCTTCTGATGGGGATGCCCTCTCTTCTGGCGCTGAGCGCCGCGCGCGAAGCCTGGCTTCACGCCACCTTGCCAGGAGACGGAAAGGTCGAAGACGCCTGGCGTGCCGGAGTATTCCTCGGTACCGGACTCGGAGGTGCCAAGGCGCCCTTCGACAACTATAGGGCCCATCTGCTCTCTGGTCTCAAGAAACGGCTGGAGGGCGCGCTCAGCATGGCTCCTGACGATACTCTCCTGGCCGAACATCTCTCCGCGCTGCAACTTCATCCCCGCGTCCATCCTCTGGTGATCTGCCAGACTATGCCGAACGCAGCCGCCGCCTCCTTGAGCATCGCATTTGGTATCAAGGGAGCCAACGAAACACTCTCCCAGGCCTGCGCGTCGGGAACTGTCGCGATCGGGCGGGCTTATGAATCCATTCGGCGAGGCGAACTCGACATCGCGCTTGCCGGCGGAGTTGAGCATCTGCGGGATAAGGCGGGCGGCGTGTTCATGGGGTTCGACCGGTTGCAGACGCTCGCGCGTCCCATGGTCGGCGGCGAGCCCGAAAACAGGCCATTCGACCGCCGAAGATCCGGCTTCCTTTTCTCTGAAGGTGGAGCTGGGGTCTTGGTACTCGAATCCGCCACCCATGCTCGGGCACGTGGTGCCCGAGTGCTTGCGGAGATTCGAGGCTTCGGGGTCAACTCTGACGCCCACTCAATGGTAGCGCTCGACGAGGAGGGCACAGCCATTTCGCGCCTGTACACGGAGGTTCTGGAGTCTGCGGGACTTGGATGCAACGACATCGATTACATCAATTCGCATGGCACCGGCACTGAATTGAACGACTCAGTGGAGAGTCGATTGCTGGAACGGCATTTCGGCCAGCACCCAGTCGTGAACAGCACAAAATCCATTCTCGGTCATTCGATCGGTGCCAGTGGCGCCCTGGAAACGATAATCACGGTAAAAAGTCTCGAAGAGCAGCAGGTTCATACGAGTTGCAATCTTGACGACCCCATTGCTGACCTCAACTTCTGTCTTCAGTCAGGTCCCGCCCGAATCCGGCACGCGCTGACAGAGAGCTTCGGCTTCGGCGGACACAATGCGGTATTGATTCTGGGGCGCGTCCTTGAGGACCACTGAAATGGTTCGCGACACGCAGGCCCTCCCCGGCGAAACAACCGAATCGCTCGGTGAACTTGCACAGGCAAAGATCCGCTTCGGCATGAATGCGGCGTTCATCGTGCTTGGACTCATCGCCTATCGTCACGATCCCGCCATCGGGCTGACCTGGGTATGGTCAACCTTCCTGGTCTGCTTCCTCTCCGCGCTGGCCCTGTATGTCTGGGCGAGACTGCTCGGAGCGAGGCTGGTTGGTCGGCATTGGCGGGTAGGACAACGCATCGCGTCAATCGTGATCGACAATATTGCGGTCACGTGGCTGCTCTACTTCGGGGGACAAGCACTGGCAGGCGCCTACGGAGTCTATCTCTGGATAACGATCGGGTACGGCATGCGCTTCGGCCTGCAGTACCTCTACGGTAACCTCGCCGCATCCGTGATCGGCTATCTCGTCATCACGCAGATTTCGCCGTTCTGGCACAGCAACCCATCGCTTTCCATAGGTCTCGGGATCGCGCTCCTCGTGGTACCCATCTATGCCGGATTCCTCATTCAGCGACTGCATGCCGCCATTGCCGATGCGCGCCTGGCGTACGCTGCAAAGAGTGATTTCGTCGCCCGGATGAGCCACGAGCTGCGTACCCCTCTTCATGGCATCATCGCCGTGGCTGACCTCCTCGGCAGCACCGAGGCTACGATCAGACAGAAGGAGATGTTCCGGATCATATCCGTCTCATCCAACACGCTTCTTGAGCTCATCAACCGGATTCTGGACGTCAGCAAGTTCGAGGATGGGACGTCCACGCTGCAGCGTTCTCCGATGAATCTGTACACAGCGATTCACGATGCCGTCAGTATTCTCTGGCCACAGGCCCAGCTCAAAGGTCTCGATTTCGATTTTTTCATTGATTCTAGGATTGATCCGGAAGTCGTCGGCTCTCCTCTCCAGATCCAGGAGGTGCTGATCAATCTCTGTGGCAACGCGATCAAATTCACCGAATCAGGTCGCGTGAGTTTGCGCGTCATGGCGGTACCGACAACTTCGGAAAAAATGGAGATCAGGTTCGAGATCTCGGACACCGGGCCAGGGATCGCAGCCGAAGACCTGGACAAGATTTTCAACCCTTTTTTCCAGGCCGATACCAGCGTCACGCGTCGGCACGCAGGTACAGGTCTGGGTACCGCAATTGCCCGCGAACTGGTCAGGCTGATGGGAGGGGAGATCTCGGTCGAATCGACCTTGGGCAAAGGCACCACATTCGGCTTCGATCTGGCCTTCGAGCGACAACGACAAGCCCACGCACTGCGAAAGTCACCGGGCTTTGATGTTGCGTGGGTTGGTTCCCTGATGCCTGGCAGTCTGGAGCCGGCACTCATCGCACAACAGATCCGTCTGCTCTCTTTTGTTCCTCGGCCCGGCGAAAAACGAGTGTGGCTGGCCAGTCCCCCGGCCATAATCATGGTTGATCTGACCAGCACCGAGGCCACAGCGTCGGCGGTCCGTGACATGCTTGACGGACCCGGAGAGGATTTACTGATACCGCTGTGTGGTGTGGGGCCGGACTCCCTGCGCGCACAGGCAGTGGAACTCGGCTACAACACGTTTCTGACGCTTCCAGACCCAGGGCCCTCGCTCGATCGCATTCTTGGACTTGCTACGGAATTCCGACGTGACTACAGCGAAATACTGGCAAAAAATGAGAGCCGCGAAAGGATCCGGGTGCTGGTTGCGGAGGACAACCTGACCAACCAGACCATTGCACGTATCGCTCTGGCGGAAGGTGGGTTTGAATGTACGGTGGTCTCGGACGGAGAGCAGGCTGTGCGCGAGCTGACACAGTCTAAGTACGATATTGCGCTGATTGACATGCACATGCCGGTGATTGACGGCATGGAGGTTGTTCGTCTTTATCACTTCGCAATCACGGACCCGGCTCAGCGTATTCCCTTGGTCATGGTCACTGCGGACAGCAGGCCGGAAATCGTCGCGGATGCCGAGCTAGCTGGCGTCACCCGCTTTCTGACCAAGCCCTTGAAGCCCTCCGCGATGATCGAGACCATCAACCGCATCATGCGATCGCGCGGACATGAGCCGGCGACACCCAGCCGCCGTGGTGAGCGCGACCGTGCCCAGCAGAGCCTTGCGCTGGTGGCGCCGGGTATCCTCGACCATGAAATCCTCGACGAATTGCTGGAGTACATGGACGCTCACGAGCGCGAGGGTTTTTTCAACGAGTTCTTCGAGGATGCCCGGGGCTACATCGAGGGACTGCGTATCGTGGAAGGCGAGAGGGCGCTCGAAAAAATCAGGGGCGAAATGCATGCACTGAGCGGCGCGGCAAGAACGCTCGGCGCAACCCGGCTTGCCGCTTACGCTCGGCGCGTGGAATTCATGTCCGGTGTCGATATTCGCAATACTGGTAGCATCCTGCGCGACGAATTGACAGCACTCCTCGACGAATCGGCCGCAGCACTGCGGCAGGCGGCAGAGCTCCCGTCACCTTGAACATCTTCCTGAATCGAGGAAAAACACTGATGAACTACCGCGATGGTCTGCTCCAAAGCATAGGTAATACTCCGCTGATAAAGCTGCGCAAGGCGTCCGCCCTGACGGGCTGCACCATCCTCGGCAAGGCTGAATTCCTGAATCCCGGCGGGTCCGTCAAGGACAGGGCCGCCTTGTTCATCGTGCGTGATGCGGAGCGACGTGGCTTGCTGCGTCGAGGTGGACTGATAGTGGAGGGCACAGCTGGAAATACCGGCATAGGTCTCGCATTGGTAGGTAATGCATGTGGTTATCGCACACTCATCGTGATTCCGGACTCTCAGAGCCAGGAGAAGAAGGACATGCTCAGGTTGTGCGGCGCCCGTTTGATGGAGGTTCCTCCAGCGCCGTACAAGGATCTGGGGAACTATGTCCGTGTCTCGGAGCGCGTTGCCGCGGAGCTCGCAGACAAGGAGCCTGATGGCGTTCTGTGGGCAAACCAATGGGACAATCTGGCCAACCGGCAAGCGCATATCGAAGGGACCGGCCCCGAGATCTGGCAGCAGACGGAAGGCCGGGTGGACGGCTTCGTCTGTGCCGTGGGGACTGGTGGCTCGCTTGCCGGTATCGCGTCTTATCTCAAGAGCCGTAATCCGCGCATCACAACCGCGCTCGCCGACCCGCCCGGAGCGGCCATGTACAGCTACTTCACGTCCGGAGAATTGAAGGCGGAAGGCAGTTCCATCACCGAGGGTATCGGGCAGGGAAGGGTGACTCGCAACATAGCGGAAGCACCCGTGGACAAGGCCTATCGCATCCCGGATGAGGAGTCGGTTCAGGTCGTGTTTGATCTCCTCAAGGAGGAGGGAATCTGTATCGGCGGCTCAGCCGGCGTGAACGTGGCGGGGGCCATCCGCTTGGCTCGCGACATGGGCCCGGGACACACCATCGTCACACTGCTCTGCGACAGCGGCACGCGCTATCAGTCCAAATTGTTCAATCCCGCATTTCTCCGCAGCAAGGGCCTGCCCGAACCAGACTGGCTGGCGTGAGCAGGCTCCCGGAAGACCTCAGCGAGATCTCAATGCGTCCAGGCGCCACCCTGGTTGGTGCGGTAGCCCAAGGCGGAATAAACCGCGTCCAGCAGTGACTGTCCCCGTTCATTGAGTAGTACGCCCGTGCCCATGCGATTCATGGCATAGCCAAAGCTCATGCGGCACTCCGGATCTGCAAGGCCAATGGAACCTCCGGCGCCGACATGACCAAACGCCGCTTCAGACATCAGCAGCGAGGAATTCACGACGCCCGGCAGCCGCCTGTTGTCAGTTGATTTCATGAAGCCGAGCGCAAAGCGCGCGGGAATCATCAGCGTGGCGTCGTCGCTGGTGGCAGCTGACACACGACCCATGCGCGTAAGTGCTTCTGGCCCGACGAAGCGCTTGCTGTGCAAGGTGCCGCCGTTGGCAAAGGGAGCATAAAGACCAGCCAGACCCCGGGCGTTGGCCATGCCATTCGCGGAGCCGACCTCGGCCGCGCGACAGGCTCGCGTGTTGGGTTCGAAGGTGGCGAAATCGCGCATGAACAGTGCCGTGGGGGTATCCCGGGTCGTCAGTGCAGTCTTGATGAATCTGGTCTCCATCCATGCCTTGTCTGGCTCGGCCAGGAGCATCGGCGCGACGCGTGACTCATGACGCTCCGGCAAGCCTATCCAGAAATCAAGGCCAAGCGGGCCTGCGAGCTCTTCACCGAAAAACTCACCGAGGCGTTTGCCACTCGCCCGGCGCACCAGTTCGCCCACTGTCCACGCCATGGTGATGCCGTGATAGCCTTGGCGAGAGCCGGGCGTCCAGAACGCCGGCTCCTCGGCCACGCGCTTGACCATGACCTCATAATTCCAGAACTCACCGGGCATCACCGGCCCTCGCACATGGGGAACGCCCGCGGTGTGATCGAGAGTCATTGAGACGCGTGCCTCCTCTTTACCACCTGCTCCGAACTCCGGCCAGTAGCGGGTGACAAGCGCATCGAGATCGAGTTGCCCTCTGTCAGCCAGCAGGTGGGCGCAGAGAGACATCGCACCCTTGGTCGACGAGAACACCATGCACACAGTGTCTCGCTGCCAAGGGGCGCCCTCGGGCGTGACCTTGCCGCCCCACAGATCAACGACCTGGCGTCCCTCCAGCGTCAAGGCACAACTGGCACCCACCTCTCCACGTTCGGTGAAGTTCGCCACGAACGCATCGAGCACATCATTGAAGCGTGTATCGACATGACCTTCGATACGCCCTTGCGGGGTATCTACGGAGACTTCTTTCATGAACCTTCCCCCGGCCTGGAAAGCAAATCAGTTGGGTTCTTCGATCAGTACGAAGGTGGGCTCCATGCCTTGGTCACGCTGCGCAATCAAGGATTGATAGGCAGGCGAGTTGTACCAGTTGCGTGCAGCATCCGCGTCGGGAAATTTCACGATCAACGCGATGTCACCCTGATGTTGCCCGGCGAGTACGCCGGTGACCTTGCCGCGTGCTACAGGGGAACCACCGAACGCGGCCAGCGTGGGCCCGGCCGCTGCGCTGTATTCCTGAAGCTTGGCGGCATCCTTGATCCGGGCGTGGGCGATGAGATAGGCGGCCATTGGGATGTTCTCCTCTGCGCTGTCATTGAAGGCTGCACAGTCTGACAGACTGAGCGAGCCGGGTTAAGCCGGAGTCCTCCTAGGCCAGTAGCATCTGCTGCAGGCCGCCCGCCATCCCGCAGATGCCGAGGACACCCATCACGCCCCAGCGCAGGAATTGCAGCGCAAAGAAGGCAAAGGCCGCGATCAGGCAAGGCCCCAGAGCGAGTGACTCATCGACGACCAGGGTTGCACGCGCGAAGAACCAGCCGAGATTGAAGATCACGCCTACGATCGCCGCGCTGATGGCGGTGAGAGGGCCGGCCAGGCGCAGGTTCCCCTCCGAACGCTCGACCCATCGAGCACCTCCCAGAATGAACAGGAATGAAGGCAGGAAGGTGAACCAGGTAGCAACGAAACCGGTCAAAAGACCGGAGAGCAGAGGCGATGAATCAGCCCAGGGTCCCTGTTGATGGCCCGCAATGAAGGCGACAAAGGTCACCACCATGATGAGCGGGCCGGGAGTGCTTTCACCCAGTGCAAGGCCATCCATCATCTGTACCGGCGTGGCCCAGGCATGTTCAAAAATCGCGCCCTGGTAGACATAGGGCAAAACCGCGTAAGCCCCGCCAAAAGTCAGCAGTGCAGCCTTGGTGAAAAAGAGCGCAATCTGGGCGGGTAACCCGCTCCATCCCCAGTGCATCCCCAGCAGTAGCATGGGCAGTCCCCAGGTGAGGAGTGTAGTGACGACAACGACACCCCTATGGAACAGGGCTCCAGATGCGGGAGACGGTGCATCTTGGCGTGAAGGAGGATGTGGCTGCGCCGCGTCTGTGAGACCGAGGCTCTTCGGGGCACACCGGGCAAGTATCACTCCCAGACTCGCCATTACTGCGACCACCCAGGGAAATGGCATCTTCCACGCTGTAAGTGCCAGAAAAGCGGTGACGGCGATCACGCGCAGTGCCCAGGTTCTAAGCGTCCGCGCGCCTAGCCGGAAGGCTGCCTGGATGACGATGGCAGTCACCGCGGGTTTGATTCCCGCAAAAATTCCGAACACCAGGGGAACATCACCGAAGCTGAGATAGAGCTGGGCCAGCGCCATCATCAGGAGCAGAGAGGGCAGTATGAACAACATGCCTGCCGTAATACCGCCACGAGGTCCGTGGAGCAGCCATCCCGCATAAGTCACGAGTTGCTGCGCCTCTGGTCCCGGCAGCAGCATGCAGTAGTTCAGCGCATGGACGAAGGAAGACTCCGGAATCCAGCGACGCTCCTCCACCAATTCCCTGTGCAGCAAAGCGATCTGGCCCGCTGGCCCCCCAAAGCTGAGACAGCCCAGGCGCAGCCAGTAACGGGCTGCCACGGCGAAGGGGATTTCTCCCGGCAGGGCCTCGTCAGACTTCATTTATAGGTGAAAGATTGTGACCAGGTTTCAGGAATTCACCACGAAAAACACAGCCGTGGCTGCGAGCGCTCCCGGGAGTGTCCCTGCAAGCACCCAGACGCCGAGACGCAGGTTGCCCGCCCAGGCCGACAGCACCGCCTTGGCCAGAATATTGACGAACACCGCAACGAGAATTGCCGCCGCTGCAATCTCGCGGGAGGGTGGAGATACGCTCAGACGTGCGGCTGTAAGAGTGATGGCATCTACGTCGGCGATTCCCGAGATCGCCGCCACGACGAGCAGGCCTGAGTCTCCGAAGGTGTCTCGGGCGAGTTGCGCGCCAAACAGGATTACCGTCAACAGCAGCCCGAATTTGATCACTTCGACGAGCTCGAAGGGATTATCCACGGCCAGGCTGACCGCAGGCCCGGTGCGTTCGCGTTGTGAGAGTGCCCACCACGTGAAAAGGCCGCTGCAGGCAGCCGCCGCCACGATTGCCGGAACAACCGGCCGTAGTAGGGCTGGGGCAAGCAGCGCCAACAGCACGGCGATCCTGGTCATCATCGCTGTCCCGCTTGCGACCACACAGGCCGCGAGCATTGATTCACGCCCGCCATTGGATCTCACCAGACGTGAGAAGGACAGGGTCACGGCCGTGGAGGACACCAGCCCCCCCGCCAGTGCACTGAGCAGGGCCCCCCTGCGCGGGCCAGCTATCCGGACCAGGCAGTATCCAGCAAACGAGACCGCGGCGATGAGTACGGTCAGCAGCCAGATCTGGTAGGGATTGATCACCCCCCAGGGATCGACAGTGTGATCGGGCAGCAAGGGCAAGAGTATCACTGTCATCGCGGCCAACAAGAGACCTGATTTCAGTTCTTGCCAGGTCAATCGGGCGACCCAACTGTGCAGCGGTTCCTTCACTGCGAGCAGCAAGGTCGCTGCCACGCCCGCAGCGCCTGCAACCCGTACGTCGCCGAGTACCGCCAAGGCTCCCAGAGACAAGGTCAGCAGCGCCGCCACGAGCGAAGTGGCACTCAAATCATTCTCGTGGCGGCCTTCGCGATACATGAAGAGCGCGAGCCCCGCACCTGACACCAGCAAGGTCCCGGCGAGAACGAGGGGCCCGGTGGCCGACGACAATGCTCCTGCCACCCCACCCAGCAGCCCCAGCAGGGAGAATGTACGCACGCCTGCAGCACGGCGTCCTTCCCCAGCCTCGCGGTCGCGCCAGCCCCGTTCGATTCCTAACAGGAAACCGATGGCCAGAGCCACACTCAGCCGGTAGAAAAGATCAGGACTGGCCACGTCAGTCATGTTGGTCCGACAGACACGTTGCCCATGCCCTGCCCATCATGCACGCACGCTTGGCGTCGCCGACAGCGCCTTTCTCGTTGTCATAGTCCATCGAGACTGCGAGGGACGCGAGCGTGGTGGCAACCTTTGCGCGCTCGATCTCGGCGCGATAGAGGTAGTCTGCAGTCGGGGTGCGGGTCACTTGTGCGGCCGGAGAACATTCTCGATGTCCCCGGGCAGCCTGGCCCGCACCAGCAGATAATCCGGCTTCCCGCGATGGGCGACGATGGAAAGAAAAGCCTTGGGTGGGAAGATCCACATGGGTGTTTCTCCTGTCATGTCCTGGATTGAAAGCGGGTAGCATCGGACACGCGGCCTGCCGGATCGGCGTTAAGCTGCAGCGCTACCTCATAGACCCCGGCTTCGTCGCAGCTCATGACCTTGAAGCCCAGATGGGTTGCCAGCGTCATCATGGGCGTGTTCTGGGCCAGAATGAAGCCAATCATGCGCAGAGTCCCGCGGCTGCGGGAATAGTGGACCAGCTTTTCCATCAAGGCTTGCCCCAAACCCTCTCCCTGATGGTCACTGCGCACGACGATCGCGAACTCGCTTGTGTCATTGTCCGGATCCGTGATGCCGCGAGACACCCCCAGGAAAGTGCCGTCCTCATCCACGGCAACGAACACCATCTCACGGTCGTAGTCTATTTGGGTAAGCCGTGCCAGTTGCTGATGATTCCACTCCCGGACCATCTGGAAGAATCGGAAATACACATGCTCGGGACTTAGCTTCGCTAGAAACGCGGCGTGCAGCGGCTCGTCTTCCGGCCTGATCGGGCGCAACACGATACGTCTCCCGGCGAGCAACAACGATGACTCTAGCTCCTCCGGATAGGGTCGGATCAGAAGTCTCGCATCAGGCGGTGCATCGGTTGCAGTGACCCTGATGCGGGCATCCAGTGCGCACACGCCGGACGCGTCCGCCAGCAGGGGATTGATGTCGAGCTCAGTGATTTCCGGGCAAGCCATGACCAGTGCCGAGAGGTTGATCAGCGCGGTGTGGAGCTCGTCCATGGCCGCTGCGGGCCGATCGCGATACCCCGCAAGCAGGCTCGCCACCCGGGTCTTAGCCACTAACGCCCGTGCGAGGGGAACATTCAGCGGTGGCAGGGCGAAGGCGCGATCCTTCAACACCTCTACAGCCGTGCCACCTTGGCCGAACATCAGCACGGGGCCGAAGAGGGGATCGCTCACGCACCCAATTATGAGCTCATGGGTCCCCTGGGTTCTGGCCATGGCCTGGACCGTGAAACCCTCGATGACGGCGCCGGGTCTGGCGTTGCCTGCTCTTTTCAGGATCTGCCTGGCCGCTGCACGCACAGCCGCGGCATCGCCGATATTGAGCGCGATACCTCCCACATCGCTCTTGTGCGAGATATCGGGCGAAAGAATCTTGATCGCCACGGGGAACCCGATATCCGCGGCTACCTGTGCTGCCTCCTCCGCGTCGTCCGCCCTCTCCGTGCGTACGGTCGGTATGCCTGCCGCGATGAGGACCTGCTTGGATTCCAGCTCGGTGAGCATGGTGCGTCCGGTGCGGGCAACCGCCTGCACCAGCCTGCGTGCGTATTCCAGATTACCGCTCGCGCGGGGCGCCTCGCGTGGCGGGGTTTCGAGCAACAGGCCTTGCAGCCCCGCAAAATCAACCGTCTGCAGGAAAGCCCGCACCGCTTCTTCCGGCGTCGGATATCCGGGAATCCCCTGGCTTGCCATGCAACGTCGCGCATCGATCACGCTGTCCCCGCCCAGGAATGAGGTGAAGACGGTCTTGCCTGAGGCCTGGATCACCGGGGCGAGCGACTCGGCGATTTTCAGACTGTCCTCGATGGCGGTCGGTGCATGCATGAAAATGACTGCGTCGACCTCGGGCGCTCGGGTGAGTACCTTGAGGGTTTCCACATAACGCTCCACCGGCGCATCACCGATGATGTCGAGCGGGTTGCTGCGTGACCAGGTGGTTGGCAGGAAGCTGTCCAGTGTCGCGAGAGTCTCCGCTGACAGCACCGCAAGCTCGCCTCCGGCCGCCACCAGCGCGTCGGTCGCCATCACTCCCGCACCTCCACCGTTGGTCATCAGCGCGACGCGCGACCCGAGATAGGATTTGCTGCGGGCGAGTGTCTCCGCCGCGGAAAAAAGATCCTGGGTCGTATCCACTCGCAGGATGCCCGCCCGTCGCAGTACTGCATCGACAATCTCGTCGTTACCGGCAAGTGCACCGGTATGCGACGCCGCTGCTCTGGCGCCTGCTGTCGCCCGGCCTGCCTTCACGGCAATCACCGGCTTGGCGCGGGCCGCGGCGCGGGCCGCAGACATGAACTTGCGTGGATTCTTGATCGACTCGATGTACAGCAGCACGGCACTGGTGTGCGGATCCCGCCCGAGATAATCGAGCAGATCACCCAGGTCAACATCAAGACTGTCGCCGATGGAAATGAAGCAGGAGAAACCGATGTCCTGAGAATTGCCCCAATCGAGCACGGCAGTGGCCAGCGCGCCGGATTGGGAAACAAAGGCGAGCCGACCTGATCGTGCCATGGCGGGCGCAAAGCTCGCATTGAGTCCGATGCCGGGCACCAGCATGCCCAGGCAATTCGGACCGATGATGCGCAGAAGATGGGGCCGGGCTGCCGCAAGCATGGCGTCGGCTACCGTCGCACCATCGGGCATTCGAGCCGACGAGAGCCCAGCGGTAATTACCACCGCCGCGCGAGTTCCTCGCGCCCCCAAGGCGCGAATCAGGCCCGGAATGTGCGTTGGTGGTACGCAGATCACCGCTACATCCGGCGTCTGGGGCAATGCCTCCACCGAGGGCCAGGCCGGGACGCCCGCAACAGCATCCTGTCGGTGATTGACGGGCATGATCCGGCCGGCAAATCCGCCTTCCAGCATGTTCCTGATCAGGGTGGAGCCGATGCTGTGCGGGCGATCAGAGGCGCCGATGACAGCGATGGCACGGGGACGGAAGAATCCTTCCAGATTGCGGATGCTCATTGCGCGGAATTCCTAGCCGAGACTCGAGACTTCCCATCCTGATGGATTTTTGACCCGGATCAAAATCGCATTCCGGTTTCGCGTCTAGCATGAGCCTCGCAATGGGATCCGGATGAACTGCACGTATAAGGAGTCACGCATGACAATCACGCGCTACGAACCCACGGATATGTGGAATCGACTGCAGAAACAGATGAGCGAGCTGTTCCGGGGTATGCCGGAAATGGAGATGAGCAACGTCGCTACCAGTCAGTGGATGCCGCTGGTGGACATCAAGGAGGAAGCAGACAAGTTCATCATCAAGGCCGATATACCCGGAGTCAAATCCGAGAAAATCGAAGTAACCATGGAACACGGCGCGCTCACCATACGTGGGGAACGCCAGGAAGAAAAACGGGAGGAGAAGGAGGGATATCACCGGGTCGAGCGCTCACATGGAACCTTCTACCGTCGTTTCACCATGCCGGACACGGCAGACGCAGAGCACATCAAGGCCAGCTGCCGGGACGGGGTGCTGGAGATAGAGGTGCCGAAGCGCGCAGCCTCAAAGGCCCGCAGGATTGAGGTCAAATCCTGAAACCCCACTGTCAGGAATGATATTCCCGCGTTGACATCCACGCGGGGTTCTTACAGGCTCGAGCGGG
>JAURMM010000252.1 GCA_030830685.1 Gammaproteobacteria bacterium | reverse complement strand
CACCAGTACTCCTCCATCAGGCAATTCACCACGGCCGACCGACACGTAGTGAGGGTCAACCGGGGTGGAACCCTCACTTACCTCAACAGCAACCGCCTGCTACAGACCCGCAGCCGAGACTGGAACATCGGCGTATCCAAAACCGGCTACACCTCGGAAGCGGGCCGCTGCCTCGTGATGCACGCAAAGATCGGCGCCAAGCCTGTCAGCGTGGTGCTCCTCAATTCCTGGGGCAAGCTCACGCCGATTGGTGATGCCAATCGCATCAAGCGCTGGGTCGAAGTTCACGGGTGAGGCCCGGCGAGGGGTGAAAGCCCGGGCCAGCCTCAGTCGAAATAGAACTGATTCAGTCGCCAGCCGTCCGTCTTGCGGCGATAGGTGAACATCAGACGCAGCTCTCCGTTGGCACAGCGCAGGAGGTAGTTGTAGCGCCCGAACGAGGACATGAAGCGGTCGAGTCCCGTGAATTCCACCTCACCCGGCGCACCGAGGCTTGCCATGTGTGCCGGGAACCGCGCCCTCATCCCGGTGAGGTTCCTCTGAACCCTCGGATCATCGCGATGTGATTCGCGCACCGCCAGATCAAGCGCCGCCTCGGGACCTGACTCACGCAGGGTCTGAATGATGAGATCCGCACCCTGTCGCGCATCGGTCAAGCTGCGATAGGGCGCCTCCGCATTGGCAAAGCCACTGAAGGCGCAGAGACAGATCACCAGCAGCAGCCTCCAGCCCGGGACACATTGCCCGGTTGGGCCTGGCGGCCAACACGTTCCTGCGTCTGTTTGCATAGGCGCATCATAACCCTCGGGTGCCGGCTTGCACTGCCTGCGTCATGCACGGACACTGCCTCTGGGCCCCGGCTTGCGGAGGCCTCACAGGGAGTACGCATGCAGAAGAATCAGCAGATCAATCTTGGCTACACCCTTCTCGCCATCGTGCTGATCCTGCTCTTCCAGACCTGGCTGACCGAGCATGGCGGCACGGAGCAGATTGCCTATGCCGAGTTCGAACGCCTGCTGGAGCAGGGGGAAATCAGTGAGGTCCGGGTCTCCGACCGCTTTCTGGAAGGCCGCTTGCGCAATCCCCGCCCGGGCGGTCAATCCCGCTTCATCACCACGCGCGTGGACCCTGGTTTTGCTGCGCACCTGAAGCAGTACGACGTCGAATTCGCGGGCGTGATTGAGAGCACCTGGCTACGGGATCTGTTGTCCTGGATCCTGCCTGTGGTGGTCTTTTTCGGGATCTGGATGTTCGCCATCCGGCGCATGGCTGAGCGACAGGGGCTGGGCGGAATGATGTCGATCGGAAAATCCCGGGCCAAGGTCTTTGTCGAACGATCTACCGGTGTCACTTTCGATGACGTGGCCGGTGTGGATGAAGCCAAGGTGGAGCTGCAGGAGATCGTCAGTTTCCTGCGCGAACCCAAGAGCCATGGTCGTCTGGGTGCACGCATTCCCAAAGGTGTGCTGCTGGTGGGGCCGCCCGGAACGGGCAAGACGCTGTTGGCGCGCGCGGTGGCCGGTCAAGCGGGCGTTCCGTTCTTTTCCATTTCCGGTTCCGAATTCGTGGAACTTTTCGTGGGCGTGGGCGCTGCCCGCGTGCGCGATCTTTTCGAGCAGGCCAGGCTTGCGGCTCCCAGCATCATCTTCATCGATGAGCTCGATGCGCTCGGCCGCGCGCGCGGCTTCGGGCAGTTCGGTGGGGGACACGATGAGAAGGAGCAGACCCTGAACCAGCTCCTGTCTGAACTCGACGGTTTCGACCCGAGCACCGGCATCGTCCTGCTGGCGGCCACCAATCGGCCGGAGATTCTGGATCCGGCACTGACGCGTGCCGGACGTTTCGACCGGCAGGTGTTGGTTGACCGGCCGGACCGCACGGGCCGCGTGCAGATCCTGAAAGTCCATGTGCGCAAGATCACGCTTGATCCTGCAGTGGTGCTGGATGAAATCGCCGCCCTCACGCCTGGCTTCACGGGCGCAGATCTCGCCAATCTGGTGAACGAAGCGGCGCTCATCGCCACGCGGCGGGATGCGGCGCAGGTTTCCATGTCCGACTTCACGGCTGCAGTGGAACGGGTGGTCGCCGGCCTCGAGCGCCACTCCCGCGTGATGAATGCAGAGGAACGTCACTCGGTCGCGGTGCATGAAACCGGTCACGCACTTGTTGCCTGCTCTCTGCCGGGCATGGACCCGGTGCACAAGGTCTCCATCATTCCGCGCGGCATCGGGGCGCTCGGTTACACCATCCAGCGACCGACCGAAGATCGCTTTCTCATGTCCCGCCAGAACCTGAAGGACAAGATGGCCGTGCTGATGGGCGGGCGTGCCGCCGAGGCGTTGGTGTTCGGCGAGATCTCCACCGGTGCTGCGGATGATCTCGACAAGCTCACCGAAATCGCCCGGCACATGGTCATGCGTTACGGCATGGCGGATGAAGTAGGGCAGGTCGTCTATGACGAGGCGCAACCCCACTTCCTGGGCGAAGGCCTGGCGCACGGCCCGGTGATACGGGCGCACAGCGAGGCCACGGGGCGTGAAATCGATCTCGCGGTGAAGGCACTGGTCGATGAGGCCTTCAGCCGCGCGGGCGAAATTCTCGCAACGCGCAGGGCGGAACTCGACGCCTGCGCAGCGCTGCTGTTGGCGAAGGAGACACTGAACGCCGATGAGCTCCCCTTTGCGCGCCAGCGCGCCTGAGCCCAGGAATCAGGGCGAGGCGCCCTCGCGCAAGGGCACACCCAGCCGCGTCAGGTTTTCAACCATGTCCTTGCCTGCCGAGAGCGGACTGACGTCCTTGTCGATCGCGAGGATTTTGCCATCGGGACCGATGTAGAAGGTCTCGCGTCTCGCGAACATGCCCATCATCAATACGTCATACGCCTTGGCCACCGTCTTGTCCGGATCGGCAAGAACAGGGAAGCTGGCCTGGTTGGCCTCGGCAAAGCGCCGATTGGTTTCGGCATCGTCCGTGCTCGCCATAAACAACACGATGTCGAATCGACCGAGTGACTGACCGCCCTCACGGAGCGATTTGCATTCGGCCGTTCAACCACCGGTGAAGGCTTTGGGAAACCAGGCGAGGACCACATGCCGGCCGCGGTATGCAGACAGGGTGTGAGTTTTCCCATCGGAACCCATCAGCGTGAAATCAGGTGCGGGATCCCCCGCCACGAGTTCACCGGCCGCACTGTCTGGCGGCAAGGCACCGAAGAGTACGAGGAGCAAGCACAGACGCCACATGGAATAACCCTCAAGCTGAAGCAAGATCGCAGTGTAACGCCTGAACATTTTGGTGCCCGGTCGTGAGCGTCCCTCCAAGGCATTGACGGTGCTGGATCGCATGGCGCTCTTCACGGATCATGAAAAGAGACCCGGTATGCCGGGCATGCGAAACCCACAAGGAGCACAAGGTATGAATGCCTGGGAAATCCAGAACGATGGCGGAATCTCGAGCCTCGCCCCGGTGACCCGTCCTTCGCCCACGCCGGGTTCTTGGGACATCGTGGTGAGGGTCAGGGCCGTGTCCCTGAACTATCGCGATCTATTGCATGTGCAGGGCTTTGCAGACACCGATCGCTGGCCGCTGGTTCCGTGCTCCGATGGCGCCGGGGAGGTGATCGCGGTGGGTGATCGCGTGACCCGGTTCAAGGTGGGAGATGCCGTCGCCGGCACTTTCTTCCAGCGCTGGATCGCGGGCGAGATGAACGAGACCGTCATGGAGTCCGCGCTGGGCGGGCGAGAGCAGGGCATGCTGTGTCGCGAAGTCTGTCTGCATGAGTCGGGAGCGGTTGCAATCCCGCCGGGCTGGACGTTTGCCCAAGCCTCGACCTTGCCTTGCGCCGCATTGACGGCATGGCATGCGCTGGTGACGCGCGGGCATCTCGCCGCCGGAGAGACCGTGCTGGCCCTGGGCACAGGGGGCGTTGCCTTGTATGCGCTGCAGATAGCCAAGATGCACGGTGCGCGCGTCATCATCACCTCCGGCAGCGACGAGAAGCTGGCGCGGGCCAGGACCTTGGGCGCCGACCACACGATCAATTACCGCACACATCCCGACTGGGATGAGAAGGTTCTCGAGATCACGGGCGGCCGCGGTGTGGACCATGTGGTGGAACTCGGCGGTGCCGGTACTCTGGAAAAGTCCTGTCTTGCGGCCCGCTATGGCGGCAAGATCTGGCTCATCGGCGTGCTCACGGGCTTCGCGGGCACCGCCAACCCGCTGCATGTGCTACGCAAGAGCCTGACCATGCAGGGCATTTATGTGGGCAGTCGCGAGATGTTCGAAGCCATGAATGCCGCTTTTTCAAGCACTGGCCTGCAGCCTGTGATCGATCGTGTGTTCCCCTTTGCCGAGGCTCGCGCAGCCTTCCAGTGCATGCAGGACGCGGGACACTTCGGCAAGCTGGTCATCACGATCGACTGAGTGACGCACTGCGTTTGAGCCTGATTTTTCACAGATCACACTGAAGCCATCATGAGCCAGTTGCCTGAAAATTCCCTGCTGGATTCTCCTTTGCCGCTGCGGATCGCGATCACGCGACCCAACGGCCCACTCATCGTGCCGCTCTGGTTCGAATACCGCGAGGGCGTGTTCTGGTGTGCCTCCCAGGCGGAGTCGTTCTGCGTGAAAGCGCTGCAGACTGAACCTGGCTGCGCTTTCGATCTTTCCACCAACGACATGCCGTATCGGGGTCTGCGGGGGCGAGGCGTGGCGGTGTGCCATCCCGAGCAAGGCGCCCGACAGCTCGAACGCCTGTTGCTCCGCTACCTCGGCACACTGGACGCGCCGCTCGCGCGGAGACTGCGCCGCAAGGATGCCACCGAGATTGCCATCGCCATCACGCCACTCTGGACCAGGACCTGGGATTTCACCGAACGCATGCGCGACAGCCTGCCGCGCTGATCAGCAAGCACTCGAGCACGACCCAGTTGCTGTCCTTCCTCGACGCTTCTTCGGTTGCCGTGGTGATTGGCGCTAGCGGTGGCATCGGTGCGGCTCTGGTGTCTGCGCTGCGCGAGCACACCGCAGTTGGCACCATCTTCGCTACCGGCCATGCCAATCAGCCGCCTGCCTTGGCTCGCGTGGAGGCATACACACTCGACATTCTGGATGAGGCGTCGCTCGCCGCATTGGCGGCGCGGGTGGGTGAGGCAGGGTCGTTGAGACTGGTGTTCATCGCTTCGGGCCTGCTGCATACGCCATCAGGCCTTGCCCCGGAAAAATCCTGGCGCAGCCTGGAGCTCGCATCCCTGCAGCAGATCTTTGCCATCAATACCTTTGGCCCTGCCTTGGTGGGCAAGCATTTCCTGCCGCTGTTGTCGCGCCAAGGGGCGGCAATCTTCGCGGCACTGTCTGCGCGCGTGGGCAGCATCGAAGATAACCGCCTCGGGGGCTGGCATGCCTATCGCGCCTCCAAGGCGGCCTTGAACATGCTGATCAAAAACTTTTCCATCGAGCTGTCCCGGCGTGCCCCCGAAGCGCTGTGCGTGGGTCTGCATCCGGGCACTGTGGATACGCCGCTGTCCTTGCCCTTCCAGCGCGCAGTACGGCCGGAAAAACTCTTCAGCCCGGCTGAATCCGCACTTCATCTGCTGGAAGTGCTGGATGAACTGAGGCCCGCCGACAGCGGGGCAGTGTTCGCCTGGGACGGCCAGAGGATTACGGCCTGAATCGCATGGGCAGGAAAGCACCCGCCACAGACACCTTGGTGCTCGTACTGGGGGATCAGCTCAGTCACTCGCTCTCCGCTCTGGAGGCCAGCGACCCCGCCCGGACACAGGTGCTGATGTGCGAGGTCATGGCGGAGGCGATCTATGTGCCTCACCACCGGAAGAAGATCGGCTTCATCTTTTCTGCCATGCGCCACTTCGCGGCCGAACTGACCCGACGCGGCTGGCACGTTACGTATGTCCGGCTGGATGATCCGGCCAATCGCGGGACGCTCGAAGACGAGGTTGCGCGCTTTCTGGAGGCCACGCCCTGCAAGTCCGTGAGAATTTCCGAGCCCGGTGAATGGCGATTGCGCCAGAACATGGAAGGCTGGGAAGCACGCTTCGCGATTCCTGTCGAACTGCTCGAGGACACCCGGTTTCTGTGCTCTCACGCAAGATTCGACATCTGGGCACAGGGCCGGCGTCAGCTCCGCATGGAATATTTCTATCGCGAGATGCGCCGCCACACCGGTCTGCTCATGGACGGAGACCAGCCGGCAGGCGGGCGCTGGAATTTCGATGCCGAGAACCGTAAGCCAGCGGGCGCAGACACTGTCTTCGTGCCGCCACCGCGCTTCCCCCCGGATGCAATGACCCGGGAGGTGCTGGAGCTGGTCGAAGCCCGCTTTTCCCACCATGTGGGTACTGCACACGCCTTCTGGTTTGCGGTCACTCGAGAAGACGCATGGCGCGCCTTCGAGTCTTTCCTGCAGCACGGCTTGCCCGGCTTCGGTGACACGCAGGATGCGATGCTGCTGAATGCGCGATTCCTGAACCACGCCGTCATCTCGCAATACCTGAATGCGGGCCTGCTCGACCCTTTGGAAGTCTGTCGCGCTGCAGAACAGGCTTGGCGCGAGGGTCACGCCCCGTTGAATGCCGTGGAGGGCTTCATTCGCCAGATCATCGGCTGGCGCGAGTATGTCCGAGGAATCTACTGGCGCGAGATGCCTGGTTATGCCGGACAGAATTTCCTGTCCGCAACCCGGCCACTGCCGGAATTCTACTGGACCGGAGAGACGTCCATGGCATGCCTGCGTGCCGCCATCACGCAGACCATCGAGGAGGCCTATGCGCACCACATCCAGCGCCTCATGGTCACCGGCACTTTCGCGCTGCTGGCGGGAATCAGCCCGCAGGCTGTGCACGAGTGGTATCTCGCAGTCTACGCGGATGCCTATGAGTGGGTGGAGCTGCCCAACACGCTCGGCATGAGCCAGTTCGCGGACGGCGGCCTGCTTGCCTCCAAGCCTTATGCCGCAAGCGGCGCTTACATCAACCGGATGTCGGACTACTGCAAGAGCTGCCACTACAAGGTAACCGAGAAGACCGGCCCCAGAGCATGTCCATTCAATGCTCTGTACTGGGATTTTCTGGCTCGGCATGCCGACAAGCTGAGAGGCAATCCTCGCATGGCGCAGATGTATCGGGTCTGGGAGCGCTTCTCGCCGGAAACGCAGGCTGCCTACCGCGCCAGCGCAGAGGCTTTTCTGCAGCAACTGACCTGAATATCCCGAGAGCAGCTAAAGTGTTTTGATGTGTGGGTGCCGGATTGTCGGCTGGATGATTGGCAGGTCCGTCAAACGCCGCATAGTCCGTAGAGTCCAGTCACTTTCATATCCGGATCGGCATCAGTGACCGATCAAAGGTACTTGAGCTCATGAGACAAGACAGCCGCAAGATTCCAGCCTGGTCGCGTCTGGCATGGATCAGGATCGTCTGGTGTTGCCTTGGTATCGCGGGTGCCGCAGGCCTCGCGTTCTGGCTGGTACTGCCGCCGGCTTCACCTTTCCTTTTTGCGCCTATTGGCGCGAGCGGGATGTTTCTCTTTGGTCTGACACGGGCACCTGCAGTACAGCCTCGCGCCCTGCTGGGCGGGCATCTCGGCAGTGCGCTGGTGGGTATTACTTGTTACCAACTCTTTGGTGATGCCTTGTGGGTGTATGCCCTCGCCCAGGCCGCGGCACTGGCGCTGATGCTAGGCGCGCGGGTGATGCATCCACCAGCCGGTGCCAACCCAGGCATCATGATCCACTTCGGCGCGGGCTGGTCTGCTTTGTGGGACCCGATTCTGGTGGGTCTGCTGACCTTGCTGTTCGTGGCCATGGTCTGGAGTCGGATATTCCCGGGGCTGGTGCGTTATCCCGTGAGCCTGACTGAACCCTCACCCCCTTCGTACTTCTGGGGCGGATGGGAGGACTGATCTCTTCACGGTGTCTGGTATTCGCGGGGATACTGGATGAACTCGAAGAGGATGCCGAGGATGGAGCGCGGATGCGAGAACGCAAAGCGCACTTCATCCGTGAACCTTCGGCCCGCGAAATCCACGAAATCGAGTGACAACGTGCGGGGCTTGTCGTCCACGAACTGCACGGACTTGCTGCGTAGATGCGCCATCGTCTCCTCGATGTCGTCCACGGCGAAGGCGATGTGGTGCAAGCCTTCGCCCCGCTTGGCGAGGAAATCCGCAATCACCCCCGTTTCCCCGGTGGGCGCCATGACCTCGAAGTCCACCTTGCCGACACGACACATGCGGTATCGCATGCCATAGTCGGGTACATCCAGCACCGGCCCCACGCGGGCTCCCAGGAGCTCTGCAAAGAGCGTAGTGGCCTGATCGAGGTCACGCACCGCGATGCCAACCTCGGTGATTCGTCTGATATCCATCAATGGCTCCTGTGCGTTGTTTCAACCGTTGTCGTCATGGTCCCGCCAGCACATCACTCCCAAACACCCCGACCGCCTTGAAGCCCGGAAAACTCCCGGCGTTGTATGCGGCGATGAGTTCGTCGACGATGTCGAAGGAACGGCCGCTGGTCGGATGGATCATGCGTGATCTCTGCTCGCGAGGGCTGGCCGCCAGTCTCCCCCAAAATGCCGTGAGTTTGAATGCAGGAGTACGCTCTCATGACCCACCAAACCACACTCTGCGAGATCGATGCCCGCGGGGTCGCCACCGTCACGCTCAACCGCCCGGAAGTGAACAATGCCTACAACGGCGAGATGTTGCAGTCACTGCTCGATACCTTTGGTGCATTGGAGCGTGAATCCGGTCTGCGCCTCGTGGTGCTGCGCGGCAACGGCGCCCATTTCCAGGCTGGCGCTGACCTCACCTGGTTGCTCGCTGTAGCCGGGCGTGATGCTGCCGCCAACCTCGCGGCCTCGCGTATGACGGCCCGGGTCGTGCGTGGCTTGAACGAGTTCCGTGTGCCGACGCTCGCTCTCATCCACGGCTTCTGCATCGGGGGTGGCACGGGTGTGGCCGCCGCCTGTGATGTGGTGATCGCCGAGGAAAGTGCGAAATTCGCGATCAGTGAGGCGCGGTGGGGCCTGGTGGCCAGCGTGATCTTTCCTGAGCTCAATGCCGCCATCGGCGAACGGCAGGCCCGTCGCTACGCCATCACCTGCGAACGTTTCAGCGCCGAGGAGGCGCGGCGGATTGGGCTGGTGCACGAAGTCTGCGTGCCCGGAGGGCTCGAGGCCGCAGCACAACCGGTCATCGAGGGCATCCTCATGGCCGGCCCTGACGCGGTGGCTGGAACCAAGCGCGGTCTCATGGCCTGTGCGGGCTCCCTGATGGAAGAGACGTTGTTCGAAACGCTGGCAGCAAGCCACTCTGCCAAGAGACAGTCGGCCGAGGCTGCAGAGGGCTTGCGGAGTTTTGTGGAGAAGCGGAAACCGGCGTGGTTTCCGGAATCCTGACTGGCGATTGCCGGCTGTAGCGCTGCGGTGGAGGTCATGGGGCACTTGGTGTGCCCCATGACAGACGGGTCAGCTCAAGGCTGGGCCAGGAGAGTCGCGCGAGTCGCTGAGAATGCTCCAGCACTGTCAGCCGCAGCCTGGGCGGCCGCGTCGGCACGCGCCCAGGTGCGAGCCAGGCGAGCAGCCACCGTTTCTGCCATGGCATCCTTCTTCTGGACCCGCAAGGCGTTCAACAGCCCGCTCAAGGCCCAGCCATTTTCCGGGTTGCGTCGCAGATCCTGCCAGAACACGTTTTCCGCCTCGGCGGGCCTGTTCGCCGCCAGCAGGATGGTGCCGAGGGTTTGACGCGGTGGAGAAGCCCATTCTGCGGGCTCGGTATAGGCCAGCGATTCCTCAAAGCGCACCGCGAGTTCGAGCTGTGCCACAGCCTCGTCAAACCGCCCTTCGGCAGCTGCAATCTCGCCCTTCAGCGAAGGCACGGCAATCATCAGAATCGAGCGACCGGTATTCTGCGAGAAGAGATTGCCGTCCAGGGCCGGGTTCTCCATGACTTTTTCCAGTGCCGCCAATTCGGCCTTGGCCTCTGGCAAATTGCCCTTGCCCAGCATGGCCCGACCACGGCCATAGTGCCAAGCGCCGGTGAGGAAGGCGGAGGAAGCGGGTGGCGCGGGCTCCTTCAGCATGTCATCCCAGCGCGCGAAGCGCACATGCGTCCAGTAGGGCACTACGCGAAAGGCCGCCAGCATCGGCATCGCCTGCAGTGTGGCGTCATCGATCTTGCTGCCGACCTTGCGTGCGGCCTCGAGGGCCAGTGCATGCTGACCGTCGTACATGGCCGCAAACCACAGGAAATGGATGTTGTGCGGGTAATAGGCCATGGGGTAGAGACCCTGTGCCCGGCACTGCGTGATGTAATCCTCGTCCGCCTCGATCGCGAGCTGGTTGCTCTTGATGGCATCTGCATAACGGCCCACCCGCTGATAGATGTGGGACGGCATGTGCACCATGTGCCCTGCAGCCGGCATGAGTGTGAGCAGGGTATCCGCTGATTTTTCAGCGCGCACCGGGGTGGGCGTTGGCTCAAGCAGATGAATGTGCAGGTGCAGGGCGCCGGGATGCTTCGGATCCCTGCGCAGCACATCTTCCGTCAGCGCGACGATTTCCGCCGTGCCCTCATGTGGCTGACCATCGGGCATCCAGTAGCCCCATGGGCGCAGATCCATCATGGACTCGACATACAGGGTGGCGATGTCGAGATCTTCCGGAAACTGCTGGTGGACCTTGCGCATGGCGTCGGCATAGGCCTTGTCGTTGGTCTTGCGCGCCTCTGCATTGCCAGAATAACGGACTGCCAGCGCAGCAATCAGTGCCTGCTCACGCGGGCTGGTCTTGCTGGCCCGTGCCTGGGCCTTGCTGACCATTTCCAGCGCATGGGGCTCTTCATTGGGCGCCATCAT
>JAURMM010000251.1 GCA_030830685.1 Gammaproteobacteria bacterium | reverse complement strand
GCCGGCAAGGGCAGGAACATCACCACTCCGGGTGTCTGAAAGGCCTCGATACGCTTCATGTCGAAATGTCCCGGCTCGAACATGTTGGCAAGACTGAACAGGGGTTTGCTCGTCTTGAGCTCCCCGGCGCCGAAGTGGTGAAAAATCTGCAGATCACCATGCCGCATGCCGACGGCATTCACGTTGCGCACGATAGTCGGGCCTACGAGAGCTGGGCCGAAACTTGGCCGCAGGAACAGCGCAAGTATCGTGGGCTGCGGTGGGGGTGCAACGGATGCCAAGGAAGGGAGTGCTTCTTCGGCAACGTCTGGGGTGAACTTCTCTTCGAGGCCGAGATCCATCTGTTGTGCCCGCTTTTTGGGGCGTTTGCCGCGCGTCTTCGGCGGCGGCTCCGCATCATTGGGAACCTGTGGCGTGACAACCTCGGGGGTGCCCGGCTCCTCCTGCTCCCGGCGTAGCACCGGCAATTCCGTCAGTGGCTCCGCCTTGCGCACACGCACGGCGATGACTTCATCCACCGGCTCAGGCACATCATCTTCTGCGTCGCTTGTTTCGCTCTCAGCCCCGGAGTCCTCGAAACGGCGCAGCGTGCGCGGGGGCCAGACGGGAAGCTGGTTGCGGGAAAGACGGTTACGCCGGCGCTTGCGCGAGACGCCATACAGATAGACACCGGCAATGACGCTGAGGCCTATGGCCAGCAGTATGAGGCGTAAAGTCCAGGAGGCGTCGCCCACCGGAAATCAGGCCGAGTGCGCGAGCGCCACGGCTTCTTCCATGTTCACGGCCACCAGCCGAGAAACCCCGGCCTCGTGCATCGTCACCCCGATCAGCTGTTGGGCAATTTCCATGGTGATCTTGTTGTGCGAGATGAACAGGAACTGGACCCGGTCGGCCATGGACTTGAGCAGCTCTGTGAGCCGCACGACATTGGCATCGTCGAGTGGGGCATCCACCTCGTCAAGCAGGCAAAAGGGCGCCGGATTGAGCTCGAAGAGCGAGAACACGAAACTGAGCGCGGTCAAGGCCTTCTCACCGCCAGAGAGCAGATGAATGGTGGTGTTGCGCTTGCCCGGCGGGCGGGCCATCACCGACACGCCGGTTTCCAGCAGATCCTCGTCCGTCAGCTCAAGACTGGCATGGCCACCACCAAACAGTACGGGGAAGAGGCGCTGCATGCCTTCGTTCACTTTGTCGAAAGTTTCCCGGAAACGGGTCCGCGTTTCCTTGTCTATCTTGTGCATGGCGTCCTGGAGGGTCTCCAGCGCCTGGTTCAGATCCGCGAGCTGATTGTCCAGGTAGGTCTTGCGCTCGGAAAGCTGCGCAAATTCGTCGATGGCCGCTAGGTTGATGGGCCCCAGTCGGGTAATTCGAGTACCGGTGCTCTCCAGCCGCTCACGCCAGGAATCTTCCGCTGCGTCTTCGGCGAGCTGGGCCAGGACTTCCGCCAGCACCTGTCCCTGTTGTTCCAGCCGTTCCAGGAGCTCCTGGGTTCTCACCTGCAGCGCACGCTCCTCAAGGCGGACCTGTTCGAGGGCTTGCTGACGCGCCGTGATCTCACGCCCCGCTACCAACTGGCGTTCGTCAGTCTGGCGGAGACTGGCTTCGCTGCTCTCAAGATCGGCGCGGCTGGCTTTCATGGCGTCTTCCAGCATCACGCGCTCGCCGAGCGCCCCATTGAGCTGCGCACCCAGATCTTCCTGGGGTTCCATGGCTTCCCCGAGCACCCGCTCGAGATCCGTGCAGCGTCCTTGCAGCTCCTGCACCAGCCGGGCATTGCGGGCCAAGGCCTGACCAAGGCTGTGATGCGTCGACCTTAACCCCTCCAGCTTCAGGGCCACGGAATGCCGGGCTTCGCGCGCGCCGCGCCAGGCATGACGGGCATTTTCCAGCTGAGCCTGCACTTCGCGCCGCCGCTGGTTGAGGCCCTCTCCTCGCTCGGTCAGAGCCGACAGGCGTTCACGCAGCACTTCCACCTGCTCACGCAATCCGGAGAGGGTGGATTCATTCTGGGCGGCTTGCTCGGCGAGCTGATTCAATTCCTGTGTGATCGCCTGCTGGCGTTCCCCCAGACGGACACGTTCGCCGTGACGCAAGGTGAGCTGGTTCCGGCAGCCCCCGATTCGGGTGAATTCACCCTGCAGGGTAGCGGTGAGTTCGCGTTCACGCTGTTCGGTGTGTTGGACACCTTGTTGGGCACGGGCCAAGGCATCCTCGACATGTTCGATTTCTTCGCGCAGCGCCACGATCCGTGCGGCGAGTTCCTCGAGGATGCGCTGACGCGCCAATACACCGGCTTCGACGGTCTCTCTGCCCGGAATCTGGATCCAGTTCGGTCCAATCCACGTGCCCTCCGGGGTGATGATCGACTCGTGGGCTTCGAGGCTACCGCGCGCGACCAAAGCTTCCGCCAGCGTGCCGCAGCAATACACCCCAGCCAGCAACGGTGAGAGAGACCACTGGCTGTGCACACGGTCCAGCAGGCGCGGGGGCATGCCTGCCCTGGCCGGTGTCTGTGCAGCCGCTGGCGCCGGCTCGAGGCCGCCCAGCCGGGCGACTGGCAAATCATTCGCAGACGTCCCGGCCAGGCGTTCCACCATGCCCGGCTCGCACAAGGTGGACAACGGCAGGCGCAGCGCCACTTCCACCGCGAGCTCCCAGCCCTGTTCAATGCGCAGATGCCCGGCGAGCACCTCGGCGTCGCGCAGGCGGTGGTTTTCCAGCCAGCCGTGCAGCGCCTTGGCGTCACGACCGAGCGCCGCTTCCTGGAGAGCAGCGAGCGAGGCTTCCTGCCCCATCAGCTGCTGCATCTCGCCGCGCAGCCGATGCAGGGTGCGGGTGTGCTCGTCCTGCGCGAGGCGGGCTGCCTGGAGTTCGCCGCGCACGGTCTGCTGCTCGCCCGTGAGTGCGTCATAGCGAGCCTCCCGCTCTGCGAGTTCGGTTTCCAGGGCCTCGATGGCCATTTCCACATCGGAACCCGCGAGCTGGGATTGCTCTTCGGTCAGTACGCGGGCGCGCTGCCGGGCCTCGCTAAAGCCGGACTGCAAAAGTTCGAGCCTGACCTGTTCGGCGTGCTCCTGGCGCGCGGTCTCCGCCTGTTCACGGTTGAACTGGTCCCACTCCTGCTGCCAGTTCTCCGCGGCCTCCTCGACCCGGCGCAGCATTTCCGCTGCCTCTTCCTCCGCCGCGCCGCGGGTTTCTTCCTCCGGCGCCAGCAGTTCCATCTCCGCCGTCACGGCCGTCAACCGGGTCTCATCCTCGCCATGCAGGCGCAGCGTTTCGTCCAGACTCGCGCGAGCCCGCTCGAGGTCCTGTTCCAGGGATTTGCGACGATCCTCGTTGTACTGCAGGGTCTGTTCCAACCGGGAGACTTCCGCGCTCTTGGCGTAGAACTCGCTCTGGCGGGCATTGAAAGTATCCAGCGCCTGGGTTTGCGCGACCCGCAGCTCGGCCTGCGCGGACTCGATGTTGCGCAATTCGGCGAGCGCCGCCTCAACCGCCGTCTCACGTTCGGTGATGAGAGCCTGCTGCCCGAGCCGGTCGTGCTCCACCTTGCGCCAGCGCAGGGCAATGAGCTCTGCCTCCAGGCGACGTTCCTCGGCCTTGAGCTCCTGGTATTTTTCCGCGGCGCGGGCCTGCCGTTGCAGGTGTCCGAGCTGCTTTTCGAGCTCTTCACGCACGTCATTGACCCGCGCGAGATTTTCGTTGGTATGCCGGATACGGTTCTCGGTTTCGCGGCGGCGTTCCTTGTACTTGGAAATCCCCGCGGCTTCCTCGAGAAAACCGCGCAGTTCCTCCGGCTTGGCCTCGATGACCCGCGAAATCATGCCCTGCTCTATGACCGAGTAGCCGCCACGTGCACCGAGACCCGTGCCGAGGAAGACGTCGATGATGTCCTTGCGGCGGCAACGGCCACCGTTGAGGAAATAGCCCGAGACCCCATCCCGCGCCACGGTGCGCTTGATGGAGATTTCCGCGAAGCTCGCGTAGGCGCCTCCGAGCGCCCCGTCTGAATTGTCGAAGATGATTTCAACGGAGGCCTGGCCCACGGGCTTGCGGGTACTGGAGCCGCTGAAGATCACATCCGCCATGGAGTCGCCCCGGAGGTGCTTCGCGGAGGACTCGCCCATGACCCACATCATTGCGTCGATGATGTTGGACTTGCCGCAGCCGTTGGGGCCGACGATGCCGGTGAGATTTCCGGGCAGGTGAAGGGTCGTCGGGTCCACGAAGGACTTGAAGCCGGCGAGTTTGATCTTGGTGATGCGCATCCGCCCAGCATATATCATGCGCGGCCTTCAATTCAGCCCCGGAGCCGCCGCGAATGAGCACCCAGCCTAGCCGTGAACTGGAGACTTTTCCCAACCCGGCCGCCGCGCGGGATTACACGATCCGGATCGAAATCCCGGAATTCACCTGTCTCTGCCCCAAGACCGGGCAACCGGATTTCGCCCAGATGCTCCTCGAATACGTGCCCGAGGAGCGCTGCATCGAATTGAAGTCCCTGAAGCTCTACATCTGGTCATTCCGCGACGAGGGGCACTTCCACGAAGCCGTCACCAACCGCATCCTCGGCGACTTCGTGGCGGCCAGTGCTCCCCGGTTCATGCGCCTGACCGCCCGCTTCAATGTGCGCGGCGGGACCTATCCCACGGTGGTAGTCGAACACCGCGCGCCAGGCTGGGTCCCTGCGCCGCCCGTGCACCTGCCCTGATGCCAGACGCCCCGGGTTTCGCCACCGGGCTGATGGCCGTCTGGCGCGGCGCGCAGTTGCTACATCGCCCCGGGATCCGGCCCTATGTGCTGGCGCCGCTCGCAGTGAACTTTGGGGTCTTCGTGATCGGCACCCTGCTCGTCTACCGGTTTCTGGCCGATCTGGTGGCGCAATGGCTGCCACCGGACCTTGCATGGCTCGGCTACCTCCTGTTGCCACTCATTGCGCTCGCCGTGATGCTGGCCGGATTCTTCAGTTTCAGTCTGGTCGCAAATCTCCTGGCTACACCATTCAATGGTGCACTCTCGAGCGCTGTACTGCGTGAGCTGCGCGGTGCGGTTGGGGCAGTGCCGGCGCCGGGTCTGCTGGAGGAACTTCGCCTCGGGCTGATGGGCGAACTTGGCAAGTCCCTCTACCTGCTGAAACTCACCCTGCCCGCGCTCCTGATTCTGGTGGTGCCCTTGGTCAATGCCTTGGGAGCTCTGGTGTGGGCGCTGCTCGGCGCCTGGGTCCTTTCACTCGAATATCTGGATTGCGTGCTTGGCATCCAGGCGCGGCCCTTCCCTGTCGCGCTGCAGGTTGCGCGGGAGCACCGGGGCATGGCCCTCGGTCTGGGCGCCGGCCTGGCAGTGCTTACGGCCATTCCCGTGCTGAACTTTCTCGCCATGCCCATCGGCGTGGCGGCCGCAACGGTACTCTACGATGAGCACCTCCGCGCCAGTCCGGGCGGCCACTGAACCGCCCTATCGAGGGCGTTTCGCGCCCTCGCCGACCGGCCCGCTGCACTTCGGTTCACTGGTAACGGCGCTGGCGGGCTTCCTCCAGGCTCGTACTCAGGGCGGGCAGTGGCACCTGCGTATCGACGACATCGACCCGCCACGGGAGCAGCCAGGTGCGGCTGATGCCATCCGTTTCGCGCTCACCCGCTGCCATTTGCACTGGGATGGCGAGGTCATTCACCAGCGCCACAAGCAAGACCAACATCGCGCGGCGCTTGAGAGACTGATGGCTGCGGGGCTTGCCTATCGCTGCACGTGCTCACGCCGCATGGTTGGGGCCTCGGCCTATCCCGGCACCTGCCGGAGCGCCAATCGCCCCGCGCAAGGCAGGTTCAGTGTGAGGGTTTGCGTGGGCGCCGCCACAGTGTCGCTGGTGGATCCGATCCAGGGTCCACACCTCTGGCAGCTTGATCGCGAGGGCGGGGATTTCGTCGTCTGGCGAGTGGAAAACCTGCCCGCTTACCACCTTGCGGCGGTGGTTGATGACGCGGAAGCAGGGATCACCGAAGTTGTCCGGGGTGCAGACCTGCTGGACTCGGCCCCGCGGCAACGCCATCTGCAAAGCCTGCTGGGTCTCCCTATCGCAACTTATCTGCATCTCCCGGTAGCAGTGGATGGGGCTGGGCAGAAACTCAGCAAGCAGGCGCTTGCGCCTGATATCGCCGGCCAAGCGCCCGTTCAGACCCTGCTGCAGGCCCTCACCTGGCTGGGTCAGGAGCCACCGGTTTCCCTGCAGCGGGCGCTTCCCCGCGAAGTCATCGAGTGGGCTATCGCCCACTGGGCCCAGTCCAGGATCCCGCGTCTCAGGCAGCGGGTCGTCCCGCCCTCATGAGAGCTCGCGCTTGGCCGTCAGCAGCACTTCCCTGAGCTCGGCATAGCCATAAACCGGTGGAATGCCCGGATGATCCCGACAGACGTTCTCCGGCGGCCCGAAGAACCAGCCGCGATCGGCCTCCTTCAGCATCGGCACATCATTGTAGGAGTCACCCGTGGCGACCACTTTGTATTGCATGGACTTGAAACCCAGTACCGCATGGCGCTTGGGGTTGGGTTGCCGCAGGGTGTAACCAGTGATCATCCCGTCCGCGCCAACCTGCAACTTGTGACAGAGCAAGGTCGGATACCCCAGTTTGCGGACGAGCGGCATGGCCAGCTCGTAGAACGTATCGGAAACGATGGCAACCTGATATTCGGTGCGTAACCAGTTCAGGAACTCCAGCGCACCAGGCAGCGGTTCCAGGGCATCCGCGGCGGCCTGGATATCCTTCAAGCCCAGGCCATGCGCCGTCATCACCGCGAGGCGCTGGCGCATCAGCTGGTCGTAATCAGGCACTTCGCGGGTGGTGGCACGGAGTTCTTCTATTCCGGTGCGTTCCGCGAGACCCACCCAGATTTCGGGGATGAGAACCCCCTCGAAGTCGAGACATGCAATATTCAACGAACACCTCTTGAGTCATGAGCAACCGGCTGCACAGCAGATGGAACACAGGTATGAGCCTGCTGTGCCTATACTGATCCGCAGGGCAGCTGGCCCGAGAGTGTAGCAGGCGACCGTGCGACGGCCGATGGCCGGGTACAACGATGCAATCCGCACGCAAGGGAGTCGCAAGCCATGAGGGAGACGGGATCATTCAAGCGCGGCACGATGTTCGCACTCCGGGCACTCTGCATCGCGCTTCCTCTTGCCGGAGCGCACGCCGGAGCACCTCCCCGGCTTGCACTGCAAGGGGTGTTCCCGGATCGCGCCATTCTGCTCATCGATGGGGTGACGCGCGTTCTCGCCGTGGGAGCCGCCTCACCCGAGGGGGTTACCCTGGTCGAAGCCAACCTGGAACGCGCGAAGGTGCAGGTCGGCACCGAGCTCATCGAGCTCACGCTGGATTCCGCGCGCTATGGCATCAGCCAACCACCGCGCGCGCTGGCCTCGCTCAAGCTGGCACCCGAGAACAACGGGCACTACTTCGTGGATGGCACCATCAATGGCGCCAGTGTCCGTTTCCTCGTCGATACCGGTGCCACCGTCGTCGCCATCAACCGCGACACGGCGAGGCGCCTCGGTCTGCTCTACCGGACCGACGGTCACGCAGGCCAGATCGAGACCGCCTCGGGTCTGGTCGATGCGTGGTACGTCACGTTTGAATCGGTCACTGCGCGCACCCTGTCACTCAAACGAGTGGAAGGGGTAGTCGTGGAAGGGGAATATCCGAGCACCGCGCTGCTTGGGCAGTCTTTTCTGAACGCCTTCACCCTGAAGCGGGAAGGACCGGTGCTGGAACTCCTGGCCCGCTGAACGCGGTCTCTGTGCCGCGCGTGGATTGGCGAGGACTTCGCCTGCCCTCGCCTGGGCAGAATCAGACGGCGGGCTTGAAACGTGAACGGTCCCACATGACCTCAGCACCGCCTTCATGGCGCGCGAGGGTTCTTGCCCACACGAACAGCAAATCCGAGAGACGGTTGAGGTATTGCATCACCGCCGCACTGACCGGATCTGCCGCGTCCAGTGCCACCACCGCACGTTCGGCTCTGCGACACACGGCACGCGCGACATGGCACCGCGCGGTAGCCACGCCCCCACTAGGTAACACGAATTCCTTCAGTGGCGGCAGTGCCTCGTTGTAGTGGTCGATGAGTCCTTCGAGCCGTGTTCCGGCATCGGCCGGCAGCAAGGTACAACCGGGAATCGACAACTCCCCGCCAAGGTCGAACAGGTCGTGCTGGATTTCAAACAGGGACGAGGCCATGTCAGGGGGTAACAGGCTTGCGAGCAGCACGCCCAGCAGGGAATTCAACTCATCCACGTCCCCCATGGCGTGCACCCGGAGGTCGTCCTTGGATACGCGCGACCCATCTCCGAGACCGGTGGTCCCTGCGTCGCCCGTGCGCGTGTAGATTTTCGAAAGGCGATGGCCCATGTAGGGGCTCCGGATGCGGGGACCCGGCACTGTAATCAAGCCACCTCGGCAGTGTCAAAACGAGGTGGGTGTGCTGCGTGCAGACTGCTAGAATGTCCAATCTCCGAGCTGCCATGGGTCATGCAGCACGAGGAGCTTTTCCCCCACAGCATGCCAGGGTATCGATGACTTCTGACGTCTCCCCTCCCCTCCAGTATTCCGTCGTCATTCCCTGCTACAACGAAGCCGGCAACATCGCGCAGTTGGTGGCTGAGGTGGTGGCGGCCGGCGGCCCCGGCGACCATTACGAAATCATCCTGGTCGACGATGCGAGCACAGATGGCACGCTGGATACGCTGCGACGGCTCAAGTCCACGGAGCCGCGTCTGCGCGTCTTGCGCCACGCGCTGAACAGGGGCCAAAGCGCTGCGCTCTGTTCGGGAGTCAAGGCTGCCCGTGGGCACTGGATCGCAACCCTCGACGGAGACGGCCAGAACGATCCCGCCGACGTACCGGTGCTGCTGGCAAAAGCCTCCAGCGAGGACGACCCCGAGGTGCCGGTGGTGGTTTGCGGACATCGCACCCAACGCCGCGACACGTTCGTGCGACGCCTGTCCTCGCGGGTTGCCAATGCGGTCCGTTCGCGAGCCCTGCGGGATGCCACTCCCGATACCGGCTGTGGTCTCAAGGTCTTCGCCCGCGCGACGTTCATGGCCCTCCCCCATTTCAATCACATGCACCGATTCCTGCCCGCGCTGGTGCAGCGCATGGGTGGTCGGGCGGTATCGGTCCCGGTGAATCACCGGCCTCGCCTGCATGGGCAGTCAAAATACGGGGTGGCGAATCGGCTGTGGGTGGGCATCGTCGACCTCTTCGGCGTGAGCTGGCTCATTGCGCGCCGATTCCGTCTGTCAGCCGTGCAGGAGATTGCGGGATGATGGAGAGCAGCGGTTTTCTCGCCCCGCACATTGGCCATCTGCTGCCGTGGTTGTATACGGACTCATCCTGGTGGACTGCCTTCGGCCTGCTCGGCAACGGCTTGTTCAGCTCGCGCTTCCTGATCCAGTGGTTGCGCTCCGAGCGCGAGAAGCAACTGGTGGTGCCGCCCATCTTCTGGCACCTGAGCTTTCACGGCAGCCTGATCTCGCTCGTCTACGCGCTCCATGTGGACAAGCTGCCCATCATTCTCGGCTACGTGTTTCTGCCCTTCCTGTACGCCCGCAACCTTACGCTTCTGCGTCGCGGAGGAGGTCGCACGCGGTGATTCTCGAACGCTATCTGATGCGGGAGTACTTGCGCACCTTCGCCATGATTGCTGGCGGCCTGGTCGTGATCTATTTCAGTACGCGCTTCGCGTCGTATCTCGGAGAAGCTGCCGACGGCAAGATGGCCCCTGAGCACATCGCGGCCATGCTGGGGCTGAAGATGCTGGTCTCCCTGCGCGACCTCGTCCCCATGAGCCTCTACATCGGTATCTTCGGAGCCGTAATCCGCCTGCAGCGGGACTACGAGCTGACGGCGCTGCGAGCAGCCGGCGCCGGTCATGCACTGATGCTCGGGGCTGCGCTCAAGCTCGCGCTGTTTTCCGCGGCCTTTGTGGCCACCCTCACCCTGTTTGCTGAACCTCGAGCGGAGGAAATCCTCGAGGAGATCAAGAACCAGACGGAAAACGAAGCCACGATCGCCGGGGTCAAGGCGGGCCGGTTCAAGGAGCTGAGTGGCGGCAAGAGAATTTTCTATGCCGAACGCATTTCCCGCGACGAGGAATTCCTGCAGGACGCCTTTGTCCAGGTCCGCGAGGGCGGCGATGTGGGCATCATGCGTGCCGATGAAGCAATCGTGGAAACGGATCCCGAGACCCGGGACCGCTTTGCAGTGTTCCTCGATGGCACCAGTTACGCGGGTCGCCCGGGTGCTCTTGATTATGTGATCACGCATTTTTCCCGGTATGCGCTGCGTATCGAATCCCATACGCCGACAGATCTCTCCAACCAGATCAACTTCATGCGCACGGCGGATTTGCTCAAGTATGAAGCCGCCGGTTTTCGCGCCGAATTCCAGTGGCGCCTGGCACGCCCCATTGGCGCGCTCCTGCTGCCGCTGCTGGCCGTGCTCATCGCGCTTGCGAGCACCGGGGACAATTGGTACATCGGACTCATCACCGCCATCTCCGGCTACTTTGCCTACAACAACTTTCTGGGCGTCGCCCATGCCATGGTCCGCAAGGGCGATCTGCCACCGGAAATCGGGCTGTGGCTGGTGCAGGCAGCGCTCATTGCACTGATTGCCGCCGTCTTCTGGATGCAGCGCAATCCTGGCCGTTTCCGGTTGGGTCGCGTTGCCTCCCAACGCTGATTTTCAAGGACAGAACGATGACGCCAACCGAAGCCACCCTGCGGGCCATTCTCGAGACACGAATCCTGACCCTGGATGGCGCAATGGGGACCATGATCCAGGGCCATGCACTGGCCGAAGAGGACTACCGTGGCCGGCGTTTCGCCGACCATCCAGTGGATCTGAAGGGCAACAACGACCTTCTCAATCTGGTGCGCCCTGACATCATCGGCGGCATTCATCGACAGTTTCTTGCCGCCGGTGCGGACATCATCGAGTCCAACACCTTCAATTCGACACGCATCGCCCAGGCCGACTACCAACTCGAGACGCTGGCCTACGAGCTCAACCTCGAAGGTGCGCGCATCGCCCGTCGGGAAGCGGACGCTGCGGAGGGGCAGCGCTGGGTAGCCGGCGTGCTCGGCCCTACCAACCGCACGGCCTCAGTCTCTCCGGATGTCAACGATCCGGGCTTTCGCAATGTGACCTTCGAAGACTTGCGCGCCAGTTATGCAGAAGCCATCCGGGGGCTGGTCGATGGCGGCGCTGATCTGCTGCTGGTCGAGACCGTCTTCGACACCCTGAATTGCAAGGCTGCACTGTTTGCCTTGGAAGAATTCTTCGAGGCAACCGGCACCCGTCTGCCGGTCATGATCTCCGGCACCATCACCGACCGCAGTGGCCGAACCCTGACCGGTCAAACCACCGAGGCTTTCTGGAATTCAGTCCGCCATGCCCGCCCACTGTTCATAGGCCTGAACTGCGCGCTGGGCGCGCGCGATCTGCGGCCCTATGTGGAGGAGCTGTCGCGGGTGGCAGATACCTTCATCAGCCTGCATCCGAACGCAGGGCTGCCGAATGAGTTCGGTGGCTACGACGAGACACCCGCCTATATGGCCGAAGTCCTGCGGGAATTCGCCGAGCAGGGATTCCTGAACATGGTCGGCGGGTGTTGCGGCACCACCCCTGCGCATATCCAGGCGATTGCCGAGGCGATGAAGGGCCTCCCGCCACGCAGGGTGCCGGAAGTTCCGCGCGTCTGCCGCCTGAGCGGGCTCGAGCCCTTGAACCTCACTCCCGAGACCGGGTTCATCAACGTGGGTGAGCGCACCAATGTTACAGGCTCGCCCAAGTTCGCGACCCTCATCCGCGAGGGACAACTCGAAGCGGCGCTCGACATTGCCCGGCAGCAGGTCGACAACGGCGCTCAGATCATCGACGTCAACATGGACGAGGGCATGCTCGATTCCGAGGCGCTGATGGTCGAGTTCCTGAATCGCATCGCCTCCGATCCTGACATCGCCCGGGTACCGATCATGCTCGACTCCTCGCGCTGGAGCGTGCTGGAGGCGGGTCTGCGCTGCCTGCAGGGCAAAGGCGTGGTCAACTCGATCAGTCTCAAGGAGGGGCCCGAAAAGTTCCTGCAGCAGGCCGCGCACATACGCCGCATGGGCGCTGCGGTCATCGTGATGGCATTTGATGAAAAGGGTCAGGCCGACACGGCCGCGCGGAAGCTCGAGATCTGCGCACGCAGTTATCACCTGCTGGTTGACGAGGTGGGGTTCCCTTCCGAGGACATCATCTTCGATCCCAACATCCTCACCGTCGCCACAGGCATGGAGGAGCACAACGAATATGCGATCGCCTTTTTCGAGGCGACCCGCGCCATCAAGCAGAACCTTCCGCATGCGCTCGTCAGCGGAGGGCTCAGCAATGTGTCGTTCTCCTTCCGGGGCAACAATCCGGTGCGCGAGGCGATGCACTCGGCATTCCTCTATCACGCCATTCGCGCCGACCTGGACATGGCAATCGTCAACGCGGGGCAGCTCGGCATTTACGACAACATCGAACCTGAACTCCGCGAACGGGTGGAAGACGTATTGTTCAATCGACGCCCGGATGCCACGGACCGGCTGATCGAGTTCTCGTCCGGCGTGCAGGCCGGCATCCGCGACAAGGCCGAGGTCGAAGCTTGGCGCCTAGCCCCGGTCGAAGCCCGGCTGTCCCATGCGCTGGTCAAGGGTATTGCCGATTACATCGTGGAGGACACCGAGGAGGCCCGACTCGCCGCCAGCCATCCGCTGGACGTGATTGAAGGCCCGCTCATGGCCGGCATGAATGTGGTGGGTGATCTCTTTGGCGCCGGCAAGATGTTCCTGCCGCAAGTCGTCAAGAGCGCACGGGTGATGAAGAAATCCGTGGCCCACCTCATTCCGTTCATCGAAGCTGCCAAGGCCGAGGGCAATTCACGCAGTGCCGGCAAGATCGTGCTCGCAACCGTGAAGGGCGATGTGCATGACATCGGCAAGAACATCGTGGGCGTAGTCCTTCAGTGCAACAACTTCGAAGTCATCGACCTCGGCGTGATGGTGGCGTGCAACGACATTCTCGATGCCGCCGTGCGTGAAGGAGCCACCGTGGTCGGACTTTCGGGGCTCATCACACCCTCGCTGGAGGAAATGGTCCATGTGGCGAGCGAAATGGAACGTCGCAAGCTCGAGCTGCCTTTGTTGATTGGCGGCGCGACCACCTCCCGCACGCATACCGCCGTCAAGATTGCTCCCGCCTACTCAGGACCGGTGGTGCACGTCAAGGACGCTTCACGCGCGGTGGGTGTTGCCACCAGCCTGCAGAGTCAGGAGTTGCGCCGGGGCTTCATGGCCCAGCTACGTGACGAATACGCGACCATCCGCGAGCGTCACAAACAACGCCAGGCCGGCATCGACTGGCTGACCTTGGATGAAGCCCGGCGCAACCGCTTCGATCCGGGCTGGGCGGACTATCAGCCCCCGCGCCCCCGCCAACTTGGCGTGCGGGTCTTTGAGGACTGGCCTCTCGATGATCTCGTGGACTACATCGACTGGACACCCTATTTCTCCGCCTGGGAGCTGGCAGGCCGCTACCCGCGCATCCTCGATGACGAAATCGTGGGCGAAGAGGCCCGCAAGGTTTTCCTGGATGGACAGCGGATGCTGGCGGATCTGGTCCGCGACAAGAAGCTGAAGGCCTGTGGGGTGGCCGGCCTCTTTGCTGCCAACTCCGTAGGTACGGACGATATCGAAATCTATGCGGATGACCGTCGACGGGGCGAGCTTGCGGTGGTCCACAGCCTGCGGCAGCAACAACGCAAACCCGGGGGGCAACCCAATTTTGCCCTCGCCGACTTCCTTGCGCCGCGCGACAGTGAGGTTGCGGACTACCTCGGCGCGTTCGCCGTGTGTGCGGGTTTCGGCCTCGACGAGATCGTGGCGGCCTACGAGCGCGATCATGATGATTATCACGCCATCATGGCCAAGGCCTTGGCAGATCGTCTCGCCGAAGCCTTTGCTGAGCGCCTGCATGCCTGGGTGAGGCGTGAGTTCTGGGGTTATGCGGAAGACGAAAAGCTCGACAACGAACAGATCATCGCGGAGGGCTATCGCGGCATCCGTCCGGCGCCGGGTTATCCCGCCTGCCCAGACCACACCGAGAAACCCTTGATCTGGCAGCTGCTGAATGTCGAGGAAGCGGCAGGCATCCAGCTGACTGAAAGTTTCGCCATGACGCCTGCGGCAGCGGTTTGCGGTTTCTATTTCTCGCACCCTGCATCGCGCTACTTCGGGGTGGGCCGCATCAATCGTGACCAGGTCCAGGACTATGCCAGACGCAAGGGCATGGATCCCCGAGAGGCTGAACGCTGGCTGGCGCCAGTCCTGGGTTACGAACCGGAGTAGCTGCTGATGCCTGCTGCGCGCACGCACATCGCCGAACTTCTGAGGGCTCCCGGCCCCATTGCCAGCGTCACAGTCGCAGGCTGGGTCAAGACGCGCCGTGACGCCAAGGACTTTTCATTCGTCGAGGTCAACGACGGGTCCTGTCTTGCAAGCCTGCAGGCCATCGTGACCGACGCCGCGGAGGGCCATGACCGTGTCCGGGAAGCGACTACCGGTAGCGCCGTTCGCATCGAAGGCGAGCTGGTAGAGTCACCCGCCAAGGGGCAGCGCTACGAACTGAAGGCGCACAGGCTGGATATCCTCGGCACGTGTACTGAGGACTATCCGCTGCAGAAGAAACGACACAGCGACGAGTTCCTGCGCACCATCGGTCATCTGCGCAGCCGCACCAACAAATACGGCGCACTCTTTCGTATCCGCTCGCGCCTGTCGTGGGCGGTGCATGAGTTCTTCCAGCGCCGGGGCTTTCACTACATCCACACCCCCATCATCACGGGCGCCGACTGCGAAGGCGCCGGCGAAATGTTTCGGGTGACCACGCTGCACGGCGAGTCTGGTGCGCGCGCCCTGGCGGGCGGAGACTTCGCCGAGGACTTCTTCGGCAAGGAAGCGCATCTGACGGTGTCCGGACAGCTCGCCGTGGAGACTTACTGCATGGGTCTCGGCCAGGTCTACACGTTCGGCCCCACTTTCAGGGCCGAAAACTCAAACACCAGCCGGCATGCCGCCGAATTCTGGATGATCGAGCCAGAGATCGCCTTTGCCGATCTGGCGGACGACATGCAACTGGCAGAGGATTTTGTGCGTCATCTACTCGACTTCGTGTGTACGGACTGCGCGGAAGATCTCGCCCTGTTCAAGCAGTTCGTGGATCCCGAACTTGAAGCACGCCTCGCCGGCGTGCGTGACTCCGAGTTCGTGCGTCTCCCCTATTCTGAAGCCATCGAGATCCTCAGGGCAGCGCCAGTGACCTTCGAATTCACCCCGGAGTGGGGCGGCGATCTGCAGACCGAACATGAACGTTATCTCACCGAACAGCATTTCAAGGCTCCTGTTTTCGTGCACGACTGGCCGCGCGACATCAAAGCCTTCTACATGCGCCAGAATGATGACGGCCGGACCGTGGCCGCGATGGATCTGCTCGTGCCGCGCATCGGCGAGCTGATTGGCGGATCCCAGCGTGAGGAGCGTCACGATCGGTTGCTTGCCCGCATGGATGAGATGGGTTTCCGGCGTGAGGATTACTGGTGGTATCTCGATACCCGGCGCTTCGGCACCGCGCCCCATGCGGGCTTCGGCCTGGGTTTCGAGCGCTTGCTGATGTTTGCCACGGGGGTAAGCAATATCCGGGATGTCATTCCTTTCCCTCGTACCCCGCGCAACCTGGAGTTCTGACATGCATGTGATGATCGACCTCTGCGTGGTGCCGATTGGCGTCGGCACCTCGGTCTCCAACGAAATCGCGGAATGCCAGCGCCTGATTCGTGCCGCGGGACTGGGATCGCAGATGCACCCCTACGGCACTGTAATCGAAGGCGAATGGGATGCCGTGATGGCCTGCGTGAAAGCCTGTCATGAGCGACTGCATGCGCTGGGTGTCCCCCGGGTATTCACCAACCTAAAGCTCGGCACACGCACGGACAAGGTGCAGCACATGCAGGACAAGATCCGCAGTGTCGAGGACAAGCTGGGAGAAAAGAGCTGATGAACGCTCCGAGCGCACTGAGTTATGTCTGTGGCACCAGCGACCAGCCCCTGCTCTACTGCACGGTCGGGCAGCTGCTGGATGACACATGCGCCCGCTGGCCAGATCGCCTGGCCCTCGTGTCCCGGCATCAGCAGATTCGTCTCTCCTATGCCGAACTGGGCGCGCGAGTGGATGCCTTCGCTGCGGGGCTGGTGGCCCTTGGGCTCAAGCCAAGGGATCGTATCGGGATCTGGTCGCCCAATATGCTCGAGTGGGTGATCACGCAATTTGCCACCGCCAAGGCGGGGCTGATTCTCGTCAACATCAATCCCGCCTACCGCCTCGCCGAGCTCGAATATGCACTGAACAAGGTCGAATGCACCGCGCTCATCACCGCCAGCACGTTCAAGAGCAGTAATTATCTCGGCATGCTGCGCACGCTTGCCCCGGAGCTCGAACAGTGTGCTCCAGGGAGTCTTGCCTCAGCCAAGCTGCCTCACCTGAAAACCCTGATCGCACTGGACGATGTTCCCCAGCCGGGCATGTATCGCTTTGACGATATTCCATCCCTGGGTGGCGCGCATGAGCAGGCGGAACTCACGCGTCTGGCCGGACTTCTGCAGCCTGATGATCCCATCAACAGCCAGTTCACGAGCGGCACCGCGGGCATGCCGAAAGGCGCCACCCTCACCCATTTCAATATCGTCAACAATGGCTATTTCGTCGGGCAGGCCATGCATTTCACCGAGCAGGACAGGCTGTGCATTCCAGTGCCGCTCTACCATTGCGTTGGCATGGTGATGAGCGTGCTCACCTGCGTCAGCCATGGCGCTGCCATGATTTTCCCCAGTGATGCCTTC
>JAURMM010000250.1 GCA_030830685.1 Gammaproteobacteria bacterium | reverse complement strand
TTCCCGCGCTGATGGGCGTGAGCTCATGACCCACAAGGATTCCGTCTTGCAGGCGCTCTTCAAGCAGCGTTACCCGAGGTTGGGCCAGATGCGGGACACTTCATCGAATTCCGTCAGCATCGGCAGCGCCAACAAGGCAGGACGCTCGGCGGCAGACAGGGTGAATCTCAACAGGCCTGTCGGCCAGAATCGGTCGCTTGCGTTGGAATACCACGGGTAGACAGAAATTCTCTGGGCACGCTCGAAACGCCCGTTATTTTTTTCCGCGAAATGGGCCTTGATGCCAGACACTCAGCAGTCGGGCGTGACCAGATTGGACAGCAGGCTGACTTGCAGCCCGTCTGTCACTCAGCCGAACACCACGCTCACCGCCTCGAATACCGGCCCATCCACGCACACGCGCTTCATGGCAGGACCTTGTGGCGTCTCGATGCGCACGGTGCAGCCTGCGCAGCCACCCACTGCACAGGCCATGTATTCTTCCAGCGAAATCTGGGCTGGGACGCCGGCCTTCACTGCCAGCTGCTGCACGGCGCGTAGCATGGGCGTGGGGCCGCAGGCGAAGATCTCGACTTCATCACGCGCGACACCACTGTCGCCAATCCAGTGTGCGGCCAGATCGGTGACATAACCTTCGAAACACCCGGCATAGCCTTGCAGGCTGGCGAGTCGGCTGGCGATTCCCCAGTCCTCCAGCAGCGGCATGGCAGCGATCACTTCCGAGGGCACGCCGGGCACCATGATCTGTGAGGGGCGGGCGGTAAAGGGAAACGGCACTTCGGAGCCCATCAGCACCAGCGGCTGCACACCGTTCACGCGGCGTAGATGCTCAGCCAGATAAATCATGGGCGGAATGCCGACGCCCCCGCCGATGAGCAGCGGGCGTGCGCGATAGCCTTCCAGGCGGAAGGGCTTGCCGATCGGGCCCATCATGCTGAGCCGCTCACCCACCTGCCGCTTCGCCAATGCCTCGGTGCCGAGGCCGTGCACCTTGAACAGGATGTCGAGCGTGCCGCGTGCCGCATCCGCGCGCATCACGGACATGGGGCGACGCATCAAAAGGGAAGGCTCACAGCGCAGATGCACGAATACGCCCGGCTGGCAGGCGGCGGCAATCTCGGGAGAAGACAGGCGCATCACCACCTGCTCACCGGCGTGATGTTTCACTTCCAGCACCTCCGCCTCTTCCAGCAGGATGGTGTCGCGGTGGGAAAGATCGCGTGCCGCAGTCATGCCTTCTTGTCCTTTGCATGAAAGACCACCTGACCTTCTACCAAGGTCAGCACAGTGCGGCCTTTGAGTCGTTCGCCGACACAAGGGCTGTTGAGTCCCTTGCTCTGGAATGTATCCGGGCCAGCTATCCACTCTTGCGTCGCATCGAACACGCAGAGATCAGCAGGCGCGCCCGGAGCCAGCGTGCCGCCGGGCAAACCGAGGATGCGATGCGGTGCCAGGCTTGCTGCGCGCCAGGCTGTGATCAGGTCGAATGCGCCCGCCGCCACCAGTGACAGCAGCCTGGGCAGAAAGATGTCGAGCGTCGAGACACCCGGCTCGGTGAGCGCAAAGGGCGCGGCCTTGGCGTCTGCATCGTGCGGTTCGTGGTTGGCTGCAATCGCATCGATGCCGCCACGTTTCACGCCTTGGCGCAGAGCCTGTCGATCGCTGCGATCGCGCAGCGGGGGCCGCAGATGGAAGTTGGCATCGAACTGGCCGGCATCCTTGTCCGTGTGGAGCAGGTGCATCAGGTCGACATCCGCCGTCACGGCAAGGCCGGCGCGCCGTGCGTCCACCAGCGACTTGATCGATTCTGCCGTGGAGAGCCGGCAGAGATGCGCGCGCGCACCCGTCTCCGCCACCAGTGTCAGATCACGATGGAGCCCGATGATCTCGGCGGCGCGCGGAATGCCGGGCACTCCAAGCCGCGTGCTGGTGGCGCCTTCATGCATGCTGCCCTGGCGCGCCAGCCAATATTCTTCGGGATGCAGAAAAACCGTGAGGCCGGCGCTCGCGGCATAGGCCAGCGCATGTTTGAGCACCGCGGTGTCCTTGATGGTGCGCTCGAGATTGGTGACCGCAACACAACCGGCGGCCTTCAGTGCATGCATCTCGGATAGCACCTCACCGGCAAGACCCACCGTGAGCGCACCCATGCAGCGGATACGCGCGCCCCGTGCCAGACCTGCAAGATGATGGATCTGCTCGGCCACAGCCGGCGTATCGAGGATGGGCTGCGTGTCCGGTGTCGCGCACAGTGTGGTGAACCCCGCAGCTGCCGCCGCGCGCGCTTCGCTCGCGATAGTCGCCTTGTGTTCGTAACCGGGCTCGCGCAAGCGACTGCCGAGATCAACCAGACCCGGCGCCACCACGCATCCCGAGACATCGATTTCGCGTTTGGCCTTGAAGCCGCCCGGTGCACGCCCCACGGCCACTATCTTGCCGTGTTCGATGAACACATCCGCTTTGGCCTGCGTGCCTGCCAGCGGATCGAGCGCCAGGCCGCCCTTCAGCCTAATCGACATCGGTGCTGCCCTGTCCGTTGCCGAAGGTGAGGGATTGGGTGGCCATCACCATGGACATCACTGCCATGCGCACTGCGATGCCATAGGTCACCTGCTGCAGGATGACGGACTGCACACCATCCGCCACCGCACTGTCGATCTCCACACCGCGATTGATGGGCCCGGGATGCATGACGATCGCGTCCTTGGCGGCGCGCTTCAGGCGCGCGGCGGTCAGGCCATACTCGCGAAAATACTCGTGCGCACTGGGAAGCAGTGCACTCTGCATGCGTTCCTGCTGGAGGCGCAGCATGATCACGACATCCGCGCCGGCGATGCCCTCTTCCAGTGTGTGGTGCACGGACACGCCCATGTCCTCGATGCGCGGCGGGATGAGGGTCTTGGGGCCCACCACCCGGATGTCCGGCACGCCGAGGATACGCAGGGCGTGGATCTCCGAGCGCGCAACGCGCGAGTGCGCCACATCGCCCACGATGGCAACTTTCAAATGTGTGAAACGCTGCTTGAGCCGGCGGATGGTGAACACATCGAGCATGGCCTGGGTGGGATGTTCGTGCCGGCCATCGCCGCCGTTGATCACGCTGATATGCGGCGCCACCTGGCGGGCAATGAACTCCGCAGCACCGCTCGTCTGGTGACGGACCACGAACATGTCGCATTGCATGGCTTCGAGGTTGCGCAGGGTGTCGGTGAGCGACTCGCCCTTCTTGGCCGAGCTGGCCTCGATGTTCAGGTTGAGCACATCCGCCGACAGGCGCTTGGCTGCCAGATCAAAGGTGGTGCGGGTGCGGGTGCTCGGTTCGAAGAAGAGGTTCGCCACGGTCTTGCCCCGCAGCAGCGGCACTTTCTTCACCGCGCGATCCCCGACTGGCGCAAAACGCTCGGCGTTGTCGAGGATTTCGGCCAGCAGCTCACGGGAAAGGCCCTCGATGCCGAGAAAATGCTTCAGTCGGCCTTGAGAGTCGAGTTGGAGATTGCCTGCGCGCATGGCCGATCATTCTAGGCGGAAACGCGGCCCTCGAACACGGGGCCGGGGCGCTGGCAGTGGGCTCAGCCGCGGGTGCGGTGAAGCTCCAGGGCGAGATGATCAGGGCCGGTGAGCTTGGCGTGCTCGCGGATGCCGAGCTTGAGATGCGCACCCACCAGGTCGGCCTGGATGGGCAGCTCACGACCGCCGCGGTCAAACAGCACCACCAGTTTCACTGCACGCGGACGGCCGTAGTCGAAAAGCTCGTTCATCGCCGCGCGCACCGTGCGTCCGGTATAGAGGATGTCATCGACCAGGACGAGATCCCGGTTGTCCACTTCAAACGGCAGATGCGAGGGTTCCACCGTGGGATGGATCCCCACGCGGCTGAAGTCATCGCGATAGAAGGCGATATTGAGTTCGCCCAGAGGCTCCTCGATGCGCAGCAGTGTGCGCAGGCGCTCAGCCACCCACACGCCGCCGGTCTTGATGCCCACCAGTGCCGGATTGAGCAGCTCCTCCGCCTCGATCATCCGGCGCAGGTTGATGGCGAGCTCGTCGATGAGGTTGTCTATGTCGACTTCGGGTTTCATGTCGGCTCCCTGGGGGATTGGGGAAGTTCCATCAGCCAGGTCTCGAGGATGAGGCCTGCCGCCACTGCATCCAGTTGCGCGGGATCATTGCCGCAGAGTGCCGCGGCCTCATGGGAGGAAAGCCGCTCATCCACGTATTCCACGCCAAGGCCGAAGCGTCCGTGCAGGCGCCGGCCGAAGCGCTTGATGGCTTCAGCCACGGGGTGTGGCGCGCCATCGGCGGTGGAAGGCAGGCCGACGATGAGCCTCGTCGGCCGCCAGGTTTCGATCAGTCGTTGCACTTCAGCCCAGTCCGGCTGGCCGGCATGGGCGGGGAGTACGCGCAAAGGATTGGCCGTGCGCGTGAGCGTTTGTCCCACGGCCACACCGATGCGGCGCTCGCCGTAATCGAAGCCGAGCACGGTTTCGATGGCGGGCTGTGTGTTCACGCATGGCCCACATCGCTGGACAGGCGGGCGAGATCGATGCCCATCAGGGCCGCGGCCCGCAGCCAGCGCTGCTCGGGAGGCGACTTGAAGATGATCTCCGGATCCGCCGGACCCGATAGCCAGGCGTTCTGTGCCATTTCTTCTTCCAGCTGGCCTGCATCCCACCCTGCGTAGCCGAGCGCCACCAGAACTTCTGAGGGTCCCTCGCCCCGCGACATGGCGGCCAGGATATCCCGCGAGGTGGACACTGCAATGTCTTCGGTGACCTGGATGGTCGAGCCCCAGTCCCTGGCCGGCCGGTGCAGGATGAAACCGCGATCGCGATGCACGGGTCCGCCTTGGAACACGGTCTGCTCGTTGATGGCGGGGTCGACTGCCTCCAGTTCCATCTGGCTCAGGACTTCGCCCAGATCGAGGTTGAGCGGCCGGTTGATCACGATGCCCATTGCGCCCTCGTCGTTATGGGCACACACATAAGTCACCGTGCGCGAGAAATTGGGATCATCCAGCGCCGGCATGGCAATGAGGAACTGATTGGTCAGGTTGAGGGTACGCATGAGGCCAGTATGGGGCCGCGATCCCGGACCCACAAGGAACCTGCCTCAAGCGAGGCTACTGCGCCTGGAAAGACTCCGTGTTGAGGAACTTCCAGGTCCGCGTGACATGCAGGATATCCACCTCGCGGCGGATCTCGTCCGGAAACGGGGAGAAGGGCGAAGCAAGCTCGACGATCCGCACCGCTGCATCATCCAGCACTTTGTGACCCGAGGAGCGGCGCACGATGATCTCCAGCACGCTGCCATCAGGCTTCAGCGCCACATCGAGCAGCAGCGCGCCAGACAGATTGCCGCGGCGTGCCTCGTCCGGGTAATTGATGTTGCCGATACGCTCCACCTTGGCCCGCCAGGCCTCCATGTAGGCGGCGTACTTGAATTCCTGGGTGGTGGCGGAAACGTACTTGGTGCGTGGGCGCTTGGCCTTGTTCTCCAGCTTCTCCTGCAGCTCTGCATGCATGCTGGCCATTGCAAACGAGCGGGTGATGAGTTCCTGCGCAGTGGGTGGGACCTCGGGTGCTGCGGGCTCTGGCGCAGGTTCAACCATGGGCATTTCGGCATCTGGCGCGGGCTGGGGTTCCGCGACTTGCCGGGCTGCCACCTCACGCACTTTTCTTACGGGTTTCTCGGGCTTTTCCGGGGCGCTGCGTGCCACTTCTGCCCGGCTTTCCGGAGCTGGCTTGCTGAGCACCGTCGGCGCTTCCTTCGGTGCCGGTTCGGGCGTGGTATTGGGCTGTGGTTGACGGTGTCCGATGGCCATGGGTTCCAGCGGTGGTGCACGTTCGAAACTTGCACGCGTCGGCGTATCGGTCGCGGCTGCAGATTGATCCGGAGTGGACGCGGGCAAGGGTGCGGTCACAGGAGTTGCCGGCCGGGCAGTGGCCTCCAGCGTGCCGCCCCCCTCGGTACTGGTCTGCGCGAGCATGTCGGGGTCGTCCGGAGGCGGTGTCTCGCGGGGAGTCACCAGTGTGATCTCCAATCCCGGTGCCTGCAGGCGGGTAGGGGGCTCCGGCACGAAACTCACGCCCAGCACCAGCATGGCGTGCAGGATGATGGCCACACAGAGAGTTAGCCCGAGGCGATCACCAGGGGTGACCTGCGGGCCGGTGGGGAGTTCGAGCGTGGCGGCGTGCACGCGCCTCAGCCCCGGGCTGCGAGCCTCGTGGCGATCGCGTCCATCAGCCGATCGGCAATCGGAATCTGGAACTGAGATTCAAGTTCTCGCACGCAGGTAGGGCTGGTGACATTGATTTCGGTCAGGTAATCCCCGATGACATCGAGACCCACGAAGATGAGGCCGCGTGCCTTGAGGTCGGCCCCCACACGCGCGCAGATTTCTCGGTCCCGGGTGGTGAGTGGCCGCCCTTCCCCCCGGCCACCGGCAGCCAGGTTGCCGCGCAGTTCCCCCTGGGGCGGAATGCGCGCCAGCGCGAAGGGCACCGGCTCGCCATCGATCACCAGCACGCGCTTGTCGCCATCGACGATCTGCGGCAGATACTTCTGCGCCATGCAGAAACGGTTCTCGTGTGCCGTGAGGGTTTCCAGGATTACGCCCGTGTTGGAGTCACCGGCCTGGATTCTGAACACTGACGAACCGCCCATGCCGTCCAGGGGCTTGACCACGATGTCACCAAACTCCTGAAGGAAGCGGCGGATCTCGTCGTGCCGCCGCGCAACCAGCGTGGGTGGGCATACGTCGGAAAACCAGGCGGTGAAGAGTTTCTCGTTGGCATCGCGCAGGGCGCGCGGATCATTCACCACCAGACTACCCGCATGCTGCGCGCGTTCCAGCAGATAAGTGGCGAAGATGTATTCGGTGTCGAAGGGGGGATCCTTGCGCATGAGGATCGCGTCGAATGCGGCGAGCTCGCCAGTCACAGGCTCGCCGAGAAAGTCATACCAGCGGTGGTAGTCGTCATGTACCTCGATACGGCGTGTGGTGGCCAGAGCTTTACCATCACGCAGGGTCAGATCAGGCAGCTCCATGTAATGGAGTTCCCAGCGACGGCGCTGGGCCGCCAGCATCAAGGCGAGGGTGGTATCTTTCTTCGGATTGATCCCGGCGATGGGATCCATGATCACGCCGATACGCACGGTCATGGGAACATTTTCGGCTGGTTGCCCTGCATGGGGTGACACCTTAGCATAGGCCCGGCTTCGAACAGAACCATGATTCCCGCCTCTCGCGAGCACCATACCTTGAAGCACGATCACCGACTTCGAATCGCCACCCGGGGCAGCAAGCTGGCGTTGTGGCAGGCGCACCATGTGCGTGACCGTCTGCAAGCCCTCAATCCGGAACTCTCGGTCGAACTGCTGGTGATCAAAACCGCAGGCGATCGCATTCTCGATACGCCTCTGGCCAAGATTGGTGGCAAGGGCCTGTTCATCAAGGAACTGGAACAGGCGCTGCTCGATGATGCGGCCGACATTGCTGTGCATTCCATGAAGGATGTGCCGGTGGAATTGCCCGAAGCCCTGCACATCCCCACCGTGCTCGAGCGGGAGGATCCGCGCGATTGCCTGGTTGCGCCGCGCCATACCCATCTCGCCGCCATGCCCACCGCCGCCGTGATCGGGACGTCCAGTCTGCGTCGCCGCAGCCAGCTTGCCCTGCAACGGAATGATCTCTCCGTGCGCGACCTGCGTGGCAACGTGAATACCCGGCTCGACAAGCTCGAGCGTGGCGAATACGACGGCATCGTACTGGCAGCTGCAGGCCTGCGACGGCTCGGCTTTGCCGCGCACATCACGCAATGTTTTGAAGTGGATGAGATGCTCCCCGCCATTGGCCAGGGTATCGTCGGCGTCGAATGTCGCCGCGGGGATACCCTCGTGGAGGCGCTGCTCGCGCCGCTGGAAGATGTGCTGGCGCGTGATGCACTCACCGCCGAGCGGGCGTTGAATGCCTCGTTGCAGGGCGGCTGCCAGGTGCCGATCGCGGGACACGCCCGTATCCATGGCGACGAACTCGAGATCGAGGGCCTGGTGGCAAGCCTCGATGGGCGCGAACAGATCAGGGGGCGTCGGCGTGGCGCTCGTGCAGATGCCGCACGCATGGGTGAGGAACTCGGCCACCACTTGCTCACCTCCGGCGCAGACCGCATTCTGCGCGACATTGGATTGTTGAACTGACACCTGCGGGGTGAGTTCGGATGTCGCAGCCGCTTGAAGGTTATGTGGTGATGGTGACCAGGCCTGAAGAGCAGGCACGTGGCCTTATCGATGCCATCGAGGCGCGCGGTGGGCGCGTGGTGTTCGCGCCGATGATCGCCATCGAACCCGTGGAATCCTGGGAGTCGCGTCAGCGACTGGCTGCGCTGGATGACTACGACGCACTAATTTTCATCAGCAGAAATGCTGCGGAGACAGGCCTCAAGCAGATTGCTGCCGCAGGATCCAGCATCCTCCGCCAGCAGATCTTTGCGGTGGGTGTGGGCACTGCAAGTCGCCTGCATGAGCTTGGCGTGGCCGATGTCCTCGCGCCGCGCAGCGAATTCTCCAGCGAAGGCTTGCTCAAGCTGCCGGGCCTGTCGGCGCACGAGATCAATGGCAAGCGGGTGCTCATCATTCGCGGGATGGGCGGGCGTGAACTGCTCGCGCATGCCCTGCAGCAACGTGGCGCGCAAGTGGACTACTGCGAAGTCTACGAACGCCGGGTGCCCAGTGCGCGTCTCGGCAGCGTGCTTGAAGCCCATGGGGTGACCGTGCCCGACATCGTGGTGGTCACTAGTCCGGAAGCGCTGTCCAACCTCGCCGACAAGATTGATCAGGAAGGTCTGCAGAACATGTTTGATGTGCCCCTCATGGTGGCGGGACACCGCGCCGCCCAGGAAGTCGACCGCCTGGGTTTCAGCCTGGAACCCGTCGTGGTGGAAAACCCGGGAGACGCAACAGTGGTGGAGGCACTCGTGGTGTGGGCCAACAATGGCCAGTGAAACGCCGGCCCCGCCACCAGGCAAGCCCCCGGTCCTGCGCAAGCCACGAAGCGGTCGGGGCGCGAGCCTCATGGCCCTTGCCGTGGCAGTGGCCACGGCCGGCGCCGGCGCGTGGTGGGTCCTCGAGATACACCGACCGGCGCAACAGCGACTTGAGGCTGCCCTCGTCGCCAACGACCGCAACGTCACCAGCCTCATTGGTGAGATTCATGCCCAGCAAAAATCCCTGAATGCGCTTTCCGCGGGGGAAGACGCCGCCGGCACCAAGCTAGCCACACTCGAACGTGAAGTGGGCCGCCTCGCCGAGGAAACCGCCTCCAGGCGCGCGCCGGAGGGCGCCGTGCTGCGGGTGGCGCGCATCGGGCATCTGGTGCATGCGGCTGATCTTGCCTTACGGATGGATCGGGATCCGGCACTCGCCAAGATCGCCCTGCATGCTGCTCAAGGCCAGCTCGAAACACTGAGGCCGGCTGAAGAGGCCTTGCACACGGCCATAGGCACCGCACTTGCGGCCCTGGATGCTGTCGCAGAGCCACCGCTGGAAGCCACGAATGCCGAGTGGGCTGCTGTCAGTCTGGCCCTCGAGCGCCTGCCAGTGAAACTTGTCCCTGGCACCCAACCGGCTGCCGGAGACGAAGCGCCACAGGCCGCGCCTGTGACTGGCTGGCGGGGCGTGCTGCAGGCCATGTGGCAGGACCTGCTCGGGCTGGTCGAGATTCGCGATCTCACCACCACCGATGAAGCTTTCATCGATCCCGCGCGTCACGCCCTGAACGTGGCAGCAATGCGTCAGGAAATTGCCTTGCTGCGCGCGGCCCTGCTGCGCGGGGATGCCACGTCCGTCAAGGTCAGCGCGGAGGTGTTGAGCCAAACCCTGACCCGTGATTTCGCATCCGAGGCCCCGGAAGTGCAAGCCTTGCAGAATAAGCTGGTCGTGCTCCGGGAGATGGAGCTGAACCCAGCCCTGCCGGATCTCACTGAATGCTTGGCGCTGCTGCCTGCATTGAATGCGGAACTCGGTGCCAGTCCCCCCGCGCCGCCAGCCCCGGCCGCGCCCGCAGAAGGGGCTGATTTCGTGCCACCGCCGGCGGACCCGCGGGACATCATGTGAGGCTACTCGGAGTTTTCCTTGCTGCGCTCGCTGCGGCCGTGTTGTTGGCTCAGGGGCTGAGCGGGGCACAAGGAGTCATCGCCGTCCAGGTGGGCGATCGCCTCATCCGCACCAGCGTAGGCGTTGGGATCATTCTCGGGCTGCTACTGGCAGCCGCCACGTTCTTCATCACCAGAAATCTCTGGCGCCTGGTCACGATCCGCCGGCGCTATCGGCAATGGAAGCTCCTGCGGGCAAGGCGCACCAGCCATACCCGCCTCAACGAGGGGGTGCTCGCGCTGGCTGCGGGTGAATATGCCCGTGCCGAGCGGCTTCTGGCGTCGCCGGACTTGAGGGCCGGTGGCAGTGCGGCCCATTACCTGGCCGCCGCGCAGGCGGCGCAGGCGCTGGATGCCCCGCAGCGCCGCGACGCCTACCTCGCAATGGCGAGAGAGCTTGCGCCACGCCAGGGCTTGCCGCTGGCCTTGCAGCAGATCGAGATGCAATTCGCCGCAGGCGAACTCGCCGCTGCGGAGAAAAGCCTGGAGGCTCTGAACGGACGCTATCGCAGCAATCCCCAGGTGCTGGCCCTGCAAGAACGCTGCCTCATGGCGAACGAACGCTGGGAAGATCTCATCAAGCTGCTGCCACGCCTGAAGCGTGCCAATGTCCATCCGGGGGAGCGCCTTGCTGAACTCGAAGCCGAGTGCGCGACGCGGCTTCTGGGCCGACCCTACACCAGCCGTCAGGCGCTGGAGGAGGTCTGGACCGCCTTGCCACGGCAGGTCCGCAGCCTGCCCGTCACCATTGCTGGCTATGCCCGGGTGCTTCTGCACCTTGATGAGCAGGTGGATGCGGAAGCAGTGCTGCGGGCAGCCCTCAAGGCGCAGTGGGATCCCCGCCTTGTCGCGCTCTATGGGGACGTCCGCAGTCCGGCCGCCGCCACCGCCCTGCAGCAGGCCGAGCACTGGCTGCGCGACCATCAGGAAGACCCAGGCCTGCTGCTATCCCTCGGCCATCTCTGCCTGACGGAGCGCCTGTGGGGCAAGGCTCGGGAGTATCTGGAGGCGGCCTTGGCCAAAGTGCCTTCCGCACTCACCCATCGCCTGCTTGCCGAAGCCCTGGAACAGCTTGGGGAGCATGCCGCAGCCGCGCATCAGCGCCGGCTGGGACTGGAACTCCTTACTGGGCCTTCGCCGACACGCGCGCTCGCCCGACCCTGAGGGAGCAACCACTCGCGCGCCGTGGTTGCAGAGGCGCTTATACTGGGCCACGACAACAACGTCCCCCGGAGGTTAAGGTGCGCACAATCCTTGTTCTCAATGCCAAAGGCGGCAGCGGGAAGACCACGCTCGCGACCAATATTGCCGGTTATTTTGCCGACCGCGGCGATGCAGTTGCCCTTGCGGATTTCGATATCCAGCACAGCAGTCTGGATTGGCTCGCGGCCCGGGGAGAGGACCGCCCTGCCATCCGTGGCATCGATGCGGCGGGCCAGGGACTGAGGGTTCCCGCCGGCGTGGATGTTCTGGTGATGGATGCCCCGGCGGCCACGCATGCCGAGGCTCTGGGAAGTCTGGTCAAACGTGCCCAGACGATTGTCATTCCGGTGATTCCCTCACCGGTAGACATGCGCGCGGCAGAACATTTCATCAGCGAGCTCATGACGGTGCGGGTGGTGGAGCGGCATGAAGTGAAGATCGCGACGGTCGCCAATCGCGCCCGCGAGGGGACGCAAGCGATGACGGGGCTCGGCGAATATCTGGAGGCGCTCAAGCTCCCGGGGGGGCGCAAGCTGCCCTTCCTTGCCACCTTGCGGGCCAGCGTGAATTACCTCAAGGCCGCCGAGCGTGGCCTGTCGATCTTCGAGTTCGCGCCCGCCGCAACGCAGATCGATCGCGAATGCTGGACACCCCTCACACGCTGGCTAGCGAGCAGTCGCAGTATTCCTTGAGGGGCTGCTGAGCTGACAGCGCTTCGTGACGGGATGCAAAAGCCCCGGCCTGCGGGCATAGTGGGCGGATGACACCCAGCGCGGACTCCACCCGTCTGTACCTGCGCCTGCTGGCGCAGGTGCGGCCCCACCGAACGATTTTTCTCGCCTCTCTGCTCGGCATGATCGCGCTTGCCGCGACCGAGTGGATCCTGCCGGCCTTGTTGCGCCACTTGGTGGATGAAGAATTCGGCAAGACCGATAACAGCCTGTCCCTACTGATACCCGTTGCGCTAGTCACTCTTTTTCTCGCGCGTGGCGTGATGAGTTACATCGCGAACGTGGGTCTCAGCTGGGTGGCGCACCGGGTGGTCATGGATCTGCGCGCGCAGATGTTCCGAAACCTGATCGCGTTGCCCACACCCTGGTTCGATCAGCGCACTGCAGGTGAAATCGTCTCGCGTTTCACCTTTGATGTGACCCAGGTCGCGCAGGCCACCACGCACTGCCTGACGGTGCTCGTGAAGGATTCAGTGGTCATCATCGCGCTGGCCGCATGGATGCTCTATATCAACTGGCGGCTGGCGGTCTTCCTGCTCATCCTTGCACCGCCGGTCGGCTGGGTGATTCGCAAGGTGTCCGGACGCCTGAGGGAAATGAGCCGTCGCCTGCAGGGCAGCATGGGGCAGGTCAATGCGGTGCTCGAAGAAGCGCTGGAAGGTAACCGCGATATCCGCATCTATGGTGGCGAAGCGTACGAGACCGCACGCTTCGACCGCGCGATCAACGCCGCACGCCAATTCCAGATGAAAGTCATCGGCACCAATGCCGCAACGGAACCCGTGGTGCAATCACTGATTGCGCTCGCCGTCGGCCTGATGATGGTGCTGGCCTTGCGTGAGGCAGCGCAGGGTGTGATGTCGCGCGGCGATTTCGTCTCTTTCGTCACCGCCACGGCGATGTTGCTGCCACCGGTGAAGCGACTCACCAGCATGAATGAATATCTGCAGCGAGGCCTTGCCGCGGCGGAGAGCATCTTCAATCTCATCGATGAGCCCGCCGAGGCCCAGGGCGGTCGCTCGCTCGGCAGGGTGAAGGGGCGTCTTGAGTTCCGGCATGTGAGTACGGCCTATGGTGAGAAGCGTGTGCTCGAGGGTCTGGATCTCGTGATCGAGGCCGGAGAATCCGTAGCCCTGGTCGGACCATCCGGCAGTGGCAAGACCACCCTCGTGAATCTGCTCCCGCGCTTCTATGAGCCGAGCAAGGGCGAAATCCTGCTCGATGGCGAGCCGCTCAAACACCTCTCGCTGCGCGAATTACGGCGTCAGATCGCCTACGTCGGGCAGCATGTCGTGCTGTTCAACGACACGCTATACAACAATATCGCCTATGGAGCGCTGCGCGGTGCGCCGCGCGAACACGTGCTTGCCGCGGCGCGTGCAGCCTTCGTCACGGAATTCGTGGAGACTTTGCCGCAGGGCTTCGAAACGGAGATAGGCGACAACGGTCTGCGCCTCTCAGGGGGACAGCGTCAACGCCTTGCCATCGCCCGGGCGCTGCTCAAGAACGCACCCATCCTGATTCTGGACGAAGCCACCTCGGCACTGGATTCCGAATCGGAACGCCGCATCCAGGAAGCCTTGGGCGTGCTGCGTCAGGGGCGCACCTGCCTCATCGTGGCGCACAGGCTTTCCACCATCGAAGGTGTGGATCGTGTTCTGGTACTGGAGCAGGGTCGCCTGGTGGAGCAGGGCGACCATGCAAGCCTCATCCGCCAGGGTGGCCTGTATGCCCGGCTGCATGCGATGCAGCACCAGGGGGCATAGCCAGCGTAGTCACGCGGCGCAGATCGCGCTTCTGGCGCGTGTCATCAAACGGGCGCGCGCGATGCATGGTCTGCAGGTTGTCCCAGATCACCAGGTCGCCGTTGCGCCACTGATGGCTGTACACGAAGCGGCTCTGTGTGGCGTGCTCCATCAGATCAAGCAGCAGGAGCCGACCTTCCGGCAGGGACCAGCCAAGGATGCGGGTGGCATGCGAGGCGAGGTACAGCGCCCTGCGCCCGGTCACCGGATTGGTCCTCACCAGCGGCTGCACCACGCCCTTCAGTTTTTCTGCTTCCTCCGCCGAAAACTCAAAACCGAGCACCTGACGCGAATAGGCAATCGAATGGTGCGCTTCCAGCGGTGCCAGCAACGCCTGACGCGCGGGCGTGAGGCCATCCCAGGCGGCGCGCATGTCCGCAAACTCGGTCGGCGGTGCGTCCGGCGCGATGGCACGCGCGGACAGGAGTGAATAGCGCCCCGGCGGATCGACGAAGGATGCATCGGTATGCCAGAGTCGGTTGGCGAGTCCGTACTGCCGACGGCGGTCATCGGGTGGCAGCACTTCGCCGGCCTCGTCCAGATTGGAAATGTCCGTCAGCGCCTCGTTGCCGAAGCGGTTGCCGGTCATGGCCGAGATCCCGGTCTTGCTGTGGAGTGCTCCATCCAGCCGCTGGGCAAATGCGAGCTGGGAAGCATCGTCGAGTTGCTGGTCACGAAACACCAGCACGGCGTGCTCATGCATCCCCTGCCGGATTTCAGCCAGTGTCTCCGGAGCGTCCACGGTGCGCAGATCGACCGGACTCACCTCGGCAGCAAACAGGGGATGCAGCGGACGGAAGCTGAGTGGCATGGCGGTGCCCTCTCTCGGAAAACCTGCCAAAGCATAGGCCAAAATCCACGGGATGGCGTAAAGTCAGGGCCTCCCTTCCTGACGAGAGCACTGCCATGCCGGGCTATGAGGATATCTGGTACACCGCCGCAGATGGCTTGAAACTTCATGCACGCGACTATCCCCATGCATCGCCCCGGGCCACGGTGTTCTGCATGCACGGGCTCACCCGCAATGCAGCCGATTTCGCCGAGCTGGCGGAAGCTCTGCAGACCGACTATCGGGTGATCGCCGTGGAGCAGCGCGGCCGCGGAGAATCCGCCTGGGATCCGGAGCCGCTCAATTACAATCCGCTGGTGTACGTACGGGACATGTACACCCTCCTCGATCTGCTGGGTCTCGACAGCGTGATGGCGATCGGAACTTCCATGGGGGGCATCATGAGCATGATCATGTCAGCCATGCAGCCCCAGCGTTTTCGCGCGGTGGTGCTGAATGACATCGGTCCTGTGATCGATCCACGCGGCCTCGATCGTATCCGCAGCTATGTCGGCAAGGTTGCACCGGTAGAGTCCTGGGCCGCAGCAGAAGCGCGAGTGCAGGCCCTGAATGACCATGTATTTCCGCACTGGCAGGAAGAGGACTGGAAACGCTTCACCCGCAAACTGTATCAGGATGGACCGGGGGGTGTGCCGAGACTGGCCCATGACCCCGCGATCGCCCAGAGCCTGCAGCGGGATCCGGATGCGCCCACACCCGATCTGTGGCCCGCCTTCGCAGGGCTGGGCAGCATCCCCACGCTGGTCATCCGTGGCCAGACTTCAGACATCCTTGCGCCGGATTGCGTCGCGGAGATGCAGCGTCGCAAGCCGGATCTCCAGGTAGTGGAAGTGCCGGGTGTGGGCCACGCCCCGATGCTCGACGAGCCCATCGCCCGCCGCGCGGTGCTGGAGTTCCTCGCTGCGCACGCTTGAGTCATTGCCCCTGCACGAATGCAGGGGGCGACGGCCGGATCAGGGGCGCCAGCGCAGGAAGTTGTGCAGCAGCTGCAGTCCTGCAGCCGCGCTCTTCTCCGGATGGAACTGGGTGGCAAAGACAGAGCCGTTGGCAATCGCGGATGTGAAGGTGTCGATGTAGTCCGTGCGGCCCAGCGTCAGGTCTTCATCCTCGGGCACCACGTAATAGCTGTGCACGAAGTAGAAGCGTGTGCCACTCGGAACGCCGGCCGTCACCGGATGCTCATGCGCCCAGCGCACTTCGTTCCAGCCCATATGCGGAATCTTGCGCGGCGTGCCATCGGGGCCGGGCCCGGCATCCGCGCGAAAGCGGCGCACCTGGCCCGCGAACGCACTCAGGCAGTCAGTGCCGCCGTCCTCGTCACTGTGCTGCATCAGTGACTGCAGTCCAAGACAGATTCCAAAGAACGGTCGCGTGCGCAGACATTCCTGCAACACGCCCACCAGATCGTGCTCCCGCAGGCGCCGCATGCAATCCCCAATCGCACCCTGGCCGGGAAACACTACACGGTCCGCACCGCGCAGCAACGCATGGTCATCCGTCACGATGACTTCATGCGCACCCTCCGCTGCAGCTTCCACGGCCTTCGCCACGGAGCGCAGGTTGCTTCCGCCGTAATCAACGACTGCTACACGTTGCATGCAAGCTCGATCCTGACGCGACGTTGAAGCTCAGAGGCTGCCCTTGGTGGAAGGCATGGCATCGCCTTGACGCGCATCGTGTTCGCACGCCATGCGCAGCGCACGACCAAAAGCCTTGAACACTGTCTCGATGATGTGATGGGCATTGCGTCCGCGCAGGATATCGGCATGCAGCGTCATGCGGGCATGGTTGACCAGACCCTGAAAAAATTCATGGAACAGGTCGACGTCAAAATCGCCGACGCGCGCGCGCGGAAACTCGACGTGGAACTCGAGTCCTGGCCGTCCGGAAAGGTCCACCACCACACGCGAAAGCGCCTCATCCAGCGGCACGTAGGCGTGGCCGTAGCGACGCAGGCCTTTCTTGTCGCCCCAAGCCTCGGCCAGAGCCTGCCCCAGCGTGATACCGATGTCCTCCACGGTGTGGTGGGCATCGATTTCGAGATCGCCCTCAGCCTTCACTTCCATGTCCACCAGGCCGTGACGACAGACCTGGTCAAGCATGTGATCAAGAAACGGCAGGCCGGTGCTGAAGACACCGACGCCCGAGCCGTCCAGATTGACGCTGACGGTGATACGGGTTTCCTTGGTGTTGCGCTCGATGCGGGCGCGGCGTGGGCTCATGGTCACTGTCCGGCTGGTGTTCGTGGAAAGGGCGCCACGATACCACACCCGTGCGCGGACGCCGGTCGACGGTGGAAATGCAGCCGCCACAAGCGCAGGACGATTCGGCGAAGACTCCGTGAATCCGGGCAAACGCCCGGACCCACGGAGTGACCATTC
>JAURMM010000249.1 GCA_030830685.1 Gammaproteobacteria bacterium | reverse complement strand
GTCCCTGTCTGCACTGGGCGTCCTGGTGCCCATGTCACGTGGGACCCATCACCTGGAGCACGGGTTCGAGTATGCCAGAAACGCCCGAAACGCCGCGCCCCTGCTAGACTTGCCGGACCTAAAGTCAACACAACACGCCAGGGGAGCGCCATGGATTTCAGCATCAGTGAAAAGAGTCGTCAGCTTCGCGATCAGGTCCGCGCCTTCATGAAGGAGCATGTCTATCCGATCGAGGACGAAATCTTCAATTTCACCCACGACCCCAAGAACCTCTGGGTACCTCCGCCGCAGATCGAAGTTCTCAAGCAGAAGGCCAAGGCCATGGGCTTGTGGAATCTTTTCCTGCCCCACGAATACCACGAATACAGCCCGGGCCTGACCAATCTCGAATACGCGCCTCTGTCAGAAGAAATGGGCCGCGTGCACTGGGCCTCCGAGATCTTCAACTGCAGCGCGCCCGATACCGGCAACATGGAGGTGCTCGCGCGTTACGGGACCCCGGAACAGAAAAAGCGCTGGCTGGAACCTTTGCTGAATGGCGAAATACGCTCGTCCTATCTGATGACGGAGCCGCAGGTCGCTTCTTCCGATGCGACGAACGTGGAAACTTCCATCACACGCGATGGAAACGAGTATGTGATCAATGGACGCAAGTGGTGGAGCTCCTGCGTCTTTGATCCGCGCAACAAGATCTACATTCTCATGGGCAAGACGGATCCCAATGCCTCGCGCCACATCCAGCAATCCATGGTGCTGGTGCCCGCAGGCACACCGGGCTTCGAGATCGTGCGCCCACTGCGCGTGATGAACGATCTGCACTCTCCACATGGCCATGGTGAAGTGCGTCTCACCAATGTGCGGGTGCCGGTGGAAAACCTGATTCTGGGCGAAGGGCGTGGTTTTGAAATCGCCCAAGGCCGCCTTGGGCCAGGCCGTATCCACCACTGCATGCGCCTCATCGGCGCCGCGCAGCGTGCGCTGGACATCATGTGTCATCGCGTGGAAAGCCGGGTGGCCTTCGGCAAAAAGCTCTCGGATCAATCCAGCATCCGCCAGGACATCGCCAAGTCCCGCTGTGAGATCCAGCAGGCGCGCCTGCTGACGTTGTGGGCCGCCGACCGTCTGGACAGGGAAGGCAACAAGGAGGCCAAGGATGCCATCGCGATGATCAAGGTGACTGTGCCCTTGATGTGTCAAACCGTCGCCGACCGGGCCATGCAGTCCCATGGCGGCATGGGCGTCTGCCAGGACACGCCGTTGCCGGAGATCTTCTCCTATGCGCGCAGCATCCGCCTGGCAGATGGTCCGGACGAAGTGCATATGTCGCAGCTCGGCAAGCTCACCATCCAGCAGACGCTGGCGGGCTGAGCCCTGCCCACGGCTCACCCTGCCCGCGGAAAGAAGGCTGCAGCGTGGAGATCGCCATTCCGCATGGCGCCTACTGGTGCACCCCCTTTGCTCGCTGGCAGGGCAGCCTTGCTCATCTTCACAGCCTGCGCTTTGCGGCGCAGGTAGCGCGCTCAGCGCTGGCCGCACGTCGCGTTCCGCTGGAGACACTGGACTATGGGGTGCTGGGCATTACCGTGCCCCAGCAGCACTCCTTTTATGGTCTGCCCTGGTTGGCCGGGGAGATGGGCGCGACGCACCTGGCTGGCCCCACCCTCATGCAGGCCTGCGCAACCAGTGCGCGGGTGATGGCGGTGGCTTCGGACGAACTGCGGCGGGGTGACGCCACCTGCGTGCTTGCCCTCACTACCGATCGAGTTTCCAACGGTCCGCATGTGTACTACCCCAACCCGCGCGGCCCGGGCGGCACCGGGGCCACGGAAGATTGGGTGCTCGGCAATTTCGAACGCGATCCTTTTGCAGGCTGCGCGATGGTCAGGACAGCCGAGAACTGTGCCTCGCACTGGAAGATTTCAACCGCCGAACAGCACGCGCTGGTTCTGCGGCGCTACGCCCAGTATCGGGAGGCGACCGTACCGATGGGCGAACAGACCTTCCAGCAGCGCTACATGATGCTGCCATTGGAAGTACCCGACCCCGCCTTCCGCAAGCCTTTGCATACGCTCACTGGCGATGAGGGAGTGCATGAGAGCACGGCGGAAGGTCTGGCCGCTCTGCGCCCTGTGACCGAAGGAGGAACGGTGACCTTCGGTGGCCAGACCCATCCCGCAGACGGCAATGCAGGCATGCTTCTCACCACCCCGGCGCGCGCGGAGGAGCTGGCACGCGATCGCGCCATCCGCATCCGTGTGCATGCCTTCGGCCAGAGCCGGGCCGAGATGGCATGGATGCCGGCAGCGCCCATCGCCGCCGCCCGCCAGGCGCTGGGGCGAGCCGGCATCTCCTTCAAGGATCTCACTGCGATCAAGTCGCACAATCCCTTTGCCGTGAATGATCTCATTTTCGCGCGCGAGACGGGGGTGAAGGTGGAGACCATGAACAACTTCGGATGCTCGCTGATCTGGGGTCATCCGCAGGCGCCTACCGGGATGCGGGCCATCATCGAGCTCATCGAGGAACTTGTCTTGCTGGGCGGTGGCTGGGGACTTTTCCACGGGTGTGCGGCGGGGGATACCGCCATGGCGGTCGTGCTGAAGGTCGGCTGAGGCCACGCTTGCGAAGGCGTGCGGCGCGGTGGATAGTGCGCGCGAGTACCCGACCACTCATCATCAAGGAGATCCCGGATGAGCTATCTGCTGTTGAGCATCGTCACATTGCTGCTGCTGATTGCCCTCATGGGCATCAAGATCGTGCCGCAGTCGCAGGTCTACGTGATTGAGCAGTTCGGGAAATACGTGAAAACCATGGGCGCCGGACTCAATTTCGTGGTCCCGATTCTGAATCGTGTGGCCGCGCGGGTGAGTATCCTCGAGCGACAGCTGGAACCACAGCAGATCAGCGTCATCACCAAGGACAACGTGGAGATTCAGCTCACGACAGCCGTGTTCTTCCGGGTCACGGATGCTGCCAAGTCCGTTTATCGCATCACGGACATCAATGCGGCGGTAATGACTACCGTCACCAGCATCGTGCGCTCCACGGGTGGCCAGATGGAATTTGACGATGTGCAGGCCAAGCGTGAATACATCAACGATCGCATCAAGGATTCCCTGACCGAGGCCTGCGGTGTCTGGGGCATAGAAATCACCCGCACCGAGATTCTTGACGTGCAGGTGGATCCGGCGACCCGTGCAGCCATGCAGCAGCAGTTGAATGCGGAGCGGGAACGTCGCGCGGCCGTGACCAAGGCCGAGGGAGATCGCCAGGCCCAGCAGTTGAAGGCCGATGGTGAGCTCTACACGGCGCAGAAACAGGCCGAAGCTCGCCGGGTGCTTGCCGAAGCCGACGCCTTCGCTACCACCACCGTGGGCAAGGCCATCCAGGAAAACGGCCAGGCGGCCGTGGACTTCGAAATCCTCAAGCAGCAGATTCACGGGATCAGTGAGCTGGCGCAAAGCCCGAATTCCAAGCTCATCGTCATTCCAAGCGACGTGACGCGAACCCTAGGCGGCCTCACCGTGCTGATGGAAACCCTCAAGCAGAAATGAACGAGCTGCAGGAACTGCTGGCCAACAATCATGCCTTGGCCTGGGCTGTGCTTGGTGTGCTGTTGCTCATTGCGGAAGTCATGGCGGCCGGAGGCTTCTTCCTGTCCTTCTCTACCTCCGCATTTCTTGTAGCTGGCGCCGCACGATTGTCCATGCTGCCAGAAGATAGCCTGTGGCAGGCTGTGATCTTCGCGGGTCTCGGTGTGAGTCTCATCCTGCCCCTGCGTCGACTGATCAGACGCCACCTCGACAAGACGCCGGACATCAATCGCTATTGAAGCAGCGTTCTGGCCTGGATTCCGGTGGCGCGGCGAGCGCTCCGCGCAGATCCAGTCTTTTCAGGCCTTGCCGAGACTCTCGAACAAGGTCTTCGCGGACACCCGCTGCGCGGCGCCGGTCGGGCAAGAGCTCACGCAGCGCGGCCCGCCCTTGAGATCCCGACAGAGATCACACTTGCTGGCCACTTTGCGCGCATCGGGGTCATACGCTGGAGCACGGTTGCCGGGCGCAGCGCCCAGGCCGAACAGCAACCATAACCAGCCGCCGCCCCATCTGGAGGGTTTGCGGGGTGTCATGGTCACCGCTCCGTAGGGACAGTTGCTCTCGCAGTTGCCGCAACCAATGCAGGCGTCCGAGATGAAGACTTCCCCACTGGCGCTGCGGCTGATCGCATCCGGTGGGCAGTCCTTCATGCAATAGGGCTGTTCGCAGTGCCGGCATGCTTCCGCAACGTGCAGGTGCGCGAAGGTCGGGCCCGCCTCCCGCCGCAACCGCGAAATACCTTGATGCGATTCCGCACAGGCAATTTCACAGTTGTTGCACTGGATGCAGAGTGTCTCGTCGATGACGAGCATGTTGGAGGCCTCGCCTGCGCCGTGGCGCATCATGAACTGCGCGATGGCTGAGTGCTCGTCATCTACCTGCTCCTGGCGCAGGACATCAGCTTGCAGACGGTCCAGCAACAGTTCCTGCAGGGATTGGCGCAATACTTCATTACGCGCAACCTCTGCCTTCAGTCGCGCAGCTTCCAGCACCAGAACTTCGGTCAACACGGTAGCGGACACTGTGGCCGAGCGTGGGGAATCGGTCAGCAGCGCCATTTCGCCAAAATACTCGCCAGCCCCCATGTGACTCATAACCTGGGCTTCCGCACCACTGCCGCGCGTCACAGCGACTGAGCCACGTCGGATCAAATATAGACCGTCGGCCGCGTCGCCCTCCTTGAACAGCGTCTGACCTGCCTGGAAGCGACGCACCGGCACACCTTCGCCAACGAGGTTGCTTACCGCCTCCGGAGTCATGGCTTTCCCCAGGTAATGCCGGACGGCGTTCCCGAGGAATGCCTGATCGATGTGCTTCGACACAGGCGCGGAGGAAGCAATGAGTTTGAGAATGGTCCGGCGCGGAGTTTCCATGAGCACGCATCCCGGCAGCGCCGTGACCGTAGCAGTGCGACGACGCCCGGAAATAAGTCCCATCTCGCCAAAGAAGACGCCCGGCTTGAGCGTAGACGAGAAGACACGCGCATTACCGCGCAGAATGCAGAAGAAGGTGTTGGTGTAGTCGCCTTCTTCGAACACCGTGCTTTCACGCTCATATACGCGCAGGGTTGATTCCAACAGCAGCTCCCGCATCTGCAGCGGCGTAATGTCTGCCAGAAACGGTGACAGGCGACGTATTCGATCGATCACGTCTGCCACCTTGATTGGCCCCGGAGGCAACGCATCCTCCGCCGGGAACGGATCGGCAAGATTCATCCACGAGGAAAGTCGCTCGCGAATCAGCGGCTCATCCGCAGGCTCCACCGGGGTGCCATTGATGGTTTCCACCACTTCGTAGCCCTGGTTCATTGCCTGTTTGATGAGCGGACAGCCGCTCAGCGCACCTACGATGAACAGCCCCGGAACATTGGATTCGTAGGTTTCCGCAAGATCCGGGATGGCATCCGGGTTGGCGTTCGGGAAGACAACTCCGAAGCTCTCCACCAGTTTGCGAGGCGGAATGGCGCCGAGACGGGCAATCACCCGATCACAGGTGATGCTTTCCTGGCCATCGCGCGTATTGCACACGTAAGCCATTCGTCCCTCGGAGGTAGCTTCCAGTCTCTCCGGGGATGAGGAATGCCAGATGCGGATGCGTCCAGCCTTCTCTGCCGCGAGCACGAGTTTTCGGTTGCCATCCTTGCAGCGCGTGAACTCCTCAGAGCGGTTCATGAGGTGGACTTCGTTGTGGGCGGCCAGCGCGCACGCATTCTCGATGCCCGCATCACCCGACCCGACCACCACGATCGTCTCGCCCTTGAAGGCGTCCGGATCGGCCAAGGTGTATTGCACCCTGGGGTCGTTTTCACCGGGGACTCCCAGCTTGCGCGGGTTGCCCTGCAAACCGATGCCGAGCACGATGGTGCGCGCGCTGAATCGCTTGCCGTTATCGCACTCCACCTCGAACGCCGCATCGGGTGAGGCACGCGTAATGGCAGAGACCTTGTGCCCGTAGGCGATGTTGATGCCCTGAGCCTCGATCGCCTGGTCCCAGGCTGCCAGAATCTCCTCACGGCGACCCTCGGCGAAGGCCAAGCCACTGCGCAGGGGCAGATAACCCGGCTCGGCCATCACGTGCTTGCCTTTTTGGTACTGGTAGATGGTGTCCGCGGCATGGCTTTCCGCCTCCAGCAAAACATGCCGGTTGCCACGCTCGGCGGCCCTCGAGGCCGCAGCGAGTCCAGCTGGCCCCGATCCCACGATCACGATGTCGTAGTCGGCGGGTACGTGCTCGAACATCATGCCCATGATTCGCTACCTTCCTCTCTGCTCATGGCGCCGGAGCGTGCAGAAGACCGCGCAAGTCTTCCAGTGCCGCCTGAAAGACGGCGGGCTGGTAATGCTCGTCATCAGCCAACACATCGAGCAGGCGACTCATGGCGCCGCGCAGCGCGGCCTTGTCCACAGCCACACTCCGAGGCACGAGGTCGTTCACCAGACTTGTGATTGCCATATACGCCTGCTCGGCACCTGCATAGTCTGTGAAGCTTGATTGGCGTGACTCCTCCACCAAAGCTACCAGAACACGCCGCATCACCTCCGGGCCATAGTGCTGCCGCTCCAGCGCTGGAATCAGATCCTTTATCCGCTGCGTAAGCGCGCGGGCAAGATCGAGATAATCCATGCCCGGAGGCGCTTCACCCGTCGCAACCGCAAGATGCAGCGCATGAACCTCCGCATCGAAGCTGGCCGACTGCCCGGGCAGAACCGCGCGCACGATCGCACGTAGCATCAGCAGATTACTGTCGTTCAGCCTCAAGGCACCCGGACCCACGCCCAGACGCGGACTCCAGCGCTTCTCACTCATGGGATGGTGACAGCTGTAGCAATCGAAGAGGACCAGTTCGGGGAAGGGCCCCTGACGCCCCCGCTTGGGATCCGTGAGCGTCTCCAGCAGATGAGTCACAGCCACGGCCTGACCAACCGCCCAGACCTTGAGCGCCTCGGGGTTGCCCTTGCGCTTTCGGTAGTCCGCATCAATACGGAAGTGTGCGGGCTCGAGGCTCGTGAAGGTTTTCACCTCGAAGGACAGGCGCGGATGCCCCGCCCCCATCAGACGGTGGCTGACGAAGCGGCTGTCATCCCCGAAATGGCAGGACAGGCAGAGTCGAGCCTGCGCTGCCGGTCGCTCCGTGGGATAAAGGCCTTGGCTGAGATTACGCGCATGGCTCGCACCCTCTTCCGCGTGCCCCGCCAACCATTTCTCCGCCGGCCCGTGACAGCCTTCGCAGCCCACGCCCTCAGTCAGTACGTGGCGCTTGCCCCGACGCGATGGCGGTGGTGCGTGGCTGTGGCAGTCGAGGCACAGTTGGGTGGTGTGTGCTGGCGTTTTCAACCCCAACTTGTGAGCGATGCTGCGGGAGCGCTCGTTGAGCAACACCGCGTACGCTTGGGTATGCCGATCAAGCCGCAACCAGGTGGTGTATTCGTTCTGTAATACGTCACTCCCTTCCAACGGCGTGATCGAGCCATGACAGGTGCTGCTCGCGCAGTTGACGGTACCTTCGGTGCGATCCGGAGATTGATTGGGCAGGGGTGCGGCTACAGCTGAGACCAACATCAGAAGCAGCACGAGACAGAAGGCTGCGCGCAGGTACATCGGTACGGGCTCAGGGTGCACCATTCGGGATCTCCGTGTGAACAGCTGTTCCTGGTCGCGGCAGGTAGTCCTCGTGGCGGACCTCATCACTGACCTTCCAGGGTTTGCCCTCAGGGGTGAGATAGAGTTTCTCCATCTCGGCCTTGTTGAAGGGGCGCGCGCCGATGCGCCCGACAATGGCAATCTGATGGCCCGTCTCGTCAACCGCACGATCGCGATCCAGGCCCTTGGACAATGCCAACGCGGGCGATTGCGTCTGCCGGGCAGCGATGAGCTCCGGACGGGGCTCCGGAGAGAATCCATAGAAGCCGGGCTGACTCTCGGGAGAGGTGAGCTGGATGACCTTGAGTCCGTTCCGACCATCGGCAACATAGGCGAAGAGTGAGGCATTGGTGCTGCCCACCACCACGTCCCGCGCATCATTCAGCTGACCCTCGGCATCGAACATGCGGAAGATCTTCGGTTTCTCGGCCTGTTCAATGTCAATGATGGCGAGACCCTGCGCGCCCGCCGCAACATAAGCGTAGGTGCGGGCAAGATAAACCCGATGCGCGTCTGCGAGCGGGATGATTGCAGGCAGCAGGACGGGTTGCCCGGGATGGGTGACGTCCACCACACGCAGTCCCTCTGCGTTGGTAACGTACAGATATCGGAATTGCAGTGCAGTCGCGCGGGCGTCATTCAGTTCAATTGAGGACAGAAGCTTCGGATTGAGCGGATCATCGAGATCGATGATTTCCACGCCGCGTGGTGTCGTGATGTATGCGTGACTTCCTGCCACGACGATGTGCCGGGCACCGTCCAGACGGCCATCGGGATTCCAGGTCAGCGCCCGCTCCAGGAAATTGTTGCGCGCCTCACCATCCACCAGAGTGTCCACGTTGACCAGAATCAGGCCTTCCTCTGCATCCACGACATAGGCGTAGTGATAGAGCGGATGGAATGGCTGCTCCTGATTGGTTTCACGCATGAGCTCGCCCTGGTTGCGGGCCGGCGCAATCGGCTGGTTGGTCGGCAAGGCAACACAGGTGGCGTTGCGGCTTTTCACATGCGTATCGTGACCCAGGGGCGAGAAGGGTGAGGTGATGATGCGCTGGCTCACTCCCTTGTTGGCATTGGCGGCGATGTCGTAGACCCTCAAGCCGCCACGACCTTCCGCTACGTAAAGGTATTCCCCTCGCATCTGCAGGCAGCGGGCTGCATCCGGCGTGCCGTGATGATTGGCTGCTTCGCGATGAGGCATGTCCACTATTTCCCGGTTGTGCTTCTGGTGTGCCGCATACCAGTCCGGATAGGCGTATTTCTGAAGGTAGGAGCCGATCACCGCCTGGGGCTCGTCCCACTCGGTGACACCTACCGCTTCCACGTGCTCTTCCGCCCCAATCCAGGCATAGCGGCCGATGAAATTGACGAAGTTCGTTCCCTGCAGGAGGAGTTGCGCCATGATCGCATTGTTGTCGTTCGCGGCCGAGACATGGCAATCCGAACAGGTCTTGGTTTCGGTTTTGCGCTCCGTGTGCGGGTAATGCGGCGCGAAGGCCTGGCTGGAGAAGCCGCTCGCCGAGATCGGGGGTTGCTGGTAATAGATGCGCTCGCGATTTGCGTTCTGCGAGGAAAGCACCAGCGCCGAGCTTGAGCGAAATGGAGCGATGCGGCTGCGCTTGACCGGACCATGCACACCAAGCTGAAAGACATCATCACGCGCCACCTGCACATTGTAGGTGGCGTAGTTGCGAGTTGCTTTACCCTCGTAGTGGTTGCGCTCGGTCTTGCGGTTGGCTTGGATTGGTAGATGACATCCGGAACAGCTCGTGGTCCAGCTGGTGTGGCAGGTATAGCAGGTCATTTTCTCATTGTCATGTGCGAGAGCTGTGGCACCTGCGCCCCATTTGCCTGATCGCCCTGGCTCTCCAGCCGCCATGAGCTTGGCGCGGGCAGCTTTCCCGTTATAGTCCGGATGCGCAGGATTGACCGAATCCTTCACCAGACTGACCTCCCACTCCTTGTCCGGATCAAGGGCTGCGCGCTGGAAAAGCTTGCCCTCGCGCCACTCGAAACGAGGGCGACCGTCCTGGGTGCGCAGGAGAGAAAGGTCCCGTCCACCGGGCTGAGCCGCCGGCCCGCTGGTATGGAGGGTGGGATAGTTCAGGGCCGTGCCGTGGCAATCCGCGCAGTCGATCTCAATCGCGGCTGCCACTTCTCCGTAAATATGTCCATTGCCGTGCATGTCCTGCGAGAAGTGGCAGTCCACGCAGTGCATGCCCTTGTCCAGATGGATGGACGCCATATGCACGGTTTTCTTGAACTTGTGCGGGTCGTCATCAGCCACCACGCGATTTTCGGCATCGAGCAACTGTCCTTTGCGATTGCGTTTGTGGACGGCACGAAACACCCAGCCATGCCCGTGATAATCGGCAAATTGCGTATGCTTCATTTCATCATTGTGCAGCCACAGATCTTTCAGGAAATCGCGGTCACGCCAGTTGCCACGGATGACCGCTTCCTCAGGATTGCGCAGATTGACGTCGTGAATCTCTTCATCTGAAGGATAGTGCTGCTCTGACGGGAACATGCGGGCCGCATCAGGCTCGTAGTCGTACTGCATGTAACCGTAGAAAGAATTCACATAGATGTTCGGCTGGTGCATGTGGCAAACCATGCATTGCGATGACGGGATGGAGCGGGTAAAAGCGTGCCGCAAAGGATGGCCAGAGCGATCCTTCGGAATCGTCGGGTCGAGGGTCTGACTCTTGCCGGTGTTGCCAAAGGCAGCATAGGGACCGCTGTGACCGGGCTCGCGATCATTGGCGTACACCACATGGCAGGCAGTGCAGCCCGAGGAGCGGTAGTCGCCAGGATTGTCATTGGTCCCCAGGAACCACAGCTGCGGATCGTTCAGGCGGGTCTTCGCGAGATTGAGCACCGGGATCGCGGCCCGGAGCCCCGTGCCAGGTCCACGGATACTCTGTTTGAAATCCGGTCGCCCGGGTTCATCAAGGCGTTGCAGCTGCCCAGTGTTGTTAGGAATCCCAAGCTCCGGAAAGATGCTGTTGATGACTCGCCCACCGCGCTCGAAGACGCGAAAGATGTCGGCAGGCGGCGTCGTCTCCCAGGCTGGCAAGGGGTACAGGCGGTCAAGAACCCCCTTTTCCACCATGAACGAATCGTCCGGCTTCAGGGGATTCAAGATGGCCGCTGCAGTGCCGTCCGCCGTGTAGGCCTCTCCCAACAGATAACGCTTGAATGGCAGGATGCCATTGTTGTACGCAGCACCGCCCCACAGCATGGCGGAGGTACTCATCAGACTGCGTTCCTGGGATTCGATGATCGGCAGGTGACAGGCCCCGCAAGCCTCACGCGCCACACGCAGGTCTCCCGGGTTTATGAAGCGTACGAATGCCTCGTGCTCGCGATTCAGGTGGGCATAACTGCCCTCGGGATTGGCCGCGTTCTTCCACAGCCCCGGGTTCCGCGGCAACACGTGAGCTTGGTCCATGGCGGCACGATAAGCGGGTTCCTCAAGCCTTTTCCGGTCGCCGCCTGCTTGGTACACAACCGAGGCATCACCTCCATGGCAATCTGTGCACCCGAGCACCACCGCAGGGTTGGCGTGCATGGTGTGTTCGTCTGTCTCACGATGGCAACTCATGCAGCCGTGGGACTTGTCCCGAGCTGCCGCTTGGGATTGTGACTTCGGCGCAGCGGGCGCCATGACATAGTCGCGCTCGATGAGCGGCTCTTCTGAGGCAATCGCGGTGTCGGCGGCAAGGACGGACACAGCAAAAACCATCAGCATCCACTGCAACTGCCGCACGGCGCCTTGGCGCCACTTCTCAGAAAGTGAGGAGCGCATTGATGAAAGTCGAATAAAGGACGTTATGGCGTTGTCCGCCGTAGAGGTCGCGCAGCCCCCGGCCGGCAAAAAGCACGGCACCGGATGCGTTGATGACCATGTTCTGGTTGAAATAGGGCCGCCACTGCACCCCGGCGGAGAGGTCGAAACCAATCTCGTTGTCGCGCAGCACCTGTGCCCGCAGGAATTCAAGGGTCTCGGTCTCAGCAAAGCGCAGATGGTTGACGTTCGCCACCAGCCGCACCTCGGGGGCGAGATCGAAATCTCCTCCCACGCCCAGCAGGAACAAGCCCGGGTTCACAAAATTGGATTTCCCCTGCTCCTTGCTCGAGCGCAGGTTGGCCAGCACGCCATTGCGGCCCGACAGGGCAACGCCTCCACCGCCAACCAGCGGAATGCCCTGTCTCACCCAGTAGCTGGTGTCTGCACCCGCGAACAGGGGATTTTCAAAAATTGCATCGAAGCCTGTGGCATCTCCATCCAGGGGATCACTGTCGCCACTGGCATACAGCACACTGCCGCGCACGCGTATCCAGCTGAAGTCGCGTGAAAGCTCACTGGCATGAAAGAACGCGCGGATGTTTTGATGGTCACCGGCAATCGGGTTGAAGTCGTGGCTACCGAGCGCCACATAAGTGCTGGTGGTGAGATTGAGGCGGCCTGCCGGCCACAGGGCGCGAAGGTGTCCGTCGCCGGAGTAGCCGAGATACGTCACCTGGTAGGGCTCCGGATCCTGGGCCGCGCTGCCGACGATTGCAGGGCGGATCACAAAATCATTGGTGTCCTGGTATTGGTTATCTTCACCGTTGCGGTTGTGCGCCACACTCAGTTCGGAGGTAAAGCCAACGAGCGGAAAATCCTGGCGGTAAACGTTGAAGAGGAAGGTATCGTCCTCACGCAAGGCACGGGTGATGTCGTTCAGGCCGCTGTTGGTGTCCTTCTCGATGCGCCGAAACCACGCGAGGTTGTACTGCCAGTGGTTGTTGTCGCGATTGCCGAAGAGACGCACGCCGAATGCCAGATCCTGGAACAGGAAGCCCCGGAAATCGTTGGTATACGGCTGAATCCCGACCCGGATGCTATCGAAGTCGTATCTCGGCGACACGTCCCGCAAATGGTAGTCCAGAAAGAATTCCTGGATTCCCGCGAAGGAATCATGGCGGGTGCAATGACCGCGCTGACGATACACCTCGAACGGCCCGGCAGGCTCCAGATCGCCCACAATGCCTCCTGCCGGCACGGCTGGCAGGATATCCAGACCATCATCCCCCGGCACATCGATACCGACGACCGGATTGCCTGCAGTGGACGTGCTGCTGAACGCATCGCCCAGTTGCTCGTAGTCCCCGCAGGCGAGGGGATCAGCACGCAGCACGCCTGCTTCACGAACCTCCGCACGGTTGTAATTGAACACCGGCGCGAGCCTGAGCTCGAGCGCCGGCGGCATGTAGGTCGTGTTGCCCTTGGTAAGCGACAAGTTGAGCAGCACCGTGGCGGCCTGCAGGTTCTGCGTGGGATCACCAAAGGCGTCGCTCGCCGTGTCACGCAAGGCAATCGTCGGATTGACCGGAATCGGCACTTCGCGGAATTCGGCCAGACCGTCAACCACCGCGCCCACATTGATGAAGATGTCATCCCCCAGCTCACGTACCGGAATGTCGCCCTTCAACACGTTCTGGTTGTAAGGGTCATACCAAGGGAACTTGAAGCCGAGGGACTGCATGATGCGCCAACGGTCCGGCAAGGGCAGCGATTCGCGCGGCAGATTCGGGGCAGGCGCAGACAATTCAAGACCTGTCGCGGGTGGCAGAGTCACCAATGAACGCCCGCGTGGCCCTGGGCGCGCGACGCCCGGCATCTTGCCGGGTTCCTGTCTGGAACCGATCTCATCCTCTGCATAGCGTACCGGCCCTTGCTTGGCATCCATGGCCGTACCCGGCGCCACAAAGGGAATGAGTGCCGAGTCGCCATAAGTCAGCGACGATTGCTTCACCCACGCCGTTGCGCCCGGCATGTTGGAGAGCCTGACCAGGTACCAATCACCCTGACGCGACAGCACGTCGAGGAGGCGTCCGCGATCAACCTCGGCTACCACGCCCGCTTTCTCATGGGGCGTGCGGAGCAGCCGTACCCTCGGTGCGCCAACCTGCACGGTCATGATGGGCGCAAGTCCGGCTTCAACCACGAACGGCATCAGACTCAGGCAAAGCAGGCACCGCGCCAGGATGCGCGGACTGCGTCGATGGTCGGGGAGCTTTGCGTGTGACATGTCGGATCAGAGCCCCTCGCAGGGGTCCTGCACCCTACTGTCGAGGAACGGTGATTGAGGACACTGCACATACTTGAGACCACTCACCCGGATATTTGAAGGTGGATGACGTGGTGGTTTGTAGACCGCCATCAACGTAGGGGGAGGGGCAGCCGCCAGCGTGTCTGTTGCCCGCTGCAGGCCGACGAACGCGATGAGGTCACTTTGATCACTGCCATCCCCGGAGGCACTGATGCCCCCGATGATGTAAAGGGAGCCATTCATCTCCCGATAGATCGGAAAGCCACCCGGGAAAATCGTCATGCCATTGGCAAGGCCGATATTGACCTCGACGTTCGAGGAATCGACTGTGCAAGTACCCGGGGTCTCGCGCAGAATCTGCAAATTGCGCAGTACGAGATCCAGTTCCAGACCCACATTGAAGGGGCTCCAGTCGGCGCCCCGGGACAAAGGTCCACGTGGCCTCCTATCGATGCCATCCGGGAAATCGGGTCGATGAATACTGCCTATCGCGCGCGTGGAGAAGGCCCGTCCATTGCGAAAGGCATCGCTGCGGCCAAAGAAAGTCTGTGCACTGGTGACATAGCTTTCTCCTCCGGCGAGGATGAGGCGATCAGCAGCTGTAGGCCGTGAAAAAAACACGGCCGTGCGTGCTTTCTGGATGGTGACATCGCTGCTGTCGATGAGCGCATCGGGCGTGCGCGCCTGCCCCAGTACATTGCCCGAAGCGTCCACGACGGTTGCAGTGACCTGCGCATACTCTCCCAGGGGTCGGCGAATCTGGGAACGAGTGACTCTCGCCACATCGAGCGTTTGCTTGAGCAAGGTCTCCACTTCGCGCTGCGTGAGACCTAACGCCCCCTGGCTGGCAGTAGAGGGAAAGACGGATGCACGGGGCGGCCGCCGTGGCAGTGAAAAATAACCTTCAAGCATGCCCGCAGCGGGTTTGAAGCCCGACTTTGCCTTGCCGTATTGCACACCAGTGCGCGCGCCGGTGCCTGGAAAATAATTGGTGAGCGGGACCCAAGCGCCCGCCGAAGGTACAGCGCCCGTGACAGTGTCCGGGGTCAGCAGGCGGCCATCCGAATCCGTGTAGCGCAGGGTTATCCCCCCCGCCGTGATTCGATCAGCGCGAATGCCTACTTTGGGCTGAAATCCGGCGGTGGCCGACTGCGCAATGATTTCTTCAAGATCCTGGTCGAGTACGACAGGACTGGTATCCAGATCTATTCCGTAGATCGAGTTGGTGCCTGCCACCACACCGATGGCGCCTACCATCTGCCCACGCTTGTAGAGAGGAAAGCCACCCGGGTCGGCGGCAGCGCCAAGAGGAGATGCTCGCGATCCAGGACCGATCGCAGAGCCTTTCTGGACGAAATCACCGCACGCGAGCTGACTGAACTGCACGCCAAACAATGGGCCGCCAGGCGTATTCGGGAACCGAGGCGGGAAATGTCGCTGCACGATAAACCCGGCAGTGCGTGTACTGAAGGCGTTCCCGGCCGAAGAGAAATATGCGGCGGTAATGGCCTTGGCAATAGCCGCACGCGGAGCTGCAGATTCACCCACAATCGGCAGATCATTCAGAACGACATTGTCCAGTCCGCGCACCGCGGAAAGCAGCCCGCTGCGGATACGCACCCGGCTGGGCGTTCCGCCGAGCTGGTAAAGACCGAGAACATTGCCTACCCGGTCAGTCACCGCGACCGTCATGGCGGTCACGCCCTTGCGCGTACTCACTTCCACTGCTTGCTGGACGATACAGTTCACTTCTTGCGCGTGGAGGCGCGGGCGTTTGTCACGTGGGCTGCACGTTGCGAATGCGGAAGGCACGCATAACAGGCCAATCAACAGAAGAGACAGGGCTGGCAGCCAAGCCTTTTTCACTGTGGATTCCCTTCAACACTGCCTGGCACGGCCGCGTGCACGGTCGTCCCCGGCCAGTGGAATCCGTGGCAAAGCCCGCAGTCCGAGGCCACCTTGTCTGGTGCGGGTGAGGATCCCGCGTGGCAATCGCGGCATGTCTTGATGCCAGGCATGAGCACCTCCTCTGCATGGTCGGAGGTACGCGCGGCATGGCAGGTCTCGCAGGACGCCGTGCTGTGCGCGCTGTGCGCAAACAGCGCCTTTGGCATGAAACCGTGGGCCTTCGGCACCGGAGCGATCTTCCATTGCGGCAAATCGGCACCCGGTGTGTCGGGCTTGCCCTTGCCGGCAAGGCGTTTGACGTCGTGACACACCACGCAAGCAGTCTTCTCGAACAGCTCTATGGCCGACGCGCTCGCTCGACTGTGGGCATCCCCTGCGGCAGTCGCGAATACCCGTGGAGCGCGTGACTCCCCCGGCCTCCTGACGAGCACGGTATCCGTCAGCGGTCCCGGCTCACGCGGCACGGTGCCGGTGGTCGCGACAAACACATAGAACTCTCGCAACGTATCCAATACCGCCGGGACCGGCCCGTGCGGAACTTCCCGGTTGGATAGAGCCGGCTCCATCTTCAGGGCATGACAGCTCTGGCAATGCGCGGCCATGGTGACGGGCTGGAAGCTGACGCCATCTGCATCCGGGGCGTGGCAATCCGCGCATTTCATGTGCTGTTTGCCCGCAGGACCGCGCACACCGCTGCGTTTCAGGTGTACGTCATGCGGAAACTTGAGGGTGGTGGCTTCCTTCAACATGCCCTTCTCGGGCAGGCGAACGCGCTGGAAACCACGCTTGCCATTGTCATGACGCAATTGCACCCGAAACTGCGGGTGGGCATCCGCGAAATCTGAAACAGGACGCGTCCGGGTTTCCGGGTAATGTGTGCGAATCTCACTGTGGCAGTCTGCGCAGTCACTACCCACGGCATGCCGGTTCTGCTCGGCCAGCGCGAAACTGCCGCGATGCTCCTGGTGGCAGCTCGCGCAGCGCGCTGCGAGAGCAGGCACGTCGATGCGGTCTGGATCCACGTGAGCATGAATGAGCTTGTGGCAGCCGAGGCAATCAGCATCCTGCACCCGCTTGAACGGAGTGCTGTGGCAGATCTTGCAGTCGTCCGACCACGGTGCATGAGCGGCGGACAGCGGCCCAGGATTCCATACGCGGTCGAGCCCTGCCGCAGTGGGCGGTGGATAGGCGTGATCCGTCTGGTCAGCGAGATGCCAGGCGCTGGCGGTGGAGGCTTCGATATAGTCCGGCGGTTTCTGCGGATCGGGCCGTGCGGCCAACACGCGCGCCTCTTGCGCCGGTTCAGCCAGAAAGGGCGCCCATGCGGCTCGAAGCGAGGCCACACCTGGCAGCCCGAGAAATACGCCGAGGACACCGACGAAAAGCACCCAGGAGAGGAGCCGCCGCATGCCCAGCGGTCGCTTCAGCCGTGCAAGCTCACGGACCACCGCAGATTGATTGTCGGTATGCCCGGCCATGTCTTACCAGTACAGAAATACGCTGACGATGTGCGCTATCAGCGCCGCCAGCAGGGCGAAGGAGAGGGGCACATGGAACACCAGCCATAGATCCGTCCAAGCTTTGGTGTGCAGAAAGTCACGCATCTCCGCTAACAGACGGGCACGCCTGACCTGCAAGGCATAGAGCTCGCGCAGACCTGCATCCCCACCAAGGCTCGCCTCTCGCAAGGCAGCAACCGCGCGCCCGGTGGCGCAATTCCGGGGTGGGCGGCTCAGTCGCCCCAGCGGTGAAGAGAACAGCCGTGCGCGCGCAGACTCTTCGATGAGCCCTGGCCATTGCCCGCCGAGGCTTGCCGCCAGGACACGTGAATCTTCGTCTACCGCAGTTAGGCCTGTTTGCAGGCCTGACAGATTGCGTCCATTGAGCAGTTCACTCATGCGCAGCGGGTTGCGCAGATAGGCCGCGACGCCCCAGATGCCGCTCGCGATCACCAGCATCATCAGCACGTAGCTGAGGGCATGGACGTTCAATTCCCGGAAATTTATCTGGAATCCCGTATGCAGGGTACCGATGATGGCAAGCGCAAGACCGAGATAAACGTGAGCCGAGAGCCAGCCGCGCAAGGTGCCGATTCGGGTACGGTAGGCCCGCTTGCGTGCGCCCAGCAGAATCAGCCAGACGATTAGCAGCGCGCCCACGGTGCCAAGCGTATAGCCGAGCCAGGTACCCCCGTTGGCGCCTCCCCGCGGCTGGTGCCAGGCATAGGCCACCGCACTGGCCGTGCTGAGGAACGTCATCAGCTTGAGGTAGCGGAAACCGTAGGCCGACAGCAGGGTTTCTCGCGTCATGGAAGCGCTCTCGCAGCAACGTAGCCGACTCCCCGGCCCACGGCATCGCCGGCCCATTTGGGGCACGTGAGCGTCGAGTCGCAGGATCGGGGCTTACGGAAAAGCATTCTAAAATTTCTGTTTCTTCAATTTATTCAATAGTTTATAACTAATACTTAATCCTATTATCTAAGATAAATATCGTGTTGCACAAGGGCTTACGGGAAAAATCCCCGCACAGCGGGGCGCGGGACTACACTCGAACCCGGCGTTCGTGTATCCCAAGAGGATTTGGATGAGTGAGATGTCCGATACTGGGGTGCTCCCCGAATTCAGGCCGAAGCAGGCCGAGCTGGACTACGACCTCGCGCAGACCCTGACCGGGCTGGTGTCCTTGCGCACGCGGATTCCGGAGGACGCGGCCACTGCCCGAATGCTGGGGACCGAGCGCGGTGGACATGGCGTTCTGCTCGATGAGCAGGGTCTGGTGCTTACCATTGGCTACCTGGTGGCCGAGGCGGAACAGGCTTGGATAGTCGACCATCGCGGACAGGCTGTGACCGCCGAAATCCTCGCCTACGACTACGCGAGCGGTTTCGGGCTCCTGCGGGGACTGGGCCGCCTCACCGGAGCACCCTTGCAGCTGGGCAGCGCGAGCGCGCTTGTCGAGGGTGATTCAGTAGTGCTTGCCGGCGCAGGCGGCCCCGACTGGGCGCTGTCGGCCACGGTGACAGCGCTGACGGAATTTGCGGGGTATTGGGAGTACCTGCTCGAGCGGGCCATCTTCACCGCGCCCGCGCATCCGGATTGGGGTGGTGCAGCGCTGCTCGATGCGCGAGGGAGATTGTGCGGCATCGGTTCGCTGTATCTCGAGAACGTGGTGGGTGCAGGCACGCCCCGCGCAGGCAACCTGAGTGTCCCGGTCGATCTGCTGCTGCCCATCCTCGAGGACTTGTCGCGTTACGGGCATGTGCCGGGACCCGCTCGCCCCTGGCTTGGTGTGTTTGTGGCGCAGACGGCAGAGGCCTTGGTCATTGGCGGGCTCTACCCGGGCGCCCCGGGCGCCGCGGTACTGCGCGAGGGCGATGTAATCCTCGCCCTCGGGGAAACCCCGGTGCGGGAACTGCCCGCGTTCTACCGCCAGCTGTGGGCACTGGGAGAAGCGGGCGTTGAGGTGCCACTGCGGATCAGCCGGGATCGTCGCGTGCTCGAGGTTCGGCTACGATCCATCGACCGCCGCGATGCATGGAAGAAACCGCAGGTGCATTGAGTGGATACACCCGAGACCACTACCGCTGGTTGTCTGAACCGAAAGTTCTTTTTCTCTTTCATCCGCGAGTACCTCTTCGCGGGCAAATTGCGCCAAGGTCAGGTGGAGGGTCTGAGCGCGCTGCTCGATGCCTGGGAAGCGCAATACGCGGCAGAGGATGATCGCTGGTTCGCCTACATGCTGGGCACCGCGCATCATGAAACCGGGCAAACGCTCCGTCCGGTGGTCGAACGCGGCGGAACGCTCTACCTGCGCAAACGCTATGACATTTCGGGGGATGATCCCGATCGCGCGCGCCGGCATGGCAACACCCAGGTGGGCGACGGTGTGCGCTACGCGGGACGTGGCCTCGTACAGCTGACCTGGAAGAGCAATTACCGACGCGCCGGCAAAGCCATCGGGATCAATCTGGAGGAAGAACCCGGGCTGGCGCTGGAGCCTGCGGTCGCCCAACAGATCCTGTTACGCGGCATGATGGAGGGCTGGTACACGGGTCGTCACCTCGGCGAATTCTTCAATGCAGAACGTGAGGACTGGCGCAACGCACGGCGCGTGATCAACGGAGTCGATCAGGCCGATCGGATAGCCGAGTACGCGCGGCTCTATTACGCGGCGCTCAGCTACACCGTGTAGCCCCGCCTGTCAGCCGCGTGCCACGGCTTCTGCGATTGCGATGCCGAGGTCACGCGTGCCGGCCTTGCCCCCGATATCCGGTGTCAGCGGCGCATGGGCGGGACCGGCGGCCAGCACAGCCTTGATGGCACCGAAGATGGCATCATGCGCCGCCTGATGACCCAGAAATTCCAGCATCAGCGCCGCAGACCAGATCTGCCCGATGGGATTGGCGATGCCCTTGCCGGCAATATCCGGCGCCGAACCATGCACGGGTTCGAACAGGCTGGGCGAAGTGCGATCCGGGTTGATGTTGGCTGACGGGGCAATGCCTATCGTGCCGGTACAGGCCGGTCCAAGATCAGACAGGATGTCGCCGAAGAGATTGCTCGCCACCACCACATCAAACCAGTCCGGGTGCATCACGAAATTCGCGGTGAGGATGTCGATGTGGTACTGGTCCACCCTCACGTCCGGATAGTTTGCGGCCATGACCGCCACGCGCTCGTCCCAGAATGGCATGCTGATCGACAGGCCATTGGACTTGGTGGCGGAAGTCAGATGTTTGCGGGGACGACGTGCTGCCAGATCGAAGGCGAATTTGAGCACGCGATCGACCCCTGTGCGCGTCATCACTGTTTCCTGCACCACCAGTTCGCGTGGTGTGTCCTGGAACATGCGTCCGCCCATGTTGCTGTATTCACCCTCGGTGTTCTCGCGCACCACATAGAAGTCGATCTCACCAGGCTGACGATTGGCGAGCGGAGATGCGATGCCGGGCATGAGATGGACGGGGCGCAGGTTCACGTACTGATCGAATTCCCGCCGGAAAGTGAGGATGGAGCCCCAGACCGAAATGTGATCGGGCACGGTGGCCGGCCAGCCCACCGCACCGAAGAATAGTGCATCGTACCCACCGATCTGATCCTTCCAGTCTGCGGGCAACATGCGGCCGTGCTTGAGGTAGTACGCGCAGGATCCGAAGTCGAAGTGATCACACTCCAGTGCGATACCGAAGCGGTGCGCCGCGGCCTCCAGAACTCGCAAGCCCTCTGGCACGACCTCGAGACCGATACCATCTCCGGGAATGACGGCAATGCGATGCGTGCTCATAAGGCGTGGTCCTCGCGGTGTCTCTGACGGGCTGAAGGCGGATGAGTATAGCTGCAAAGGACGCAGCGGCCCGCTACCACAACTCGCCGTTGCGCGGTGCCGTGTCGTCTTCCTCCAGTGATGCGATGAGGCCGGGATGATCCTGGCGCACATTGCCCACGGTGGCGCCCACCGGATGCCACGTCACCGGAATGGATTCCGGAGCCAACCACTGGCGAGCTGCGCGCGTGTCGGCGAGCAGCCATGGCAGCCAGTCACGCGTGGCGAGAACACGCGGCTGCCTGTCGTGTACTTCAGCGACGATGTCCAGCGCTTCCGTGGTGATGATGGTGTAGCTGCGGATGGGGTTGCCCTGAGGTCCCTGCCATTCAGACCAGAGCCCGGCAAGCATCATCGGATTGCGGGCATTGTCTGCATGGAAATAACAGGCCTGTTTGCGGCCTCCTGGCAACAACTGCCATTCATACCAGCCACTGACAGGCACCAGGCAACGCTGGCCCATGCGCCAGGCATCGCGATACGCAGGTTTCTCCAACAATCCCTCCGCACGCGCATTGATGGTGGAGAAAGCCATCTTCATGTCCCTGGCCCAGTGCGGGATGAGTCCCCAACGCAACTGCCGCACCACAGGCTCTCCGGCCTCCAGCGTCACCACGGGCAGATCCTGGCTGGGCGCGATGTTGTAGCGCGCGGTGCTGCCCAGCGCGGCCGGCAGCAAGGCATGCCAACCCGACTGCCATTCCGGATCCAGACTGGCATAGGGACCATAGAGCGCATAACGTCCGCACATGACCGCATCTTAAGGGCCCGCCATGGGCCGGCACAGCCACTGCTACCATGCGATGGTCTGTCTGATGCGAGAGCCTGTGATGTCCGAGCTCATCCTCCACCACTACGATCTGTCACCGTTCGCCGAGAAAATCCGGCTGGTGTGCGGATTCAAGCAGCTCGCCTGGCGCTCGGTGGTGATTCCCGCCGTGATGCCGAAGCCGGACTACACCGCGCTCACCGGCGGATACCGGCGCACACCCAGCCTGCAGATCGGTGCGGACCTCTACTGTGATACGCGCCTGATTGCAGAGGAGCTGGAAGCACGCCATCCCTCGCCGACGCTCTATCCACCAGATCAACGCGGCCTGATGCAAGTCATCGTGCGCTGGGCCGAGGAGAGTTTCTTCTGGTCCTGCGCCCGCACTGTGGTGGGTGCGAATGCGGAGCACCTGCCCGAGACGTTTCATGCCGATCGCGCTGCCATGCGCGGCCACGCCGCACCCTCACTCACGCGGACCCGTGCCGCAGGTCAGGAGGCTGCGCAGCAGCTGCAGCCGCAAATGCGTTGGGTGGAGGATCTGCTGGGCCGGGGAACCCCGTATCTGCTCGGCGCCATGCCCAGCCTGGCCGACTTCGCGCTCTATCACTGCCTGTGGTTCCTGGAACAATTGCCACAGCGTCTGTTGGAACATTTCACGCGTGACGCACGAGTGCTGGACTGGATGGCCCGCCTCGCGGCCATAGGTCACGGAGAACGCACAGAGCTCACGCCCACCGAGGCCCTCGCCATCGCCCGCGACAGTTCGCCGCAGGCATTGCCGGCCCACGGCCCGGGTGAGCTCGTGCCGGGCCTGCCCGTGTGCGTGGAACCGGAGGAGCGGACTTCCGCCCCGGTGCAGGGAACGTTGGTCTGCATCGATGCCCGACGGGTGGTGCTGCAGCGTGAGGATCCGCGCGCGGGCCTCGTGCAGGTCCATTTCCCGCGCCTGGGCTACCGGGTTGCACCCCTGCTTCCGCACTGAGCCCGGGCTGGTGATCGCGATGAAAGGTCAATATATTTGTACCTATGAGAGCACTCACCGATCGTCAGCAGGCCATTCTGGACTTCGTGACCACACGGATCACGGAGCAGGGCCTGCCACCTACGCTCGCCGAGATCGCCCAGGCCTTTGGCTTCAATCAGGTCAGGGCGGCCCACAAGCACCTGCAGGCGCTGGCCACCAAGGGTCATCTGGAGTTGCTGCCGGGTCGGGCCCGCGGGATCCGGGTGCCTGGCCTCAATCCGCGTAGCGAAACCCTGAGCCTGCCCATCCTGGGGCGGGTTGCGGCAGGCATTCCCATCGGGGCGGATCTGCAGGACGAACCGCCCGTCGTGCGAGTGGACCGGAGCCTCTTCTCGCTCATTCCTCACTGCCTGCTCATCGTGCGCGGGGATTCGATGCGCGATGAGGGGATTCTGGAAGGCGATCTCATTGCCGTGCACCGCACGCCCCTCGCCCTCGATGGCCAGATCGTGGTGGCCCGGCTCGAAGATGAAATCACCGTCAAGCGACTGCGGCGTGAAGCTGACCGCATCACGCTCCTGCCCCGTAATCCGGACTACGCGCCCATCGAGGTCTCGCCGTTGGCCAGTTTCGCCATCGAGGGCCTTTACTGCGGTTTGGTACGTCGCGCATGAAGCCCACCCATCCCGCGCTGGAATCCTTGCTCCGTGAGGCCCGGGTCTGGCGTGGCCCCGGCGCTGCCGAGAGCACTGGACGGGCACGCTGTTCCACGGGGCTGCAGGCACTGGATGCGGCCCTGCCAGTGCCCGGCTGGCCAGAATCCGGTCTGGTGGAAGTACTCACGCCTGCCGCCGGGCTCGGCGAACTGTCGCTGATCCTCCCTGCGCTGGCCGCGATCACCACGGCAGAGCAGCCGGTGCTGCTGGTGGCGCCGCCTCATCGCCCTTGTGTTCAGGCCTGGCAGCGGGCGGGCGTGCGGCTGGCACAGCTGCATCTTCTGGAGACAGGGGCAGACAGCGCCTGCTGGGCCATGGAGCAGGCACTGCGGGCCGGCTGTTGTGGCGCGGTGCTGGGCTGGCTCACGGCCCCGGACGACAAGACCCTGCGTCGCCTGCAGGTTGCGGCAGAGCATGGCCGGACGCTGGGTTTCCTGTTCCGGGGCGCCTCCCAGGCACGTCAGGCCTCCCCAGCGCCGCTCCGGCTGGCCGTGGAGGCCACGCCGGCCGGGACACTGCTGCGGATCCTCAAATGTCGTGGCCGCAATCCGCCTGCCCAGGCAATCCGCCTGCGCGCCAGCCTGCTCCACTGATGCAGCGGGGGGCGCATGCTCTGGGCTGGAATCGTTTTGCCTCACCTGGCGCTGGATGGTGCGCTCCGTCACCAGCTGCCGCCTGCGCCTCTGTCTGCTGACAACCCGGCAGCGTCCCTCTCCACGCAGCCGACGGGCGGGAGCGTCGGTCCGCTCGAACTGATCGCCGCCTGGGCCTATCGCTACAGCTCGCTCGTGAGCCTCGAGGATCAAGACGCCCTGGTACTCGAAGTGGAGGCAAGCCTCGGGCTCTTCGGCCCCTGGCCGCGATTTCGCGAGAGCCTGACACGGGATCTGAGGGCGCTCGGCTTCCGGCATCGGATCGCCCTGGCCCCGACGCCGCTGGCGGCCTGTGTGCTGGCCGGGGCGGGGCGCAACGTGGCCATCACCCGCGACTCCGCCCTCGCCTCAGCTCTGAGCTCCGTACCGCTCTCCGCGGCGAGATTGCCCGTGGGGAGCTGCGAGAGCCTCGCGAAAATGGGGGTACATACGTTGCGCCAGCTGCTGGCCCTGCCCAGGGCCGGGCTCAGGCGTCGCTTCGGTCCTGCGTTGCCACACCATCTGGCGCGGCTGTATGGAGAGTGTCCGGATCCGAGGCAGTGTTATCAGCCTCCCGATTTCTTCGCAGCGCGGCTCGAGTTCAACCACGAGCTGGTGCATCACACAGCCTTGCTCTTTCCCCTGCGCCGAATGATCGAGGATCTTTCGACCTGGCTGAGTCGCCGTGAGGAAGGCGTGCAGCGCTTCGAATTGCAGCTGGAACATGCCAACAGGCCCGCCACCACACTGACCATCGGGCTGCTCGCCCCTGCGCGGGATGCGGCCCAGCTCTTCGAGCTCTGCCGGGTGAAACTCGAACAGACGATGCTGTGCGCCCCGGTACAGGGACTGAGTCTGCTGGCGCGCGATCTGCCGCCGTTCAATCCTGCGCCGGGCGATCTGTTTGCGCGCGCCTGTGGTGATGGCAGTTCCTGGGAAATCCTGCGCGAACGCCTGCGCGCACGTCTGGGCGAGGACGTGCTTTTTCAGCTCCAGCCACATGCGGATGCGCGTCCTGAACGCAGCCTGCGCGCCGTCCCTGTGCTGACGCGTGAACCTGCCAGCGGCGCAATGCCGCGACGACCCACCTGGTTGCTTGCGCCTCCGGTGCCGTGGCGGGGCACCGTGAAAGGAATTCTCGCAGGCCCCGAACGCATCGAATCCGGTTGGTGGGATGAAGGCGACATCCGCCGCGATTACTACGTCATCGAAACCCCGCAGGGACAGCGTGCCTGGGTCTTCCGTCAAGCCGGCAGTACGGCGGATCACTGGATGCTCCACGGCTGGTTTGCATGATCGAATACGCCGAACTGCACGCCCTGAGCGCCTTCAGTTTCGGGCGTGGCGCCTCCAGCGCACGAGAGCTTTTCGCGCGCGCGAAATCCCTCGGGTATCAGGCACTGGCCATTACCGATGAATGTTCCATGGCGGGCGTGGTGCGTGCACTGGAGGCCTCGAGGGAATCCGGCGTGCCACTCATCACAGGCACGGAGCTCACACTGGCGGATGGGCTGAAACTGGTCTTGCTGGCAGAGAATGCTGCGGGCTATACCAACCTCTGCCGCCTCATCACCCAAGGCCGACGCCAGGCAGAGAAAGGCTCCTATCACCTGGATCGCGCAGATTTCACGCCCGGCATGCTGGGTGTGCTCGCGCTGTGGCTGCCCGCCTGCGACCCCCATGGCGGACAGCCTGTGGACGCTGCCCGGGCGCAGGGGCAATGGGTGAGGGAAATCTTCGGCAGGCGCGCCTGGCTGGCGGTGGAACTGCATCGGGGTGCGGATGACGAGGCGCACCTTGAAGCTTTGCGCGCGTTGGCAAAAGAGCTCGGCCTGCGTTGCGTGGCGGCGGGTGATGTGCACATGCATGAGCGTGCACGCCGCCCGGTACAGGATGTACTCACCGCGATTCGTCATCACTGCACGCTGGAAGAGGCGGGCGCTTTTCTCTTTCCGAATGGAGAGCGCCACCTGCGCACGCGCCGCGCGCTTGCTGCCATCTATCCCCGGGATCTGCTGGCTGAGACACTCGTCATTGCCCGACGCTGCACTTTCGATCTCGGGCAATTGCGCTATCAGTATCCACATGAACTGGTGCCACCGGGAGAAACACCCACCGGCTGGCTGCGCATGCTCACCTGGCAGGGTGCCGCGTGGCGCTGGCCCGCGGGCACTCCACCGGCGGTTGCAACCCAGATCGAGCATGAGCTGTCTCTCATCGAGGAGCTCGGCTACGAGCCGTTCTTTCTGACGGTGCATGATCTGGTGCGTCATGCCCGCAGTCGCGGGATCCTGTGCCAGGGGCGCGGCTCCGCGGCCAATTCAGCCGTGTGTTTTGCGCTTGGCGTGACGGAAGTCGATCCGGCACGGCATGCGCTTCTTTTCGAGCGTTTCATTTCGCGTGAGCGCCGCGAGCCCCCCGACATCGATATCGATTTCGAACATGAGCGCCGCGAGGAAGTCATCCAGTACGTCTATCAAAAATATGGCCGTGAGCGTGCCGCGCTTGCAGCCACCGTCATCTGCTATCGCGCCAAAAGTGCAGTGCGTGATGTGGGCAAGGTTCTGGGACTGCCCGCAGCGCAGATAGATGTTCTGAGTCGTGCCTTGTCATGGTGGGAGGGCGACACCCCCATCGATGACCGCCTGCGCGAGTACGGCATTGATCCTGAGGATCGCCTGATCCGCCGGGTCATCACCCTCGCCTGTGCATTGCTCGATATGCCGCGCCATCTCTCACAGCACGTGGGTGGCTTCGTGATTTCCGAACAGCCCTTGCATCATCTGGTGCCGGTGGAAAACGCCGCCATGCCCGCGCGGACCATCATCCAGTGGGACAAGGACGATCTGGAGACACTCGGCCTGCTCAAGGTGGATTGTCTTGCCCTCGGCATGCTGACCTGTGTCAGCAAATGCCTGCACCTGCTGCAGGAGGTACGGGGTGTGACGCTGACACCAGCCACGATCCCGGCTGACGATGCGGCGACTTACGCGATGATCCAGCGCGCCGACACCATCGGCACTTTCCAGATCGAATCCCGGGCCCAGATGGCCATGCTGCCGCGTCTGAAGCCAGCCTGTTTCTATGATCTGGTGATTGAAGTGGCTATCGTGCGCCCCGGCCCCATCCAGGGCGACATGGTGCATCCGTATCTGCGGCGCAGACAGGGCCTGGAACCCGTGGACTATCCCTCGCCGGAACTGCGCGCCGTGTTTGAACGCACCCTGGGTGTGCCGCTGTTCCAGGAGCAAGTGATGCAGCTTGCAATCGTCGGCGCCGGATTCACGCCCGGAGAGGCTGATCAGCTCCGACGGTCCATGGCGGCGTGGAAACGTCGGGGCGGGCTCGAGTACTTCCGTGAGCGCATCGTGGAGGGCATGGAAGCGCGCGGCTATGCCACTGCCTTTGCCTTGCAGGTCTTCGACCAGATCAAGGGCTTCGGCAGTTACGGCTTTCCCGAATCACATGCCGCAAGCTTTGCGCTCATCACCTATGTGAGCTGCTGGCTCAAATGCCATGAGCCCGCCGCCTTCACCTGCGCCCTGCTCAACTCCCAGCCCATGGGTTTTTATGGTGTGGACCAGCTGCTGCAGGATGCACGACGGCATGGGGTGGAGGTTCGGCCCGTGGATGTCCGCTGCAGTGACTGGGAATGCACGCTCGAACCGCGGGCGGATGATGCCGACAGGCAGCCTGCGATCCGCCTCGGCCTGCAGCAGATCCGGGGCTTGTCTACCACCGCAGGCGGGCGTCTGGTGGAGGCGAGAAAAGCGGGTGCTTTCAGGGATGTGCAGGATCTCTGCTTGCGTGCAGGGCTGGATGCCAAGGCCCGCAGTCTGCTGGCCGAGGCCGGAGCCCTGCGGGGACTGGCAGGTCATCGTCACCGGGCACACTGGGCGGCGGCCGGCGTGGAGTCTTCCCGTCCGCTGCTGGCAGCTGCACCAGAGGAGAAGGTGCGCCTGCCGGTGCCAGGCGAAGCTGCCAACCTGCTGGCGGATTATGCCAGCCTGGGATTCACGCTCGGTCGTCATCCGCTCGAGATCCTGCGCGCACGGCTCAAGGCGCGCCGCTGCCTGAACTCACGGGCGCTGCGTGCACTCATGCACGGCACGCCGGTACGTCATGCAGGTCTCGTTACGTCGCGGCAACGTCCCTCCACCGCCAATGGCACCACCTTCCTCACACTGGAAGACGAGCACGGCATGGTGAACGTCATCGTCTGGCGTAGCCTGTACGAGCAGCAGCGCCGGGTGTTGCTGGAATCACGCTTGCTGTGCGTGGAAGGACGGGTGGAGTCGGCAGATGGAGTGCAACACCTGGTCGCCTCGCGTCTGCATGATCTCAGCGCCCTGCTGGGTGAGCTGGATGTTCGGGCCCGGGATTTTCATTGAGCGTGCAGCGGGAAACCGCCTGCGGGGCCCGCCTTGCGTATACTCCGGGGCATCACCTGTGGAGAGCCTTGCCATGAAAAATCTCTTGTTGCTGTTGAGCCTCACGATTTTCACCACGGTGTCGAGTGCCCGGGAACATCGCGGACACCCCATGCTTGACCGTGTGAATCTCGCGGTGAGCGCGACTGATGACATCGCCAACGATCTCACCATTGCCGTGCTCTATGTCGAGCGGCAAGGACAGAACCAGCCCAAGGTGGCCGCGGAAATCAACGCGACCATGGCCTGGGCGCTGGCCGAGGCCAAGGCCGTGAAGGGCCTCAAGCTGCAGACCCAGCAGTACAGCACCTATCCGGTGTACGGCCAGGATTCGACCGTGATCAGCGGGTGGCGGGCACGCCAGAGTCTGCGTCTGGAGAGTGCCGACGCCGCGACACTGGGTGAACTGATGTCCAGGCTGCAAACGAAACTGGCCGTGGAATCCGTGGGTTTTGGTGTGTCACGGGCAAGGCGTGAAACGGTGGAAGCAGGCCTCACCAGCGAAGCCTTGGCCAGATTCCAGACACGCGCCGCGCGCATCGCCAAGGATCTGGGCCGCCCCGGATATCGCATCGTGCAACTGGACGTGGGTGGGACTGGCGGCATGCCGGGCCCTGTGCACTATCCGCGCATGACTGCCATGGCAGAAGGTGCGATGGCAGCCACCCGTGCACCCGCGCAGATGGAAGCCGGCGAGCAGGCCATGACCGTCACGGTCACCGGGACGATTCAGCTGGATGGGGCGCCCTGAACTGACGCGGCGCGAGGCTCACGCCGAGATCGTACTACCCCCGTCAATCACGAAATTCTGTCCGGTAGTGAAGCTGCCGGACTTTGCAGCCAGGTAGACGGCGATCCCGGCGATTTCTTCCGGCTCGCCGATGCGGCGCAAGGGATCGTGGGCGGTCCGGCGCGCGAGATTCTCCGGGTCTTCCCACAGTGCGCGCGCAAAATCCGTGCGGATGAGTCCCGGTGAAATCGCATTCACGCGGATGTTATCCGGCCCGTGCTCGCACGCCAGGTTGCGCACCAGCTGCAGATCCGCCGCCTTGGAGATGCAGTACGCGCCCAACTGTTCGTGGCCTTTGATTCCCCCGATGGAAGACACGACGATGATTGCGCCATCCCGCCGCGCCTTCATTTCCGGCAGAACCTCCTGGGCCAGCCAGTGATTGCACATGATGTTGACCTTGAGGATCTTCTCGAAGGCCGCATCAGGCAGCTCGCTCATGCTGCCGTAGAAGGGATTCACCGCGGCATTGCAGACGAGGATGTCGATATGTCCGAGGCGCGCACGCGTTTCGGCCACCAGTGAAGTGATGGCCTCACGGGTTCCGATGTTGGCGGGAATGGACACCGCACCGCCGGGTCCTTGCGGCATTTCGTCATTGATGGCGCGGGCGACCTCGGCGCAGACCTCGGCTTTGCGACTGGAAATGACGACCTTCGCGCCTTGACGCGCCATGGCTATTGCAATCGCCTTGCCGATCCCTTTGCTGGAGCCTGTGATGAGGGCAACTTTGCCTGTGAGGTCGAACAGATTGCTGGCCATGGCTGGAATCTCCCGGGGGCATGACGCCCGGCCCATGCCCGAATTGGCCCGCCCGGTTGCCTGGGCGGAACACTTGGCGACCTGCGGGGGTTGAAATTGGCGCTCCCTAGGGGACTCGAACCCCTGTTTTCGCCGTGAGAGGGCGACGTCCTGGGCCACTAGACGAAGGGAGCGTGACGAGGGCGTGTATTATAGGCATCACGGTCGGGCCGGCACCATGGCCCAGACGTCCCCGAGACAGAGCATTATTCAGGAGCCTCATTGGACCCCCAGCAGACCCCCCGCGGTGAAGTCATCCCACTTCATCCCCGCCCGCGCATCTATGCGCGCGCCGAACACCCGATCTCCCGCAAGCAGATTTCCGAAAATGCACTCAAGGTGCTCTATCGCCTGAACAAGGCCGGCTTCCGCGCCCTGCTGGTGGGCGGGAGCGTGCGCGACCTGCTGCTGGGTCGCCAACCCAAGGATTTTGATGTGGCGACCGACGCGCTGCCGGAACAGGTGCGCGAGCTCTTTCGCAACTGCCGCCTCATCGGTCGCCGGTTCCGCCTGGCTCATGTCCAGTTCGGTGGCGAGATTATCGAAGTAGCCACCTTTCGCGCAGCCCACGACGGGGAGGCGGATGGCGCGGCCATGACTGACGAAGGCCGCATCCTGCGCGACAACGTCTATGGGTCACTCGATGACGATGTCTGGCGGCGCGACTTCACGGTCAACTCCCTCTATTACGACATCGCGGATTTCTCGATCGTCGACTACACAGGTGGTGTGGAGGACATCCGCGCCAGACGATTGCGTCTGCTGGGTGACCCGGAAACACGTTACCGCGAGGATCCGGTGCGCATGCTGCGGGCTGCGCGGTTTGCAACCAAGCTCGATTTCGAGATCGAGCCCGCCACCCTCGAGCCCATCGCACGTCTGCGCAATCTGCTGGAAGATATCGCTCCCGCGCGCCTGTTCGATGAGATGCTCAAGCTCTTTCACGGCGGTTGTGGGCGGGCAAGCTTCGAGATGTTGCGCAGGCATGGCCTCTTCCACTGCCTGTGCCCACTCACCGACAAGGCGCTCGATGGCAATGAAGGCGAGTTCGTCAATCGCCTGCTCACCGCCGCGCTCGATAATACCGATCTGCGCATCGCCGAAGGCAAGCCTGTCACACCGGCTTTCCTGTTCGCCGCGCTGCTCTGGCAGAGTGTGGAGGACGAAACCCAGACCAATCTGGCCAATGGCTTGAGCCCCATCGAGGCCGTGCAGTTCGCGGCCGATACGGTGATCTCCAAGCAAGTGGCACGCATCGCAATGCCGCGCCGGTTCACGAGCATCACGCGCGAGATCTGGGCCTTGCAGCCCCGCCTCATGCGACACACGTCAAAGCGCGCGCCACGTCTGGTGGAACATCCACGCTTCCGCGCTGCCTACGATTTCCTGCTGTTGCGCGCCGCTGCGGGAGAGCCCGTGCAGGAAGCTGCGGACTGGTGGACTCACTTTCTGGAGTCGGACGAGGCTGGGCGCGCACAGCTGATGGAATCCGGCACTCCTCAAGGTGGTGAAGCACGTCGCCCGAAACGGCGGCGGCGGCGCAGTGGGCGTTCGCGCCGCAGCGCGGATGATGCCGGCGCTTGATCCGGTGACGGCGGAAAGCGTGCTTGCCGCCGTTGGCATCGGGAGCAATCTCGATGACCCCGAGGCGCAAGCCCGGTCCGCGCTGCGAGCACTCGAATCCCTGCCCGAGTCCCGGTTGGTTGCCGCCTCCTCGCTCTATCGCAACCCACCTCTGGGTCCCCAGGATCAGCCCGACTACATCAACGCCGTAGCGCTGCTTGAGACAAGACTGAGCCCGCATGCGCTGCTCGATGCCTTGCAAGGCGTGGAACGGGCTCACCATCGGGTGCGCGGGCGTCGCTGGGGGCCGCGCACGCTCGATCTGGACCTCCTGACCTTCGGCTCCGCGTGTATCTCGGATGCCCGTCTGATCGTGCCTCACCCCGGTCTCGCCCTGCGGGCGTTCGTGGTGTTTCCCTTGGCCGAAATAGCACCCGAACTTGAAATCCCGGGCCTGCCGACACCCGCGAGACTGCAGGAGCGCATGAACGAGGCCGGCATCGTCAGGCTCACCCAGCACGCGAGCAGCACCTGAGCACATGCCCCTGCTCAGGCATATTGCGGTGGAAGGTCCCATCGGGGTCGGCAAGACCAGCCTGACCCGACGTCTCGCCGATTATTTCGGCTGGGAGACCCTGCTGGAGGGCGCCGACGAAAATCCCTTTCTGCCCGACTACTACCGCGACCCTGCCCGACATGCACTTGCCACACAACTGCACTTTCTGTGTCAGCGTACACAGCAATTACAGGCGTTGGCGCAACGCGACCTGTTCTCACCGGGGCTGGTCGCGGATTTCATGTTCGAAAAAGACCGAATCTTTGCCGAAATCTCACTCAACACAGAGGAATTCCGGCTCTATGAGGAAATCTTCGCGCGCTTCGCGCCGCGGGTGCCCACGCCTGACGTGGTCATCTATCTGGTCGCACCCATTCGCGTACTGAAAGCGCGTATCGCACGGCGCGGAATCGCCTGCGAGCAGCAGATTCTTCCCGAATATCTGGGCAGTCTGCAGGCCGCCTACGATCGGCTGTTTCGGGACTACCAAGCCGCGCCCGTGCTGCTGGTGGAAACCGACCGGGTGGACCTGCTGCACGATACCCGACACTTCAACGCACTGATCCGGGCTCTGGAAACGGGAGTAACGGGCCGACAGTTGCTGGAACCCGGGGAGGAAGGGCTCTTTCCATCGACCAGTCCGCCGGATCCCGCTCGCCTCGCTGTTTAGAGTTGGATTACACTCCGCGGCCCCGCGTAGCGAATTTTTCCCATGGAAACCGTCTTTTCGCTTGAAGATCTGCGCCGCCGCATCCAGGGCTGGCGACGTGAAGGTGCGCGTATCGCACTGGTGCCAACCATGGGCAATCTGCACGCGGGCCACATCTCCCTGCTGGAGCGAGCACGCGCGCTCGCTGATCGCACCGTGGTCAGCATCTTCGTCAACCCGATCCAGTTCGGAAAGGGTGAAGACTATGCGCGCTATCCGAGCACCTTGGAGGCCGATCAGCAGAAGCTGTCGGCAGCCGGTCTCGACCTGCTTTTCGCGCCGAATCTGGACCAGCTCTATCCGGGTGGGATCGAAGAGGATACGCGCGTGACCGTGCCTGTGCTGTCCGCACTCCTGTGCGGTCAGTATCGGCCGGGGCATTTCTCCGGGGTGGCGACGGTGGTGAGCAAGCTCTTCATCAATGTACAACCTGATGTGGCGCTGTTCGGGGAAAAGGACTACCAGCAAGTGTTGGTAATCAAGCGCATGACGCGCGACCTGCTCATGCCTGTGGAGATTCTCGGCATGCCCATTGTGCGGGAAGCCGACGGACTCGCGATGAGCTCACGCAACAGTTACCTGAATGCAGAAGAACGTTCGCGTGCGCCGCGCATCCATGCGCTGCTGCAGACAGCTGCGGAGAAACTTGCGAGCGGTAAGCATTCGCTCACCGCGATCGAGACTGCAGCCATGGCTGAGCTTGCCGCCGCGGGTTTCAGGCCGGAATACTTCAGCGTGCGGCGCGCGGAGGATCTGGATCTACCGCGGGCCGGCGACCGCAGCCTGCAGATCCTTGCCGCAGCGTGGCTGGGGTCGGCGCGATTGATCGACAACCTGCGGGTGGAACTCCCCACGCCCCTGTCGCAAGGCTGACATGAAAACCGCGGCCATCCTCATCATCGGCAACGAGATCCTCTCCGGGCGCACACGGGATGCCAATCTGCAGCTGTTGGCCAAGGCGCTGGGCGACCGCGGGGTGCGGCTGCTGGAAACACGCGTGGTGGCCGATCGCTTCGAAGCGATCGTCGCAGGGGTGAACGCACTGCGCGCAAGCTACGATTTCGTGTTCACGACCGGGGGCATCGGTCCTACGCACGATGACATCACCACGGAATGCGTGGCCGCTGCTTTCGGCCGCAGGGTGGCAGAAGATCCCGAGGCCGTGCGCCGACTTGTGGAGCACTACGGCCCCGAGGCGATCAATGAGGCACGACTCAGGATGGCGCAGGTCGTTGCTGGCGCCACGCTCATCGACAATCCCGTGAGCGCCGCGCCCGGCTTCCGGGTCGAGAACGTCTTCGTGCTCCCCGGGGTGCCGCGTATCCTCGAGGCCATGCTCGAGGACGTGATATCGCAACTGCCTCGGGGCGCGCCCATTGCTAGCCTGAGTGTCACCGTTTGGCTGCGCGAGAGCGAAATTGCCAGCCCCCTTTCGGCTATCCAGGACGCTCATCCCACTGTGGACATCGGCAGTTACCCCTTCGTGCGCGATGATCGTCTGGGAACTTCGCTGGTAACCAGGGGCACCGCGCCAGCGGCAGTCGCGGCCGCCATGAGGGCCATAACCGATATGCTCTCCGCTGCGGGCGCCGAGTTTACCGTCGAGCCGCCGGCCTGAGTGGCCACGACATCCGGCGCGCGCGCCTCGAGGGTGGTTTCTTGGCATTTTCATGGCCCGTGTGTAGGGTAGGTTCCACGTCAAATTTTCAGGACCCCATGTCCAAGCGCGTATACATCAAGACTTTCGGCTGTCAGATGAACGAGTACGACTCGCAGAAGATGGCGGATCTACTCGGCAAGACTCATGGCATGGAAGTGGCCGCTTCACCGGAAGAGGCCGACCTGCTGCTCATGAATACCTGCTCAGTGCGCGAAAAAGCCTCGGAAAAACTTTTCTCGGAGCTGGGGCGGTGGCGTGAACTGAAGCTCGCCAAACCCGGTGTGCGCATCGGCGTGGGCGGGTGTGTCGCCAGTCAGGAAGGTGAACAGATCTTCTCCCGGGCGCCGTATGTGGATCTGGTGTTCGGTCCCCAGACGCTCCACCGCTTGCCCGAGCTCTTCACCCGGGCTGAGGACGGGTGTCCGCGGGTCATCGACATCAGCTTCCCCGAGATAGAAAAATTTGATCGCCTACCGGAACCGCGGGCGGATGGCCCAACGGCGTTTGTGTCGATCATGGAGGGCTGCAGCAAGTACTGCACCTTCTGTGTGGTGCCGTACACGCGCGGCGAGGAATTCAGCCGTCCCTTTGATGATGTCATCGCGGAAATCCACCAGCTGTCACGCCAAGGCGTATGCGAGATCACGCTGCTCGGACAGAACGTGAACGCTTATCGCGGGACCATGCATGATGGCCGGGTCGTGGATTTGGCGGCCCTCATCCGCTACGTTGCGGCTATCGAAGGTATCGAGCGCATTCGCTACACCACTTCTCACCCGGTGGAATTCACGGACCGCCTGATCGAAGTCTACGCGCTCGAACCCAAGCTGGTCAGCCAGGTCCATCTGCCGGTACAGAGTGGTTCGGATCGCATCCTGGCCGCCATGAAACGCGGGCACACGGCGCTTGAGTATCTCTCCAGAATCCGGCGATTGCGACAGATTCGGCCGGGGATCTCCATTTCGTCCGATTTCATCGTGGGATTCCC
>JAURMM010000248.1 GCA_030830685.1 Gammaproteobacteria bacterium | reverse complement strand
GGCCCCCGCGCGCCAGGCCTCCATTGGCGCCGGCATTCCGATGAGCGTGCCTGCAACCACCATCAACAAGATGTGCGGCTCGGGCATGAAGGCCGTGATGTTCGGCTGGGACGCCATCATGGCCGGCCACAGCAAGCTCATCGTTGCCGGTGGCATGGAGAGCATGACCAATGCCCCCTACCTGTTGCCCAAGGTACGCGCCGGCATGCGGCTCGGCCATGGTGAACTGCTCGACCACATGTTCTTCGACGGGTTGGAAGATGTGTATCAGCGAGGGCGTCTGATGGGCACTTTCGCCGAAGACTGCGCCCGCAAGTACGGTTTCAGTCGCGAAGCCCAGGACGAATACGCCATCGCCTCGCTCAAGCGCGCACAGGCAGCCATCAGCTCCGGTGCCTTTGCCGCTGAAATCACGCCGGTGGAAATTGTCGACGGCAAAGGTACCCGTCGCATGGAAATCGACGAACAACCCGGCAAGGCCAAGCTCGACAAAATCCCCCAGCTGCGCCCCGCCTTCGCGAAGGACGGAACAGTCACCGCTGCCAATTCGAGCTCCATTTCAGACGGTGCCGCGGCACTGATCCTGAGTTCGGAAGCACATGCCGCGGCCAGTGGACAAAAGCCGCTCGGCCGTATCCTCGCCCATTCCTCACACGCGCACGAGCCGGGCTGGTTCACCACAGCGCCTGTCTCCGCCATCCAGAAGCTGATGCAGCGCGTAGGTTGGACAGACAAGGACGTCGATTTGTACGAAGTGAACGAAGCCTTCGCCGTGGTGGCGATGGCCGCCATGCATGATCTCGGCATCTCCCACGACAAGATCAACGTGCGCGGGGGAGCCTGTGCGCTGGGTCATCCGGTGGGTGCCTCTGGCGCGCGCATCATCGTTACTTTGATGCACGCCCTGCGGGACATGGGCGGAAAGCGTGGCGTGGCCAGCCTTTGCATCGGTGGTGGCGAAGCTACTGCCGTGGCCATCGAGCTCATCTGAACAGTGCCCGCAAGGCCCACGGAAAAAAAGGGGAGTCCAGTATGGAAATCAAAGACAAGGTTGCGATAGTCACCGGTGGCGCATCGGGCCTCGGCCAAGCCACCGCGGAAGCGCTGGTCGCTGCCGGTGCGCGCGTGGCGCTGTTCGATCTCAATGACGAAGGCGGCAAGGCCACTGCCGACGCGTTGGCCGGCAAGGCGCGCTACTGGCGTGTGAACGTGACGGATGAGAACGAGGTCAAGGCGGCTATCGCGGAAGTGATGGCGCATTTCGGCGCCGTGCATGTGTGCGTGAACTGTGCGGGTATCGGGTCTGCCACCAAGACAGTGAGCCGGGGCGAACCGCACCCCATGGAACTCTTCGCGCGCATCGTGAACGTGAACCTGTTGGGCACTTTCAATGTGCTGCGCATGGCGGCGGCCGAGATGGTGAAGAATGCACCGGAGGGCATGAGTGGTGAGCGCGGCGTGATCATCAACACGGCCTCCATCGCGGCCTATGACGGGCAGACGGGTCAGGCGGCTTATGCCGCCAGCAAGGCGGGTGTGGTGGGCATGACGCTCCCTATCGCGCGTGATCTGTCCCGTGAAGGAATTCGCTGCGTCACCATTGCCCCGGGCCTTTTTGAAACGCCCATGGTGAAGGGTCTGTCAGACAAGATCCGCGCCGGCATCGAGGCCCAGCTCGAATACCCCAAGCGTTTCGGCCTGCCGGCGGAATACGCCAAGCTCGCCTCGCACATCGTGGAGAATCCTTATCTCAACGGAGAAACCATCCGTCTCGACGCCGCCAGCCGCTTGCCACCGCGCTGAGGCACCGGCGCATGGTCAAGGGCACCGGAAGGCCGGGCACATGGGTGCCACAGGTGCTGCCGGAACTTCCCCGTTGAAGGCGCCGCCCGATGACCGACTCCGGTGCCCGTGGTCACTGAAGACCGCGGCCGAGACGCTCTACCATGATGAAGAATGGGGCGTCCCGGTGCGGGACGATGCCGTGTTCTTCGAGTTTCTGGTGCTCGAGTCGGCGCAAGCCGGCTTGAGCTGGAGCACCATCCTCCACAAGCGCGCGGGCTATCGCGCGGCATTCGCAGACTTTGATGCTTCGCGTGTCGCGGCTTTCACCGGCGAAGATGTGGAGCGCTTGTTGGCGGATTCGGCCATCGTGCGCAACCGTGCAAAAATTTTGGCCACTGTTTCCAACGCGCAGTGCTTTCTCAAGCTGCAGGCAGAGGAGGGGAGTTTTTCCGACTTTGCCTGGTCTTTCGTGGGCGGCGTGCCGCGCGTGAATCGGCCGCTTCAGGCAGGCGATGTACCTGCCGTCACCGCAGAGTCAGAGGCGTTCGCCAAGGCACTCAAACTGCGCGGCTTCAAGTTTCTCGGGCCGACAGTGATGTATGCCTTCATGCAGGCGACGGGCCTTGTGGACGACCATCTGGTTTCCTGCTTCAGACACCCTTTACAGCGCGGCTGAGCAGCCGGCGGTCTCAATCTGCCATTGAGCGCTTAGCCGGTAGACGAGGCGCGGGGAACGAGCACGGCGGGGGGGGGGAGGGATAAATGCGGAGTGGCCGGCGAGCAGCCACTCCGAGTGCGGTCTGATCTTTACTTCTGGGAGACGGCCACGCGGCTGAACTTGCCGTCCTTGAGCATGATGGTGGTGGAGCGACCGCCGAGCAGCACCATCGAACCATCAGGCATCTTCACGGCTGTGCGCAGCCATGAAAGCAACTGGAGCTCGGAGCGGTCCGCGACGTTCCACTTCTCACCTTCCAGCACTCCAACGAGGCCCACGGCACCCGCGACCACGGGCTTGCCTTCAGCTGTGAGCGTCACTCCGAACACGCCTTCCGTGCTGGGCGGTGCCATCTGCGCCCAGGTCACGCCGCCATCATGGCTGGCTCGCACCACGCCAGCGGCGCCCGTGAGGTACAGGTTGTTGCCGTCCTGAACGCCCGCGATCCAGTACGGCGGCTCCGGCTCTTTGGGCGTCACCAAGGCATCCCGGCGCACCCAGGTCTTGGCGTCGTCACTGCTCTGCAGAACCATGCCGAATTCACCACCCAGCGTGAGGTTGGTGCCATCGAACAGCACCACATTCCAGCTCACGTCGCCGGCACGGAAGGCCGGTCCCGGTGCGAACTTGAAGGAGATGGTAGGGGCAGGAGCGGAGTCGAGCGTATTGATGAACTGCACGAAGCCTTCATCCGGATACAGCGCGTAGTCCGTGTCCACCACGGCCGGCTTGCCGTTCACGGTGCCCGCGAACTCCACCGTATCCATGTTCAGGTTGCTGACGCCAAAGTACCAGTCGCCCGGGTCGCCCGCGGGGATGGTGAGCTGCGGCTGGGTAACCTCTTCGATGGTCACGTTTTCCCAAGCCTTGCCGTCAGAGGTCCTGGCAAGCATTCCGCGACCGCCCACGGCCCAGGCTTTGCCATTGGCCGCCGCGATGTCGAGCACCGGCTCGTTGTATTCGGACAGCGAACCCACCTCCGTCACGGTCTTGCCATCGAACAGGAAAACTTTGCCGGACGAGGATCCGAGCAGGACTTCGTTGTCGGACCACTTCTCCAGTGCCGTGAAATCCTCGGTGGGCACGTTCGGATAGCGGGTCAGCTCTGCACCCTCGGCCGTCATCTTGAGGAGGCCGAGCAGGCCATGGGTACCGGCCACCACGATGCCCTCCTCGGAAGGAAGATAGGCTCCGTCGACAAAATCGACGACGAGCTGTGCGCGGTGGTCGACCTGCGCGTCCTCTGCAGCGATGACGTTGGCGCTGCTGCCCAGCGAGGCGACGACGAACATCGAGCCCACTGCGCGGCTCAATGCGTGGCTGTTTCGATCTTTGATCATGCGTAAAAGCCCTGAGAAGTGAATCTTTGGCCAGCCGCCCGCTATGGGCGACCGGAGTGACGAATGTGCCTGAAGGGATTGCCCCGGAGACCGGCTCAATAACATACCAACAACAATGGCGGCCTCACAAGCCGAATCCGGTCGGATGCGCGGTCACTGTTCAGGCGCCGAGCGCCGCATATTTGCCCCGGTAGTAGAGCAGGGGCTGGAGGTCTTCAGATTCTGGCAAGCTGAGCGCGCGCACCAGGCCCACGATGATCTGATGATCTCCGCCAGCGTGGATTTCCTGCACCGCGCATTCGATCGCCATCAACCGACCGTCCAGCAACGGGCTGCCGGTACTGCCTTTGGTATGGCCCACACCGTCAAACTTGTCCGGGCCTTTCTTCGCGAAGCGGTTGGAGAGTTCCTGCTGGCCGCTCGCCAGCACATTGATGGCGAACGCGCCGCTGCGGCGAATGGGCTCCAGGGTTTCCGACTTGTTGTCCACGCAGATGATGAACAGGGCCGGATCCAGGGACAGGGAGGTAATTCCGTTCATCGTCAGGCCGTAGCCCCTGCCGTCCGTGTCGCAGGCGGTGATGACGGAGACGCCGGTGGCCCAATGGCCACAAGCCTTGCGGAAGTTGTCTGACGTGAGATCGGTCATGCGGCGGTCTTTCCTGCTGGGTGTTCGGGAGGGCCCGTATTGTGGTGCGATGAGCGGGGTCCCGCCAGCCCGGTATTTTCAGGAGTGTATTCAGGAAGTCGCAACTCAGAGGCATGAGAGCGTTGATTGTTGCGCTGAAGCAACATAATCCCCTTGATGCGCGAAATTGGCGCGCAGAAGTGTTTACCCGTTACCACAGGCTGTGGCAGACTCAGGGGGTGCCGGGATCCCGTCTGAG
>JAURMM010000247.1 GCA_030830685.1 Gammaproteobacteria bacterium | reverse complement strand
ATCTCCTGCTGTTGACGCGCTGAGCAACGAGTCTAGCAAATTGAGCTGCATTCTTGGCCGTCCGGGTCGCTATAGGGGGCAGGAGGCCTGAATCTGCTCGGGTCAGGGTCCTGCTTGCGGTTAGAATCCGCGGGCATTTCCTCAACAAGGGGGCACATGAAAATTCTGGTGACGGGGGCTGCGGGTTTCATTGGCGCGAGGCTCAGCGAGCGACTGCTGGCGCGCGGCGATCAGGTCATCGGTCTCGACAATCTCAATGACTACTACGACGTCGCCCTGAAGCAGGCCCGGCTGGACCGCCTGCGGTCGCGCCCCGGTTTCGAATTCCACAAGGCGGACATCACTGACCGGCCGGCGGTCGATGCGCTGTTCGAAAGCGCTCAGCCAGAGCGCGTCATGCACCTCGCGGCCCAGGCCGGGGTGCGCTATTCGCTCACTCACCCGCATGCCTACATCGACGCGAACATCACCGGCTTCCTGAACATCATCGAGGCGTGCCGGCGCCTGCCTGTCGAGCATCTGGTGTATGCCTCGACAAGCTCCGTCTACGGCGCGAACACGCGCATGCCTTTCTCCGTGCATGACAACGTCGATCATCCTGTTTCGTTGTACGCGGCCACCAAGAAGGCCAATGAACTGATGGCGCACACCTACAGCCATCTTTACGGGCTGCCAACCACCGGCTTGCGTTTTTTTACGGTCTACGGGCCATGGGGACGACCGGACATGTCGCTCTTCCTTTTCACGCGCAACATTCTTGAAGGCAAGCCCATCGATGTCTTCAACTACGGCAACCATCGGCGGGACTTCACGTATGTCGACGACATAGTGGAGGGCGTGATGCGCTGTCTTGATCGGGTCGCCACGCCGTCCCCGGCCTGGCATGGAGATGCACCCGAACCAGGCACCAGTGCTGGCCCCTACCGTCTTTACAACATCGGGAACAACGCACCCGTGCCGTTGATGGATTTCATTTCGACCCTTGAGCGCTGTCTGGGGCGTGAGGCACAAAAAAACTTCCTGCCGCTGCAGGCGGGCGATGTGCCGGACACTTACGCAGATGTCTCGGCACTCGTCGAAGATGTCGGGTACAAGCCTGGTACACCGCTTGAAGTCGGCATCGGGAATTTCGTCAACTGGTACAGGGAGTATTACAGAATCTCATGACGACTCATGGCAGACGCATCGCGGTGGTAGGTCTCGGCTACGTGGGACTGCCGGTCGCCGTGGCCTTCGGGCAGCACCAGCGGACAATTGGCTTCGATATCAATCCGACGCGTGTGTCCGAGCTACGATCAGGTCACGACGCCACCCGGGAAGTCGAGTCTTCGATACTGGCTGCGGCTGATATCGAGTTCACGGATGATCCCGCTGCACTGCGCGCGGCCGACTTCCTGATCGTCGCTGTGCCCACACCTATCGATGAAGCCAAGCGGCCCGACATGACGCCAGTGATCAAGGCCTCTGAAACCGTGGGTGCGAACCTGTGCAAGGGAGCCATCGTGGTCTACGAGTCCACGGTTTATCCAGGCGCAACGGAGGAGGAATGCGTGCCCGTGCTGGAGCGCATGTCGGGTCTCAAGTGCGGGATCGATTTCTTCGTTGGCTACTCACCGGAGCGTATCAATCCCGGTGACAAGCAACACACCTTCACCCGGATCACCAAGGTTGTCTCAGGCCAAACGCCGGAGATTCTCGAGATTGTTGCCCGGGTCTACGAGAGCGTGGTGACTGCCGGCGTCCATCGGGCTGCCAATATCCGCGTCGCGGAGGCAGCGAAAGTCATCGAGAACACCCAGCGCGATCTCAATATCGCACTGATGAACGAGCTTGCACTGATTTTTCAGCGGATGGACATCGATACCCGCGATGTACTTGCGGCGGCGGGCACCAAGTGGAATTTCCTCAAGTTCGATCCAGGTCTGGTGGGAGGACACTGCATCGGTGTTGATCCGTACTACCTGACGCACAAGGCCCAGATCGTGGGTTATATCCCGGAAGTCATTCTGGCGGGACGAAGCATCAACGACAACATGGGGCGTTATGTGGCGCAGCAGACGGTCAAGCGCATGATTCAGTCCGGGCTGCCGGTGAACGGCGGTGTAGTGACCGTGCTTGGGCTGACTTTCAAGGAAGATGTGCCTGACCTGCGCAATACGCGGGTCATCGATATCATCGCTGAGCTCAAGGACTACGGTGTAATAGTGCAGGTCTGCGATCCCTGCGCCCATCCTCCGGAAGCGGAGGAGGAGTACGGAATTCGCCTGCTGTCGCCGGAAGACCTCAAGCCGGCCCATGCCGTGATCCTGGCCGTCCCGCATCGCCAGTATCTCGAGGCTGGCTGGCCAGGCGTGGTCACCCACCTGACCGGGCAACGCGGCGTGGTGGTGGATGTGAAAGCTCGCCTCGAGCGCACAGCCCGCCCCGACGGCGTCATTCTCTGGAGGCTTTGAAAGCATGCGCGTCGTGATGATTGGCACGGGCTACGTCGGACTGGTTTCCGGAGCTTGCTTTGCAGAGTTCGGTGCAGATGTCACTTGCGTGGATCTGGATGCCGCCAAGGTGGAACGGCTCAAGGCGAGCCAGATCCCGATCTACGAGCCCGGGCTGGAAAGTCTGGTCGCCAAGAACGTGCGGGAAGGGCGGCTCCATTTCACGACGGATGCCAGCGTGGTCGTGGGTGAGGCCGATCTCGTCTTCATCGCAGTGGGGACACCCAGCCGGCGTGGAGATGGCTTTGCTGATCTCAGCTATGTGCACGACGCCGCGCGTCAGATCGCGCAGTCATTGCGGGGCTACACGGTCATCGTGGACAAATCGACGGTGCCGGTCGGCACAGCCCGCAATGTGGCGCGACTCGTGCGCGAAGCCAATCCTGCTGCTGACTTTGATGTGGCCTCCAATCCTGAATTCCTGCGAGAAGGCGCGGCCATCTCTGATTTCATGCGTCCGGACCGAGTGGTCCTGGGAGTGGAGAGTTCTCGCGCAGAGCAATTGCTGCGTGAGCTTTATCGTCCGCTGAACCTCATCGAGACCCCCATCATCGTTACCGACCTCGAAAGCGCGGAGCTGATCAAGTACGCGGCTAATGCGTTTCTCGCCACCAAGATCAGCTTCATCAACGAAATCTCGACCTTGTGCGAGGCCGTGGGCGCCGATGTCCATGCGGTCGCCAAGGGAATGGGCATGGACAAGCGCATCGGCTCCAAATTCCTGCATGCAGGGCCCGGATACGGAGGCTCGTGCTTCCCCAAGGATACCCAGGCTCTGGTGCGTATTGCCCAGGAGCACGGTGTCTCGAGCCGCATCGTCGAGGCTGTGATAGAAGTCAACGCCGCGCAGAAGGCGCGCATGATCAAGAAGATCCGCGAAGCGCTGGGGGGCATTGAAACCGGTGCGTCCATAGGCGTGCTGGGCCTCACCTTCAAACCCGAAACGGATGACATGCGGGATGCCCCGGCGCTCTCCATTCTGCCGCCGCTGATGGAGAAGGGAGCCCGGGTGCGGGCACATGATCCCCAGGGCGTGGCGGAAGCCAGACAGCTGTTGCCCGCGGAGATTGAATACGCGGAAGACCCTTACGATGTGTTCCGCGACGCCGACGCGGTGGTGCTGCTCACGGAGTGGAATCTCTACCGCGGCATGGACCTAGAACGCGCTGGAGCCCTCATGCGCAAGCGTGTGTTGGTGGACTTGCGCAATGTCCATGAGCGCGAGACGGTGGAGCGCGCCGGGTTCCGGTATGTCTGCGTAGGGCGTTGAACTGATGCGGGAGTCCCTTCCCGTGCTGCTCCATCGGCCCGGCAAACGGCCATTGATACTCTTCGTGACCACCGAAGATTGGTTCTTCTGGACTCATCGCAGTGGTCTTGCCTTGGCGGCGATCGCTGCCGGCTTCGATGTAGCACTGGCATCGCGCTTCACGCACCACAGAGCGCGCATCGAGGCGCTTGGAATAACATGCCATCCGCTCGCCGTTCATCGCGGGGCAGGAAGCCCGCTGGGTGATATGGTGACACTCTTTGAACTGGCCCGCCTTGTCAGGGATACACGCGCCTGCCTCGTCCATGCAGTGGCTTTGAAACCGATCCTGATGTGTCTCTGGGCGGTTATGCGGGTTCCCGACACGCGTTTCTGCTTTGCTGTGACTGGTCTGGGCCATTTGTTCATTGCGCAGGGCATGCCCATGCGGGCGTTGCGGCGGGTTCTGCGACCCTTGCTGCGCCGCCTGATGACCCACCCGCGAAGTACGGTCATCGTACAAAACAAGGATGATCTCGCGGTGCTAGAGCGCCTTCGGCTATTGATCCCGGATCGTACCCGGCTCATCCGGGGCGCTGGTGTGGATACCGTCAGGTTCCCGACTTCGCCGATTCCTCGAGCGTCAGTCCCCACGGTCGTGCTGCCTGCACGCATGCTCCGCGACAAAGGAGTGGTGGAATTCATCGAGGCAGCTGGCTTGCTGCGCGCGCAGGGTGTGGCACTACGCGCCGTGCTGGTCGGCGCGCTGGACGAGGCCAATCCCACGGCGCTCACGAAGCGTGAACTCGAGGCGCTGTGCCAGGCCTACGGTTGCGAGTGGTGGCAGCATCGTGAGGACATGCCCGAGGTCTATGCCGAGGCTGACATCGTATGCCTGCCTTCCTACCGGGAAGGGTTACCGAAGGCCCTGCTCGAGGCTGCGAGCTGTGGCCGGCCACTGGTGGCTACCGATGTTCCAGGATGCCGCGAAATCTGTCGCCAGGGTGAGAGTGGATTGCTGGTGCCCCCACGCGATGCACAGGCCCTCGCTGCAGCGCTCGCAATACTCCTCGCAGATCCTGATCTCCGCGTGCTCATGGGCCAGCGCGCACGCGAAATTGTCGAGCGGGACTTCAGTTCGAAAATCATCAATGCCCAGACGCTCGCACTCTATCGCGAGCTTTGTGCAGCGTGACCTCGCCCGCAGTTAGCCAGGGGGAGCGATGCGGGTAGCGCTTACCGGTGGGAGTGGTTTCATTGGCAGGGCGCTGCTCACGCGCTTGCATGCGGAGGGCATCCCGTGCGGAGCGCTGGTCCGGCATGGCGGGCTGTGGCGCGGTGGTGCAGGAATCGCCGTCCGCGCGCTGCCAGAGGCTGATGATCCAGAGGAACGCTGGGCAGAAATCCTGCAGGACACCGACGTCCTTGTGCATCTGGCAGCGCGCGCCCATCAGGGTGAGAAGCCAGATTCTGTTTCGCGTGCGTCTTTCGAGGACATCAATGAGCGACTCACGACCAGACTCGCGCTGGGCGCGGCCAAAGCAGGCGTACGACATCTGGTCTTCATGAGTTCCATCAAGGTCTGCGGGGAGCGCTCCGCAATCGCCGCTGATGGCCGGACCTCGGCGTTCACTCATGATTCTCCACCCGTGCCAGGGGGGACCTACGGCGCGTCCAAGCTGCGGGCTGAACAGGTTCTGCGTGAGATATGCGGTGCGGCCGGTATCTCGCTCAGCGTGTTCCGCCCACCGCTGGTGTACGGAGTGGGGATGCGCGGCAATCTGGCATCGTTGCTGCGAGTCATCGACCTTGGACTGCCGCTGCCGCTCGCCAGCATTCGCAACCAGCGCAGCCTGATTCACCGGGATTCTTTGGTGGATGCCGTGCTTCGTGCAATTCAGGCAAGGAGGCCCGGTGCCGCCGTCTACGCGCTTGCAGACATTGATGTCCCGACCCCGGATCTAGTGCGTGCCATGGCGCAGGGACTCGGAAAGCCGGCACGGCTGTTCCCGTTCCCGCCGCGCCTGTTGCGCAGCCTGGGAACTCTTGCAGGCAAGGCCTCGATGATTGACCGGCTCACGGAGTCTCTCCGGGTGGATGGCTCATACGCCAAACAGGAACTGGGCTGGCGGCCCTTGCTTGATACTGAACACGCCTGGGCCGAGATTGGTAGATGCTACAGAAGGGGTGGTGAGGCATGGCGATGACGCCGATACTGATGGCCTCGTGGTGTGCGGGGGCCCTTGGACTCTCCTGGATAGCCACGGCCTTGGTGCGTCGTTGGGCGGCACGTGCGGTACTCGACATCCCCAACGCACGCAGTCTGCATGTTATCCCCACGCCGCGAGGTGGCGGGCTCGCCATCGCGCTTGTAGTGCTTGGCATCGAAGCCTGGCTCCTTTGGGCGGGCACTTTGCAGATACCCCGGGGCTGGGCCGGCTGGTGTGCCTGCGCCCTCCTGGCGGGACTCGGCTTGCGCGATGACCTTCATCCCTTACCCGCGCGGTACAGGTTCCTGGCGCAGCTCCTGATTTGTGGTGGGTGGTTGTGGCTTCTGTTGGAGCCGGCGAATCTCCTCGCGGGAGGACGTTGGGCTTTGCAGACGCTGGGGATGGTCTGGCTGGTCAATCTCTACAACTTCATGGATGGGAGCGACGGGCTGGCTGGCACACAGGCAACGCTGACAGGCCTCGTGGGGGGCGGTCTTGCCCTGCTCATGGGTGCCGAGGGCATCGCAGTGCTCGCCTTTCTGACAGCCTTTGCGAGTCTCGGGTTCCTGTTCTGGAACTGGCACCCCGCGCGTATCTTTCTCGGCGATGTCGGTAGCTATTTTCTTGGTGGCCAGTTTGGCATCCTCGCAACGTCTACCCTGGCCGACGGTCAGTCATCGTTTTTCTGGGCAATTCTGCTCGGTCCCTTCATTGTCGATGCCACATTGACCCTTATTCGACGGGTGTTGCGTGGTGAACGCTGGTATACCGCCCATCGGTCCCACGCCTATCAACGCCTGGTGCAGGCTGGGCGTGGCCATGCGTGGGTTGCGTGTGCCTTTGCAGGCTTCGGTCTGATCTGGAGTCTGCCTCTGGCCGCCATGGTGCTCTATCAACCCGGATTGGGATGGCTTTGCTTGATGCTCGCCTGGGGGATGTCCGCTGGGTTATGGTGGTGGATCATACGTGGCATGGAGCCGGTTTCAGGGTGAAGGCATCCCGTAACATCGTTATCGCGCATGACCTTTCGATGGTGGTCCTCGCTTGGGGACTCGCGTTCCTTGCGCGCTTCAATTTTGCACTGCCGCCGGCCCCCGTTCTGCACGGATCGATCAACGCAGTGCCTGCCGTCATCCTCCTGCAAGGCTTGCTCCTCTGGCGGGTGGGGCTTTATCGCGGGCTCTGGCGCTTCGCGAGCCTTCGTGACCTCTGGAATATCGTACGCAGCGCGACGATGGGAGCGCTGCTGATCGTTGTGACGCTCTTCATCGTGAATCGCATGGAGGGCATTCCCCGTGCAGTGCTCATCCTCTACCCGGTCTTTTTGATCATGTTGCTGGGCGCACCGCGCCTGCTCTACCGGGTAATGAAGGATCGCGCCATCAGTCTCAAGCACATCACCGATGGGACACGTGTTCTCATCGTGGGCGCGGGAACGAGCGGCGAGACCCTGCTCAGGGATATGCTTCGCGAGGCACAGTATCTGCCGATTGGGTTGGTGGATGATCGGCGCGACCTCCTGCGCCGCCGTATTCACGGGGTTCCGGTGCTCGGGCGCATCGACGACCTGCCAGGTCTTGTTGAACGCTATCGGGTGGACCTGGTGGTCATCGCGATTCCGTCAGCGAGCAACGCCGAAATGCAGCGCATTGTGGAGATCTGCGGCCGTGCAGCCTGTCCTTTCCGCACGCTGCCGCGGCTTCAAGACATCGTTTCCGGTCGGTTGGGTCTGCCGGAAATCCGCGAGGTCAACATCGATGATCTTCTTGGCCGTTCCGTCACGCAGTTGGACTGGGTCACCTTGCAGGAGCGCCTGACCGGCAGGACTGTGCTGGTGACCGGGGGCGCCGGCTCCATCGGGTCAGAACTTTGCCGACAGGTGGCTCGTCTTGGCGCGGGGCGGCTGATCGTGCTGGAGCAGAATGAACACGGCCTCTACCTGCTCGAGCGTGAGCTGAGGGCGGCGCACCCCCATCTGCCTTGTGAATTCCTGCTCGGTGACGTGTGCGACGAAGCCACAGTTGAATCGGTCTTCGCACGCTGCCGGCCGCAGGTGATTTTCCACGCCGCGGCTTACAAGCATGTTCCGATTGTGGAGCAACAGGTCAGGGAAGGCGTGCGCAACAATGTACTCGGAACGCGAACCGTGGCGCACGCGGCCATTCGTCACGAAGCTGGCATCATGGTGCTGATCTCCACCGACAAGGCTGTGCGACCAAGCAGTGCGATGGGAGCCACCAAACGCCTGGCAGAACTCATCTGCGAAGTCGCCAACCTGTCTGCGCAGACCCGTTTCATCACCGTGCGTTTCGGCAACGTACTCGGTTCCGCAGGCAGCGTGGTGCCTCTGTTTCGCGAACAGATACGCGCCGGAGGTCCGGTGACCGTCACCCATCCGGAGGCGACTCGCTACTTCATGACCATCCCGGAAGCTGCGCAGCTAATCCTGCAGGCCGCGGCGCTGGGGCAGGGCGGCGAGATTTTCGTGCTCGAGATGGGGCAGCCGGTCAACATTGCCTACCTCGCCGAGCAGATGATCCGGCTCTCGGGGCATGTGCCCAATCAGGACATTCGCATCGTCTTCACTGGCCTGCGACCGGGCGAGAAGCTGCATGAGGCGCTGTTCAACGAGGATGAGCGACTCACGCCAACGGCACACGACAAGGTCATGCAGGCAATCCAGGCACCCGTGGACGTTGCCGGGGTGCAGGCCGTATTGCGTGACCTCGAGTCCGCCTGCGCACGCGGCGCTGGCAATGAAAATCTGCTCGCGATTCTAAGGCGGGCGGTGCCCGGATTTCACACGCCTGAGCATGGCGAGCTCGCGGAAACCAGCAAGGTCATGCCGCTCAAAAGAGGTATTTCATGAAGAAAAAATTGCGCAAGGCCGTGTTTCCGGTTGCGGGGCTGGGCACCCGATTCCTTCCCGCCACCAAGGCCAATCCCAAGGAAATGTTGCCCGTGGTGGACAAGCCCTTGATTCAGTATGCCGCGGAGGAAGCGGTGGAGGCCGGCATCCAGGAACTTGTGTTTGTGACCGGGCGCAACAAACGCTCGATCGAGGACCACTTCGACAAGGCGTATGAGCTTGAAGCAGAGCTCGCGAAGCATGGAAAAGCCATGTTGCTCGATCTCGTGCGCACAATTCTTCCGGCATCCGTCTCCTGTACGTACATCCGGCAGTCTGAACCCCTGGGACTCGGCCATGCTGTGCTGTGCGCGCGGCCCGCGGTGAACGACGAGCCCTTCGCCGTCATTCTCGCGGATGACCTCATCGATGGCGGTGAGCGAGGTTGCCTCAGGCAGATGGTCGAGATGTTCGAACGGCATCAGGCCGGCGTGATTGCAGTTCAATCGGTGCCTCGGGAAGACACCGACAAATATGGAATAGTAGAGGTGGGAGAGCAGGAAGCTGGTGTGGCTGCCATCCGCACCATCGTGGAGAAACCGAAACCGGCGGTCGCTCCTTCAAATCTTGCCGTGGTTGGGCGCTATATTTTGCCCGGAGCTATCATGCCGATTCTCGCCGAGACCCGTAGTGGCGCAGGCGGCGAAATCCAGCTCACCGACGGGATTGCCCGGTTGCTGGGATCAGAGCGGGTACTGGCATACCAGTTCTCCGGACGCCGGTATGACTGCGGGTCCAAGCTCGGATACCTGGAGGCGACGGTGGACTATGCGCTGAAGCACCCGGAGCTGGCTCCAGGTTTCCGGGACGTGCTGCGGGCGACGGTCGCCCGAATCGGAGCGACTGGCTGAGAATTCTCCGGGCAGGTGGTCCTGCCGGAGCCGGCTGGTCAGAGCAGCTTGCTCAGGAACTCCCGCTTGCGCGCCAACTCTGCGCGCAGGAAGGTCAGCGCGCGCTGCGAGTGTTCGTCTTCCGGGATTCCGGCTGCTGAAATGAGCGACTCGAGTTCGCTGACTTCTTCTTCCAGTTCATCCCGCTCGGCGGAGATGCCAAGCATTGGAAAAAAACCTTCCAACTGCTTGAGTTCCTCCACTAAATCCATCCAGCCTTGAGAAGCGATATGAGCGGTCATGCCTAAACACCCTCCAAGTGGCCTTGAGTTCAAAGTTAGGAGATCGATCTGAATCTTTTTATGATTATGATCGTCTACTCTCATGATCTTTATGATCATTATTATAAGAACTTCAGATCTAACTTCAACTATGGAATCCGGGATCCACATGCCCGGGATGGAGCAGCAGCCTGATGAGCCAGATCGTCCCCCATGCAGTCATCAGCCCGGACGGTGCGCTGGCGGTGCTCTCCCAGGCCGAGGCGAACGAGCTGTGCGGTCTTCGGAAGGGTGAGCTCTATCCGCTTTTTCGACGCTGCGCGCTCGCGGTGCTGACCAGTGGCACTGAAAGTGACGACCCCCGCGCGCTGCTCGACACCTATGCTGACTTCGACCTGGACCTACGGCAGGTCGACCGCGGCCTGCGCCTGCATCTCAAGAACGCCCCTGCCCGGGCTTTCGTGGACGGGGTGATGATCCGCGGGATCCAGCAGCATCTTTTCGCTGTGCTGAGGGACATCGCCTATTTGAGGGGGAGCGGCGGAATGCGGCCCTGTTTCGATCCCGGCGAGCCGGCGGATATCACTGACGGGGTCTTTCATCACCTCCGTCAGGCCGGTCTTTTCCGCCCAGAAATCATGCGGCCCCTGGTGGTCTGCTGGGGGGGGCATTCCATCAACCGCATGGAGTATGACTTCTGCAAGGATGTGGGATATCGACTGGGCCTGAGGGGGCTGGATATCTGCACCGGCTGCGGGCCCGGGGCCATGAAAGGTCCCATGAAGGGGGCCGCCATCGCGCACGCCAAACAGCGGGTGGCCAACGGGCGCTACATTGGGGTGACGGAGCCAAGCATCATTGCCGCGGAGGCGCCCAATCCTATCGTCAACGACCTCGTCATCATGCCGGACATAGAGAAGCGCCTCGAAGCTTTCCTGCGCCTCGGACACGGTGTCCTGCTGTTTCCGGGAGGGGTCGGGACGGCGGAGGAGCTCTTCTATCTCCTCGGAATTCTCGCCCATCCCGAGAATGCGGAATTACCCTTGCCCGTGATCATGACCGGGCCCGCCTGCAGCGCTGAATACTTCGCACTGCTGGACCGTTTCATCAGCCGGGTGTTCGGGACGTCATTTGCCGGGCGCTACGAGCTCATGATCGACCAGCCCGAGGAAGTGGCCTCCCGCATGAAGCGCGCGAGCGAGGCCGTGCTCGCACATCGCGACCGGAGCGATGATGCGGCGTACTTCAACTGGTTGTTGCGGGTGGCGCCTGAATTGCAATCACCATTCCGTGCCTCCCATGAAGAAATGTCGTCCCTGGTCCTGAGTCGTGACCTGCCGCCTCATGAGCTCGCTGCCAACCTGCGGCGGACCTTCTCCGGGCTGGTCGCAGGCAATGTGAAGGAGGAAGGCATCCGAGCAGTGGAAGCGCAGGGCCCTTATCGTCTCTCTTGCGTTGATCGCGTGCTGATGCAGGAGCTTGATACCCTGCTGCGTGCCTTCGTGGCTCAAGGGCGCATGAGACTGCCCGGCCATGAGTACACGCCCTGTTACGTTCTTGACTGAGCTCGGGCCACGCCCTCTCAGTATCCTGTGAGCTCCGCGTAGCCCAGCCCCTGCAGCTTTTTCCCTGCCCGTGTTCCTTCCACGCGCACGCACCCTTCCCAGTAGCGGACGAGACCTTCCCACTCCTGATCCGCCACGCGCGGCATGATACGCAAATCAAGTCCGAGGCTGTCGATCCGCAGCCTCCAGCGCGCTGGATAGTGGCGCTTGCTATGAGGGCTGGTCCAGGTCTCCAGCACCTCCATGGCAAGGTCTGGCGCGGCAAGCGCAACTACACTCCCTGTGCCTGAGACATGAGAGCCCGCGCTGAACTCTGACGGACTACCATCTTCCTGACGCAGCAGATAGACCATCAGGTCGCTTCCGTCGTCCAACTGCAGCCCGAACCAGTCCCAACCGCGCGTGCCCGGCGCAAGCGCACTGGTGCCCCATTCTCGGTCGAGCCAAGCGAGCCCGGCGACCCTCATTGGCGTGCCTTCCACCGTCACTTCACCTGCGGCTGCCAGGCGTGTACCCGAGTAGTACCGTGAGGCATTGCTACGCCCGGGACCTTTGCGTGAATAGCCTCCTTGACCCTGCTCCACCCACGCTTTGGTGGTCGTGAGCGCGAGCTTCAAACCGTATCCTGGCCCTCTGGCTTCGAGCTCCCACACTTCCGGGAGAGTCGCGACGTGGTGTGCTTGCCAGTCACGGATCCATACGCGTGCGGGTGTGTCTTGCATGCCGGCAATACCCAACGCTGGTCGATCCAGACGCTGCGCTGCATGGAATCGCCGCTGATTGACATCGGTCAACGCAAAGTGACCCAGCATCGCCTGCCGGGTGTTCCAGGCAGAAGCTGAAGGTCGTGCCGATGCCGCAATCGCGAAGCGAAAGAACGTGAGTTGAAATCCGAAGGCGTCATTTTCCGGGCTGAGGAGATTACCCGTGAAGTACCACCATTCATGGCGGTAATCCGGATGGGCTGCGTGATCGCGAGGGAACATGAATGGCTCAGGACCAAGCACACGAGCAAACCCTGCCTCGGCCTCTCCGGACAACAGGCTTTGCAATGGATTGAGCGGTTCCGGCGGCCCGTGGCGCAGCCGATGAAAAGCCCAGAGTGCGGGCGGCAACGCCATGAGACCCAGAAAATGGCGTTTGCGCATGGCCCTATTCCTCGCGCAGGGCTTGTGCTGGCGCGATCCGTCCGAGACGCAGGGCGGGGTATGGACTGGCCAAGGTGGCGGCGGCGAGCATGCTGACGAACATGCCTGCGAAAAGTGACGGAGGGAACACCATATCCATGGTCCAGCCAAACGCATGAAGATTGATGACCCGCACCAGGAACCATGCAAGTGTGGCACCGGTGGGCAGGGCAACGAGCGCGGCAAGCATGCCCGTCAGCAGGGTCTGGCAGGACAGCACTCGCGCGAGATCGACTCTACTGCAACCAAGTGCGCGCAAAACGCTGTACTCACGTCCACGCTCCAGAAGCTGCGCCAGCAGCGCCCCCACCAGACCTGCGAGCGACACTAGTAGTGCCAGGAGGCCGAGCACGCGTGTGATGGCAAAAGTGCGATCGAAAATGGCGAGCGACAGTAGTCTGATTTCTTCGCGCGAGCGAAGCCGTATGCCCGATTGCTCGCCTGCCAGCGCGCGGATTTTGTCACGCACCTTGTGCCACTCATCTCCCTCGCGCAGATAAATCCCGAGGCCCGAATAGCCGCTGTCCTGCCAATGGCGGGAAGATGTCTGGCGACTGATGGCGAGGGTTCCTCTCTCGCTGGCGTAATCGCGATAGATTCCAATGAGCGTGAAGGTCTGGGCTCCGTGATCCGTCTCCAGCGTGACCGTGGCACCCGGCGTCAGCCCGTGCCGGCGCGCCAGCGATTCGCTAGCAATAAATACCTCTTCGCCTTCCCAGTGCGCCCAGATTCCGGTGGCGTTGCCTGACAGAAATTCAAAACCATCGCGCGCCTGTGCCGGGAGCTCGTAAGCGGTGACCGCCAACATGCCCAGGGAGCTCGACCGTTCACGTTGCAACACGCTGCTGATTGCTGACAGCAACGGGTAGCGGCCCAATTCGACATACAGGGACGCAAGTGAGGCTTCTGCCAGCGGTGTCGGTAACGATTCGGGGGCAGAGACATAACCATCGGCGCGCAGCAACTGCCCAAGCCAGCGGTCTACGGAATCGCGAAAACTCGCAGTCATTACCTGCATGCCCAAACTGACAGCTGCGGCCAGACACAGCGCCGCCGCGGCGACCCCCGACCGGTTGTCGGCGCGTGAGAGGTTTGCCGCGCCGAGGCGTTCTGGCCACCAGCGGGGGGACTCCAGCCGTCTGGCAAGCATCCCGCTGAGAGTTGGCATCAGCGGTGAAACCAGCAAACCAACCGCGACGAGCATCAGGCTCATGGCCGCAAAGTCCACCCACAGTCGGGCCGCTGCGATTCGATGGAACAGAAGGGCGCTCAGTGCGAGCACCCCTGCGAGCGACAACGGTAGACGCCATGAGAGTGTCGGGGCAGCAATGCTGCGTGTAGTCAGCCGGCGGACGCGAGCAGCACGCCAGGCAGCGGGCACCGCCGCAACGAGGCTGGTGATGACCGCAAGACTCCACAACATGGCCAGCAGCGGCACTGTGAGCTCAGGCTCGGTGGCAGATACGGTGTAATAGAAGTTCCCGACGGTTCCGGCAATAAGCCCGAGGAGGAAGCGCGCGAGCAACAGCCCCAGCAGAATGCCCATCAAACCTCCCAGAGCGCCCAGTGCCGCGCTTTCCATCAGGATTCCGCCGAAGATTTCACGGCGTCGCACGCCAAGCGCCCGCAGTCGACTGAACAGAACGCTTCGTTGCACCACCAGGAAATTCGCCGTGTTGTAGACGAGAAAGAATCCCACCATCAAGGACAGCAGACTCAAGGCTGTGAGGTTGGTTTCGAATGCCCGACCCAGATCCTGCCGAGCTACACGGTCGCCGCGCAGATCGCGCAATTCGAAACCTGCCTTGAGGCGCTTGCGGATGCGCGCGCGCAACGCATCACCTTGGGCATCGTCGTGGATGACCAGGTCGATGTATGAAAGCCTGCCGGAATGGCCGAGCACATCCTGGGCGAGCGCGATGTCGAGCACGATCAAGTCCTCGGGCAGGATGAGGTTGGCGTCCGTCTCGCGCAGCGAGTGAAGCGAAACGCTTACGCTGCCGCCTGGTCCCTCGATTGTCACGGGCATGCTCGAAGCGCTGCCTAGCGACCGCAGCAGCGACCCTGAAGCAACCCCGGCGGCCTGCCCCAGAAGGAAAGCAGGGAGGCCTGTATCCGCCGCCTGCGTGGTCGTGATTCGCCCGACTGCGCTCACCGGATCAAGTCCGTGCACGCGTAGCCACCGCGGGTTTGCGTCGCCACCGCGGACATGCCCTGTCACTACAGGGCTTGCCTTGAGCTCGGGCTCCTGCAGACAGAGTGATGCAAACAGCGCTTCCGGCAGATGGCCGCTCACCCCGAGAATCCGATCAGTCGCCATGCCTGCCAAGGTGAGCTCTGCCGCTTCAAAGGAGCGGCGGGCGCTGCTCTGCGCAACCTGGACGGCCATGACCACTGCGATGCCCAGCGCAATGCCAAAGACTCCCAGGGCACCCTGCCACGGTCGACGGTAAAGATAGGCAAAGAGGATTTTCCAGAGAGGCGGAATCACGGGCGTCGCTCCAGCCTGCCTCCCGTCAGGCGAAAAACCTCATGCGCGGAATCAGCCGCTTCCTCGCTGTGAGTCGCCATGATGAGCGTCGTGCCTTCCCGAGCCAGAACCTGCTTCATCAGTTCGATGACCTGGCGGCTTGTTTCTTGATCAAGATTGCCTGTGGGCTCGTCCGCCAGTACGAGGGCAGGGCGATGTGCGAGTGCGCGCGCGATGGCAACCCGCTGCTGCTCTCCGCCTGAGAGTGTCTCGGGATAGCGCTGCGCGAGATGGTCGATACCAAGGGCGGCCAGCAGCTCAGTGACGCGCTGCCCATCTTCCAGGCCGTTCAATGCCAGCGGAAGGGCGACATTCCGATGGACATCGAGTACGGGGATTAGGTTGAAGCTCTGGAACACGAAGCCAAGGTGCTGCCGCCTGAACAGGGTCCGCCCTGCCTCGTCCAGCCCTGCCAGATCTTTCCCGGCCACCTGTAATGAACCCTCCTGGGGTGGCTCCATCGCGCCGAGCAGGTTGAGGAGAGTGGATTTTCCCGAACCGCTGCGTCCGAGAATCGCCACGAAGCGTCCGGTCATTACCTCCAGATCGAGATCGGAGAGAACCGCCCGGGTTTCCGGCGGATAGCGCACAGTGAGTCCACGCGCCACCACAGCGGGTAAAGCCGCCAGAGGGGATGATGCATCATTCATGATCGAACGGGCGGTCTCGTGAAAAAACAGTGCATGGCAGACGGCGAATCATGAAAAGACGGTCCCTACGATACCATCCAGAGATACGATCGAGCCCGGGCTTTTCCGGCACCGAAGAACGACGAGGAGGCAAGCCGTGCCCATTTCCCCAGCGCTGTTGCGTGAAGTCCCCATGTTCCGGCTACTCGATGATGCCGGGCTCGCCCAACTGGCCTCGCGAATCCGCGAACGCAGTTACATGGAGGGCCAGACCATCTTCAGGATCGGTGATCCCGGGGGGGAGATGCATCTCGTGATAGACGGACGCGTGCAGCTCTCGATAGAGGACGCCACGGGCAAGCGGGTCTCGGTGGCGGTAGCGGAGGCTGGCGAAATCTTCGGCGAGCTTTCCTTGCTGGACGGGCAGCCCCGGTCGGTTCACGCCATCGCGAGCATGTCGTCGATGACAGCGGTCATCGACCGGGATGATCTCAAGCGGATGTTCGAACTGCGGCCGGAGACTGCGCTGGATATGTTGGCCACGGTGTCAGGCCGCCTGCGCGAGGCAGACCTGATGCTCGCACAAAACATGGGCCAGAACGTCAATGAGCTCATTGAGGAGCGCCTCACGCTGGGCGACCGCGTCGCGGACGCTGTCGCCCGGTTCGGGGGCTCTTGGCTCTTCATCAATCTGTTCATCGGGCTGGCGGTGATCTGGATGGTACTCAACGCATGGCAGTGGTTCACCTTTCCCTCTTTCGACCCGCCACCCTTCATCGGTCTCAATCTCGTCCTGTCCATGCTGGCGGCGCTACAGGCACCCGTCATCATGATGAGTCAGAACCGGCAGGACGCCAAAGATCGTCTCCGGGCTGAGGTCGATTACGAGGTCAATGTGAGGGCTGAGCTCGAGGTCATGCAGTTGCATCAGAAGGTTGATCGCATGGAGGAGAGGCTCACGAGCCTCATTGCCGCGCTACGTAAAGAGCGGCGCTGATCGAGAGGTCATTCTCAAGCGCAATTGGTGCGGCATGCGCCTGGTTGCACTTTTTTGGGGCATCTCGGCGGGCGAAAAAGCGGCTTCCTGTTCGTCTGGCTGGCGCAGGGCTAGTCCATAAGCTTCTCAGAGGGCCCGACTCCTTTCTGGCATGGATGCTGCTAATTCCCTGGCAGACGCCGTACTGAGCAGGCACGGCGCCCCATGAATCACCAGATGAGGAGACGGCGAATGAGAGCAAAACTTAAAGGGCTGCGGGGCGCACTGGCCCTCCCTGACGCCCCGCTGAAAAAGTGGCTATCCGGCGCAATGTTGAGCCTGTCGGGAGCTGCCGCATGGGCCCAGGATGCCGCACCCGCGACGATTGACAAGGGTGACACTGCCTGGATGATGGTCTGCACCATGCTGGTCATCATGATGGCCTTGCCGGGGCTCGCGCTTTTCTACGGCGGCATGGTTCGGTCGAAGAACATGCTTTCGGTCCTGATGCAGGTTTTCGTTGTCTTCTCATTGCTTGCAGTCCTGTGGGCTGTCTATGGCTACAGCGTGGCGTTCTCAGGCACCAACATGTGGATTGGCGGCCTTGAGCGCATGTTTCTCGCCGGCATCAATGCCGACTCCCAGGCCGCCACCTTCAGCGATGGGGTGATGATTCCGGAATACGTGTTCATAGCCTTCCAGTGCACATTTGCCGCTATTACGCCCTGCCTCATTGTCGGCGCCTTTGCTGAGCGCATGCGGTTCTCGGCAGTGCTGGTAGTCATGGTGCTCTGGTTCACATTCTCGTATCTGCCGATTGCGCGAATGGTGTGGTATGGCGAGGGGTACCTGTTCAAACTTGGAGCTCTGGACTTCGCCGGTGGTACCGTCGTTCACATCAATGCGGGTATTGCGGGTCTCGTGGGCTCCATCATGCTCGGCAAGCGTCTGGGTTACGGCACCAGTGCCATGCCCCCGCACAACCTGCCCTTGGTGATGATCGGCGCTTCTCTGCTGTGGGTGGGCTGGTTCGGTTTCAACGTCGGCTCGAATCTGGAAGCCAATGCTTACGCGGGCCTCGTCTTCCTAAACACATTCCTCGCGGCTGCTGCAGCGGTGTGTGCATGGACCTTCGGCGAGTGGATGCTCCGGGGCACGCCCACCATGCTGGGGGGAGCTTCGGGTGCGGTCGCCGGTCTGGTTGCCATCACCCCAGCCTGCGGAGTCGCAGGTCCGATGGGTGCCATCGGTCTCGGCATCGTGGCGGGTCTTGTGTGCCTCTGGGCTGTCAGCTGGCTCAAGCACAAGCTTGGCTATGACGACTCACTTGACGTATTCGGGGTGCACTGCGTTGGCGGTATTCTTGGTGCGATCCTTACCGGAGTGTTGGTGTCTCCGAGCCTCGGCGGCACAGGTCTGGATGGCTACTCGATGGGTGCACAGGTCGGGACCCAGACCCTGGGCGTCGTGATCACTTGCGTCTGGTCCGCCATCGTCTCTGTGGTCGCCTACAAGATTGCAGATATTACGGTCGGGCTACGGGTCTCCGAAGAGAAAGAACGGGAGGGTCTCGACACTGCCGAACACGGTGAGCGGGCCTACTCTGCCTGAAGATTTCTTCCTCCCTTGCTCCTGGGCGCCCGCGGGCGCCCTTTTTTTTGGAGCGTCCGGGCGTCTTCTGATGGAGCTGACATTCGGTCGGGATGAAACCGCTACCTCGATCTGCTACAAAGCCGGGACGTGCTGTCGCCCCAGGCTGCGCGTGATCGAACCCCTTTCGCCCGCATCCAAGTGGAGAGCTTTGACGATGTCGCGTGCACTTGCATTCCGCTTCATGGGCGTCGGCAACGCCAAGGCCTCTGAGCTGGGGAGTGCGGCCGGTGTAGTCGAAGTGGAAGGCAAGCCCACGCTGTTGGTGGACTGCGGGCCACGGACGCTGGACGATTACCAGCACCACTATGACGAAGAAGTCCCGTCCGCAGTGTTCCTCACGCATCTGCACCTGGACCACATCGGTGGCGTGGAGCAGCTTTTCTACCGGGCTTACTTCAGACCCGGCCCACCGGTGAAGCTTTTCGTCCCCTCCCTGCTGGTGGCTGGCTTGCATGAGAAGCTCGCGACTTCGGCACATGTGCTGAGCGAAGGCAGGGCAAATTTCTGGGATGCTTTCCATTTGGTGCCGGCATCCGGTCATTTCTGGTTGAGCGATCTCCTGTTCGAGGTTTTCCCCGTGCGCCACAGCGGTTACCGGGGTGCCTATGGTCTGGCTCTGCGCGGATCCTTCCTCTATTCCGGCGACACTCGGCCCATCCCCGAGATTGTCAGCAGCTTTGCCTGCGCCGGGGAAACCGTCTTTCACGACTGCGCGCTGCGGGGATCACCCGCCCACACCGGACTCGATGACGTGCTTCGCGAATATCCGGAGGAGCTACGGCAGCGTATGGTCGCCTATCACTACGAATCAGAGGCGTCCGCAAGACAGCTCGAGGAATCCGGGATGCAAGTCGCGCGCCCAGGGCAGGCTTTCCCACTCCGCAGCCCGTTACCACTTCAGGACTGAGATCGCGGCGTGTGTTTGCGCAGGCTGACTTTCAAGGTTCCCCGACCTGGGTTTCGAGTGTCCTGAGGGCGCGTCGCATTGCCGGAAAGCTCTGCGGCGCGCCGTTGATGGAGTCCTCGAGTGCGACCGCAAGAAACTGCTCACCCAGCGCCATGCAGGCGACGAGTCCTGTAGCTGGGGTCTGGTCAAAGCTGCCAGCCCACCGCCAGGAGGGTACCTCGCGGGAACCCAGGCGCAGGGGGGGCGTTTCGGGTTGCCAGAATGCATCTTCGCGCCGCCGCCTGATTTCCTGCAGAAACGCGTCAACGCAAACGGCTGTATCGTCTGCTGACAGACCTTCCGGGACCTCTGCCAGCGTAATCATCAGCCGCGCTGCGGGATGCGCGGCCGCCCCCTCGAACCGCCAGGTGTTGCCACTGGCAGCGCGCATCACCTCTGGCGCGCCCAGAAAAGCGGGTGGATTGAAAGCGAAGGGTTGGTCAGCATGCACCTTTTGCAAGCCGACTGACAGCAGGGCAGTGAGCAAGCCTGCCAGCGAGATGCGGGTGTGGATGCCCGTGGTCAAGCCCATGGCGAAATGCGGGGTTTGTTAGACTGCCCGCATGATAAAGGCTCAAGCCCCCGAAGTGTGTCGATGGCTCGTGCAGGCAACCTTCTCAGGGTTGCTGTTGCTGCTGGCTGCCTCATGGTCACAGGCGATGAGCTTGCAGGAAATCGAGCTCGCCCAGAGGGAAGCCCTGGCCCCCGTTCTGGAGCCCGCGCAACGGACCCAGCTGGAGCAACTCTACACCCAGGCACTGACATCCGCCCAGGCCGCGGACGGTTACGCGGCTCGTCTTGCGGCCTACAAGGAAGCGCCGGCCCACCGGGACCGTGCACGCAAGGAACTGCTCGGCCAGATCGCTCAGATGTTGCGGTTGAAAGCCACCCCGACGGTCAGCCAGCGCGAGCGCACGCTCGACGTCCAGTCACTTGAAAATCTCCAGGAGCTCACGCGCTCCGAGCGTGCAACGTTGGAGGGCAAGCTGGCGAGTTATGCGCTGAAATTGCGTACGCTGGCCAGTCGTCCAGGCGAGCTCGCGCGTGAGCGAACGACAGTGGCGGCCCGCCTGGCGACCCTCGACGGGGAGAGGGCGGCGTTGCTCGAGGGCGCGGGTGATGCCCTGTCCAAGGCACGAGGTGTGGCCCTCGACGCTGAATACGCGGCACGTCAGATGGAGCTCGAGATGCTCAATCTAGAGCAGATAAACGTAGGGGGTGAGGAAGAGATCACCGGCCTGCGCAGGGAGCTCGTGCTGCTCGATCTGGAGCGCCTGTCGGCGCGGGTCACCACACTGGGCGAGCTTCTGATCGAGCGCAGAGAGGCTGAGGCGGCTTCCGTCCGCCAGTCCGTCGTATTGGCTCAAGGCGACACTGGGGAGCTGGATCCGGCCCTGCGCGATGTGCTGCAGGAGACCGCGGATCTGAGTGCAGAGCTCGAAACGCTGGTTGCCGCGCAAACGGAGACCGTGCGCCGCCGTGGTGAATATGCCGAGTTGCGGCAGCGACTCAACAGCGAATTTGAAACCTCACGCCAGAGGCTGCAGCTTTCCGGGACTTCGGCCACCCTGGGCAGAGTGCTGGTGGAGAAGCGGCGACGTCTGCCGCGGCTCGCGCAGCTCACCGCGCAGACCAAACGCCACGCGACCGACGCGACACGCGCCGGCCTGCGACGGATCGAAATTGATGAGCGCCGCGCGGACATCGCAGCACTCGCTGGCGCCGCGCCCCCCGTGGACTCAGGTGCACCGGAGGTGAAGGAAAGACACGAAAAAACGCTCGAACTGGGTGTTGCCCAGGACAGTGTGCTGGTCAACCTCGATGCCAACTATGCGGCTTACCTTCGACAGCTGGATGCGACGGATTCGGAACTCCAACAGCTCATAAAGACGGTAACTGAATATGAAGCGTTGCTGGACGAACGCCTGATATGGATACCGAATGCGTCGCCCTGGTCTTTCGGAACTCTGGTGGAGCTGGCCCGGTCGGTGGCAGGTCTCGGGGGTATCGTGCCGTGGCGTCAGGTCGCCAGGGAGCTCGTACAGACCTTGGTCGATCATCCGTTCCGCGCGTTGGCCTTTCTCGTCGTCAGCGCCGCCAGCCTGGCCCTGCGTCCAAGACTGCGCCGCAAACTGGCGGACATCGCTCGTGCGCAGGGCGGCCCGGAAACACGAACCGCGGGAGCGTCGCTCGTCGCGATGTGTCTGATGCTGATCGTGGTGCTGCCGTGGCCGGCCCTGCTGTTGGGCCTGGGTCTCTCCCTCGAGGCAGGGGAGGGCGGTGCCGGGTTTTCCGGTGGGGTCGCGCGCGCGGTCATCACCGCAGCAGTGCTGTGGGCAGTCGCGGCCTGGTGCTCACTCGCCCTGTCGGCGGAGGGGCTCCTGGGTGCGCATTTTCCAGCGGAGGCGCTGGCTGTGCGCCGCAGTCGCAGGGCCTGGCGCAACTTCTCGCGCGTGTTCGTCCCAGCCTACAGCTTGGCCGTCAATTTCGAATTCCTGGGCTTTACTGCCGCACAGGACAGCATGGCCCGCGCCCTATTCCTGCTGTCCATGCTCGCGCTTCTTGCCTTGGGCGTCTGGCTTCTCAGGCGTGATAATCCCTTCGCCCACGCGTCGTTCGGACTGTCCCGTGAACCGCAGGCTTTTCTCTGGCGTCTGGCCCTGCTGGTTCCGCCCATCGCGCTCTTCGGGTTATCTGCGTCGGGCTACCACTATACGGCGACTGAGCTCTCCCGTTACTACCTCATGAGTGCAGGTTTGGTCGCAGCCGCCATCTTTGCTTACCAATTGGCACTGCGCTGGATCTCGATAGCGGAATATCGCACACGCTGCGAGCGGACGTTGGAGATGCCCGAGACTTCGGAGAACACGCCAGACGAGGCCGAATACGAACGTCTCAATGCACAGGCTCGACTGGTCATGCGCAACGTGATTGGCTGGTCACTGGCGCTTGGGTTGCTCGGAGTCTGGCAGACCGTGCTGCCGGCGCTGACGGTGCTTGAGCATGTCACGCTGTGGGAAATTACGGTCACTGACCCGGAGGGAGGCGTCAGGTCGCAGGCAGTGACCATCGCCAACCTGCTGTTGGCGCTGGTCACGGGGCTCGTGGCAATGATTGCCTCGTGGAATCTGCCCGGCGTGATCGAGATAGGCCTGCTTCAGCGGTTGCGTATTAAGCAGGGCAGTCGCTACGCGCTGACCAGTCTGCTTCAGTACGGGATTGTTGCTCTGGGTTTGAGCATGGCTTTGAGTACCCTCGGGCTTCGCTGGTCACAGGTGCAATGGCTGGTGGCCGCGCTGGGTGTGGGCCTCGGCTTCGGGTTGCAGGAGATTTTTGCCAATTTCATCTCTGGCCTCATTCTGCTCTTCGAGCGACCCATCCGGGTT
>JAURMM010000032.1 GCA_030830685.1 Gammaproteobacteria bacterium | reverse complement strand
GTGGAGCACAGGGATCTGGACGAGGTGGTGTCTCGCCTCGCGGCCGGCATCCACGCCGATGAGCTGCTCATCAAGCGCTTGAAGAAGCGCAAGCTGCAGCTGAAGGATCAGATCGAACGACTCAGAAGCCTTCTGATCCCCGATCTGGATGCCTGACGCTGCGTTCCGTCAGGCGCGCGCGAGAGGGGACACATAGCGGAACGACGGCCCTGCCAGGTGACGGAGCTGTTCGGCGTAGAAGGCGTCAATTTGTCGCCGCGCCTTGGGGCGCAGTTCCAGAAACTGAAAACCCATCAGGCAACTTGCGGGGGCGACCCTCGCCACGTGCAGTAGTCTTACACAGGCCGAGAGTGTCTGGTGGCCCTCCGCCAGCGGGAGCACCATGGTCGCCTGCAACAGCGGGTGGTCGTCTTCCATGAGGCGACCGCCTGGGGGATAAATGATCTGCGCGGTGGCCATGTTGCAGAGGATCTGCAGGCCTTCCGGGGACAGATTGCGCAGCGTGGCCGCGCAGTGCTGGCCTTGGCTGTTGCGGAAAGCAACCGGGAAATCGCCGTGAATGCGCGGATACGCGCGCTGATCCTCGAAATCGCTGTGCAGCCCGAAACAGGGGGCCGGGGCTTCCAGATGTGCCGCCCATCCCGTGGTTTGAAACAAGGAACTGCTCATGGCGGCTCTGCCCTCCTGCACTGATGGCCTGCTATGACGTGTAGGTCTCAAGCAGCGGCCGCTGCCGCCAGAGCTTTAGGGCGCAATGTTCCGCATCGGCCAGAACCGGGAGCGGCTCGCTTCAGCGGCGAGATGGCGTGGCGGGCGGCTGGTCTGCTGCAAGCGTCCGTGCAAGCGCTGCCGCAGCTTCCACTTGAGCGGGGTCCAGTCGCGCCTCGAGCATCGTGGCATTCTGCGCCGCGACGTTCAGACCGCCTTGGGTGGCGACCCTGTACCAGGCAAGCGCACGCACGGGATCCATCTGCACGCCTTCCCCTTTCTCATAGGCACCACCCAATGCGTTCTGCGCGAGCACCGAGCCCTTGCGCGCTGCACGTTCCCACCACGCGGCAGCCGCGGCGGGATCGCGCGTCACACCCATGCCGCGCAGATGCAGGATGCCCAGGTTGTAACCCGCGTCGGGCTCACCGCCGGCGAGTGCCTCTTCCCACCAGCGATGGGCCGCCGTGAAGTCGCGAGGCACACCTTCACCACGGAAGAACATCAGACCCAGTTGCTGCGCTGACCTGGCACTGCCGTGAGCTGCTGCCAGTTCAAACCAGGTGCGGGCCTTGCCCGGGTCCGCGAGCACTCCTTCACCCTGCTGATACATCACGCCGAGGTTGTGCTCAGCCTTGGCAAATCCCTGCGCGGCGGCCTTTTCAAACCATTCGCGAGCGAGGCCAGGATTGGGCACCGTGCCCCACCCCTCGGCATAGAGCACCCCCAGATAGAACTGCGCGACGGCTTCACCGGCCGCCGCAGGCCCCTTGAGGGCGGCGAGCGCCCGGCCGTGGTCACCCGACCTGAATGCCTGAAGGCCATCCTCCAGGGCGGCGGCCGAATCGAGGGCAGGGCCATCTGCCGAGAGGGGGCTGACGTCAGCCCGGGCTGCGGGCAGCAACAGCAGGAGCACAAGGCTGGTCAGCAGAAAGGTGCGCATCGGCGGGAGCTCCTGGGCGAGACTGGCACCGGTTGGGCGATGCCATGCATTACAATGCCGGCCACATCCTAAAAACCGGAAGACCCCATGTCGACAGCGCGCTTTACCGGAACCGACTCCTACGTCGCAACCGACGACCTCATGATGGCCGTGAACGCGGCCATCACCCTCGCCCGGCCCCTGCTGGTGAAGGGCGAGCCCGGCACCGGCAAGACCATGCTCGCGGAGGAGATCGCGCGCTCACTCAAGCGGCCGCTCATCCAGTGGCACATCAAGTCCACCACCAAGGCCGCGCGTGGGCTTTACGAATATGACGCCGTGGCGCGCCTGCGCGACTCCCAGCTGGGAGACGACCGTGTCCACGATATCCACAACTACATTCTCAAGGGCAAGCTGTGGGAGGCCTTCGACTCCGAAGTCCAGCCCGTGCTGCTCATCGATGAAATCGACAAGGCCGATATCGAATTTCCGAATGATCTGCTGCAGGAACTCGATCGCATGGAGTTCTTCGTCTATGAGACGCGCGAGACCATCAAGGCCCGGCAGCGCCCGATCATCATCATCACCAGCAACAACGAAAAAGAACTGCCGGACGCCTTCCTGCGCCGCTGTTTTTTCCACTACATCCGTTTTCCCGAGCAGGAAACGATGGAACAGATCGTTCGCGTGCACTACCCGGACATCAAGAAGCGCCTGTTGCAGGAAGCCATGGAGTGCTTCTTTGAGCTGCGTGAACTCCCCGGATTGAAGAAAAAGCCATCAACCTCCGAGCTGCTGGACTGGATCAAGCTGCTGGTCGCGGATGACATCCCGCCGGAGGCCCTGCGTGAACAGGACACCCGCAAGGCGATTCCCAAGCTCTACGGCGCGCTGCTCAAGAACGAGCAGGACATGCATCTCTTCGAGCGTCTGGTATTCATGTCGCGGGGGCGCGGTGCTCACTGAGTTCTTCTATCGCCTGCGCAAGGTCCAGATCCCGGTCTCCCTGACCGAGTTCCTGACCCTGATGGCAGCGCTAGAAGCCCGCGTCGCGGGCTTCAGCATCGACGACTTCTACTACCTGGCGCGCGCCACGCTGGTGAAGGACGAGCGTTTCTTCGACCGCTTCGATCAGGTCTTTGGCGACTACATCCGTGGCCAGCAGACCCTGTTCGAGGAGATCCTGGGCGAGATCCCCATGGAATGGCTGCAGAAACAGAAGGAGCTCAATCTCACAGATGATGAGAAGGCGCAGATCGAGGCGCTGGGCGGTTGGGAGAAGATCATGGAGACCCTCAGGCAGCGCCTCGAGGAGCAGAAGAAAGCCCATCACGGGGGCAACAAGTGGATAGGCACGGGCGGCACCTCGCCCTTTGGTGCCTACGGCTACAACCCCGAGGGTGTGCGCATCGGGCAGAAGGAAGGCCGCTCAGGTCGCGCAGTGAAAGTGTGGGACAAGCGCGAATACCAGAACCTCGATGACTCGGTGGAACTCGGCACCCGCAACATCAAGGTGGCGCTCCGCAAGCTGCGGCGCTTTGCTCGACAGGGTGCGGAGGAGGAGCTCGACCTCGACGACACCATCCGCTCCACGGCCCACAAAGGCGGCATGCTGGATATCAAGCTGGTGCCCGAGCGCCGCAACACTACCAAGCTCCTGTTGTTTCTGGACGTGGGCGGCTCCATGGATCCCCATGTGAAGGTCTGTGAGGAGCTCTTCTCTGCCACGCGTACGGAGTTCAAGCACCTCGAGCACTTCTACTTCCATAACTTCATGTATGAGACGGTCTGGCGAGACAACCAGATGCGGAACAACGTGCGCTTGCCCACCCAGCAGCTGATGAACACCTACAGTGCGGATCACAAGGTCGTCTTCGTGGGTGATGCCACGATGAGCCCCTACGAAATCATGGCGGTAGGCGGCAGCATCGAGCACTGGAACGAGGAATCCGGGGCCACCTGGATGGCCCGGCTGCTGGCGCTCTACCCGCATGCGGTGTGGCTGAATCCCCAGCCGGAAGACTACTGGAGCTACATTCCGTCCATCGGCATGGTCAAGGAGCTGATGAGCGACAGGATGTTCCCCCTCACCATCGACGGCCTGGAGCGCGCGATGAAGGCGCTGAAGAAAGCCCACTGAGCCGCGCCTGACGGGCCAAACGCGCACCAGTCGGCATTTTCGGCACGCGGGCCTACAGGAATCTTTCCCGCCCGACGCTAACTTCCCCGAACATCAGGGCGGACCATCCGCCCCCAACCGGAGGAGTTGCATGAGAACCAGTCGCAAGTTTACCCGCCAACCTGCCCGATTTGACGGGTATCGCGACATGAATGGGGATTATGTGTCCTTCGCCACTTCGGACGAGGTTTTCCGGCGGGCACGCAAGCTGGGCACCCGGGTATTGCTGCGACTCCAGTTGGCACAGGGTGGCGAACTCGAAGGATTGTTCTATACCAACGATGAGGGCTTGGGGTAAGAAAACTGGAAGGACGCGGT
>JAURMM010000246.1 GCA_030830685.1 Gammaproteobacteria bacterium | reverse complement strand
TGGGCAGCGGCGTGGCCAGTTGGACGTAATGCTTGCCCTCTTCGAAGTTCTCAGCCGAGACCGCCACAAATGCACAAAGGGCGAGCACGGCGGCGAGCACAGGACGCAACATGGCGACGACTCCCTTCGTTGGATGGATCAATGCAGGCCTTGGATGAACTTGGAGACGCTCTCGATTTCCTCGGGCGTGAGTCGCGCAGCAATGGCACCCATGATGGCGGCCGCCCCATTGGCACGCTCACCGCCCTTGTAGGCATTGAGCTGGAGCGTGGTGTACTTGGCGTGCTGACCACGCAGCGCGGGATAGACAGCACCCGGATTGCCAGCGCCGTTCGGCCCATGGCAGGCCATGCAGGCGGGCACACCAGTGGCGGCGTTGCCACCGCGGTAGAGTTTTGCACCAAGCTCGGTGCCCGCGGCGTCCACGGACGCCACGGAGATGGTCTGGCTGGCGTAGTAATCCGCGATGTCTTGCATGTCCTCTTCGCTGAGGGGGGCCGCCATCGCGTTCATGTTCACGTTCTTGCGCTCACCGGCCTTGAAGGCCTTGAGCTGGGTCACGATGTAGGAGGCATGCTGGCCGGCGAGACTGGGCCACTCCGGGTTGGCTATGCTGTTGCCATCCATGCCGTGGCAGGCGCTGCAGGTCATGGCTTTGGTCTTGCCGTCTCCCGCGAGGCAGGTGGCGCTCACCAGGGTCAGTCCGAGGAACAGAATCTTGATGGAAGTCTTCATCGCCCGCTCAACTTTCGAAAAAATTCGGCCGCATTATAAACATCCTCGCCGGCGAATTCCCCCGGCGGGACGCGCTACTATACCCCGAACTCGCAAGCATTGACCCCCGCCGGACGTTGGTGCCGGCACCCGACGCCCACCTTGGATGACCCTGCATGAAGCCGATAGACAAGGCCCACGCCTACTTCCGCCGCGCGCGCTTCGTGCTGAGCGCCCCCCAGCGTCGGGATCTGCCTCCCGATACGGGAGTGGAGGTGGCTGTCGTGGGACGCTCCAATGTGGGCAAGTCCAGTGTGCTCAACGCGCTGTGCGATCAACACGGCCTGGCCCGGACCAGTCGCACCCCAGGCCGCACCCAGCAAATCGTGGTGTTTGACCTTGAGGGAGGGCGACGCCTGCTCGACCTGCCGGGCTTTGGCTATGCCGCAGTCCAGCGCGAGCTGCGCGCCCATTGGGACGAAATGATCCCCGAGGTGCTTGAGGCGCGACAGAGCCTGGCCGGGCTTCTCCTTTTGGCGGACGCCCGGCACCCGATCAAGCGGGAAGAGCTGGGCTTGTTGCGCTGGTGTGCCGAGGCGGGACTGCCTGTGCTGCTGGCACTGAACAAGGCGGACAAGCTCAACCGGGAGGCGGCCCACAAGGCCCTGCGCGCGGCTCGCACCACGCTCAAGCAGCTGGGGATTGCGGTCTCGCCGCTGCTGGTGTCTGCCACCACTCACGAGGGCATCGATGAGGTGCGCGCCAGCCTGCATGCCTGGTATGAAGAGGGCCTTGCCGACGTCGAGGACAAGTGAGGAACAGCATGGGATCGACACGCGAACTTTTCAGGGAGAACGCCTACCTCAGGGAATGCCCGGCAACGATAGTCGCGGCCACCGGGGAAGGCATTGAGCTCGACCAGACCGTGTTCTACGCCGAAGGGGGCGGCCAACCGGGAGATTCCGGACATTGCACACTGCCTGACGGGACCACAGTTGCCATTGTGTCCACGGTACGCGCTGCGGACGGGCGGTTGCTGCATCTGACGGAAACTCCGGCACCTGCGCTTGTGCCTGGTGTGACGGTGAAGCTGCAGCTCGACTGGGAGCGCCGCCATCGCCATATGCGCATGCATACCTGTCTGCATCTCCTGTGTGCGCTGATCCCTGCGCCGGTGACCGGGGGCGCTCTCTCGCGCGACAAGGGCAGGCTCGACTTTGATCTCGACCAAGGGCTCGACAAGGAGGCGTTGGAAGCGGCGCTGCAACGGCTGATTGCCGAAGATCACCCAGTGGGCGAGCAGTGGATCACGGATGAGGACATGCGCTCCCGCATGGATCTCGTGCGCACGCTGGCAGTGGCACCACCGATGGGGGCAGGGAGAGTGCGGCTGGTGGAGATCGATGCCGTCGACCTTCAGCCCTGTGGTGGCACGCACGTGGCGCGTACGGGAGAAATCGGTGGCGTGCGGCTCGGCAAGATCGAGAACAAAGGCAAGCACAACCGCCGGGTGAATGTGCTCTTTACGGAGGATTGATCCGCGCTGCAAGCCGCTGGAGCTGTGGCGCGACCCTGCGCCTAGAACTCGTATTCGAGCAGAACGCGCCAGGTGTTCGAGGGGCTGTCTTGGTCGAGCCCGAGTATCGAGCCCAGCTCCCAGTGCAGGCTCTTGCGTATCCCGGTTCGAATCGAGCCCTGCATCACCGGACCCATGCCCTGATAGTTTTGCCCCGCGTAAAACTCGAGGCCTGGCTCGAAGGCGGGGTTGTGCCGATAGCGAATCTGGGTGGCAAAGGTTGTTTCCCGCTCGTTGGAGACATGCTCACCCCATTCGTTCACCAGCAGCAGGTTGGCTGTGCCACTGAAACGGCCCAATTCCTTCTCTGCCAGCAGGCCGAATGAGAGCTCTTGAGCGTCTGAATTGAGCTCATCCTCGTACTCCAGGAGCAGACCCCAGTCCACAGCGTACTCACCCTGTTCGGTGAGCTGCCACTTCAGTTCCGTTTCCCAGGCCGCGAGCTCATAGCCCCGTGAACGATGCTCTGCCGCGACCAGATAGACTTCGGCAAAAAACCGGGTGCCGATGGATCTGCCCAGCGAGAGTTGCTGCAGTTGAGCCAGGTTCTGCTTCCCGGATTGCTCATCCTGCGCAAGCAGCCTGTATTCGAGCTCGTAGTGAAGTGCATCGACGTAGGGGTGGTACACCTTGTTGACCACTCGTCCATCCGCCATTGCCGGGTTGCTGGCAGCGAGTAGCAGCAACGCGATGCATGCACAGGATCTGAGCTGCTGTTTCATGCCGATATTTTTCCCGACCACCAATGCTGGCGAAACAGGGGAGTGCTGGCGATGAGGAGCATGGCGCCAAGATAACTCGAGACCTGAATCAGCGAAGGCGTGGCCTCATAACCCACCAGCGCGTAAAGCAGCTGACCGGTGATCGTGTATTCCTGCAGGACGCCCGAGGTATCCCAGAGCGGAGCCGAATAGGGAATCCAGTCGGCCTGAATCAGCAGTTGGACTGCCTGGGCAGCCATGTTGCCGGCGAACAGCGAGAGCAAGGCAAGCCCCACCCGCAGTGCCGCCCGCCGCGACAGGCTTAGCAGACCGAAGTACAGAAGAATCCCGGTGCTCACCCCGATCCCGCAGGCGACCCCGGCACCCAACACCGCAGAGGTCACTCCCGAAGGGCCGCCCGAAATCCCTCTGAGGTACAAAAAGATTTCGGAGCCTTCACGCGTGATGGCGAGCGCAATCACGGTAATCAGCGTCAGGCCCGCGCCGAGGCTGCGCATGCGCTCCGAGTCTGCTTTCTTGCGCAAGAGTCGGCAGTGCACGTAAAGGCAAGCGATGATGACGAAGTGCATGCCGGCATTGGTCACTTCCTGACCCACATCATTGAACCAGCCAGTGATGGTTGGCATGGCCCAGGCGAATGCAGCAGCCCCCAGGATGCCGCAGCAGATCGCGGCGGCGTACCACAGACCACCGAGTTGTCGTGCCTCGGACACCTGCGCGCCCAGCTGCAGGTTGACTGCCAATAGAACGCTGAGCAGCAGGGCGGCTTCCAGGATCTCCTGCAGGATCAGGAGTACGGAATCAAGGAACATTATCTGACGACCACCTTGCCCTGAGCTGTCTTGGGATAGAACTCACCGAAGAATGGGTATTCGCCGGGGGGCAGGGGTCCGATGAAGACCACGGTGCGGCTGTTGCCGGAAATCACCTTCTCGCGGTTCAGTGGATAGCTCTCGAATTCCTCCGGCGTGGAATCCTGATTGTCGATGACGATACGGACTTTCACGCCGGCCGGGATCTCCAGGGTGGACGGAAAGAAAAGATGGTCGCGTATCACCAGCAGGATTTCAGGTACTCCGGCCTCGGCGACCCAGCTCATCAAAAGCGCAAGGCTGGCGGCAGCAACCCTTGTTGGTCGTCCCATTTCAGGCCCGGCCCTCAGCGGGAAAGACCACGCGGAACGCGGCTCCAGTCTTGAACGAGGAGGAACCCACCGTAACGGTCGCCTGATGCAGCTCTGCCACGTGCTGCACTATGGTGAGGCCGAGCCCGCAGCCCGGTACCCCCTCGATGGCGTGATCAGCACGATAGAACCGCTCAAAAATCCGGCTGTGCTCTGCCGCATCAATGCCTGGACCATCGTCCTGCACCAGCAGCTCTACCACACCGCCTGGGAGAGTCTTCACGCTGACCTGGACATGCCCATGGGCGGGTGTGTATTTGCTTGCATTGCTGATCAGGTTGGCCAGGAGGGTATCCAACGCAAAGGGATCCCCACGGATCTGGGCGGGGGCTCCAACCAGCTCAAGGGTCTGCCCCTTGGCCTGGAACAAAGGATACCAGTACGCCACGGTCTCCTGTGCCAGCGCGTAGAGATCGAGCTGCACCCGGTGTTCAGAGAATTGCTCGGGCGAAGTGCGGTACAGCGCGGTGAGCTGCTCCATCAGATGCCCCATCCGATCGACACCCTCCTCGAGCTGCTGGAATGAATCACTATGAACGTCGATTTCACGGGACAGATTGTGGAGCTGCACTTTGAGAGCGGCGATCGGCGTGCGCAACTCGTGGGCGGCATCGGCTGACAGACGCTTCTCCCGCTCCAGCGCCGCCCCAAGTCGGCCAATCAGACCGTTGATCGCCCGGACTACCGGTTTCAACTCCCGCGGCGCCGTACTTGCTGCCAATGGTGTGAGGTCATGTGCGGGTTTGTGCTGGAGATCCTCGGAGAGTTGTTCCAAGGGGCGCAGGCCCTTGCTGACCACCCACCAGATCAGCAGCCCCGTCACAGGAATTCCTAGCAGGATGGGAAGCACTGTTTCCAGCACAATGTTCTCCGCAAGCAGGAAGCGCAGGTCAGAGCGCTCCGCGACCATGATCCAGCGGTCGTGACCTTCGTCATGACGCGTATAGGTGCGCCAGCGGAACCCTCCAAAATTCGCAAACTCAAAGCCCTGCACACGGGATGTGATGGGCGTGGTGGGTGCTTGATGCGAGGCACTGCCCAGTCGGTCGTGCTCCCACACCTGGAAGGCCAGATTGTTCCCGAGACGCAGATCGCGCGTTGCGGGCGTGGTTTCAAGATTTGCTACCAGCCGGGAGAGATCAAGCAGCTGCGCGTCAAACAGGGTTTCGGCTTCCTCCATGCTGCTCTGGTAGCCACGCAGTGCGGCAATGAAGGAGAACAGCGTGAGCACTGCCAGTGCCCCGAAGATCAGGAACCGGCGAATGGAGCTCACGCTTCGGGCGTATTGTGCTGAGGCTCGCTCAATTGATAACCGACGCCCCGGATTGTGCGAATGAGCCCATTGTCCAGTTTTCGTCTCAGGTGATGCACATGGACCTCGATCGCATTGCTGCTGATTTCCTCATCCCAACTGTAGAGCCGGCCCTCGAGGGCAGCACGGGTCAGCACCCGCCCCGGGGTTTCGATGAGGCTTTTGAGCAGCATGTATTCGCGGCGGGAGGTTTCCACATTTTCACCTTTGTACCGGACCTTCTGCTCCATGGTGTCGAGCTCGAGATCGCCAAATGCGAGCACCGGATTGCCAGACTTGGACAGCCTGCGCTCCATCACCCGCAGCCGGGCCAGCAGCTCAGTCATGTCAAAGGGCTTGGAAAGGTAGTCGTCCGCCCCGTCGTTGAGCCCCTGAACCTTATCCTGCACGGTATCTCGCGCGGTAAGCAACAGGATGGGCAGATCGGGGGTGCTGCGTCGAATGGTCCTGAGGAGTGTGAGGCCGTCGGTGTCGGGCAGACCGAGATCGATGATCATCATGTCTGGCCTCTCCATGGCCAGAGCCTCCAGCGCTGCGGATCCGGTTTCCACATGATTGACCGCAAATCCGTGACCGCGGAGCGCTTTCTGCAGGCTCCTTGCGAGTGGTTTGTCGTCTTCGACGATCAGCAGCTGCATGCCGTCAGCGGAGTGAAATCATTTGTTGGCAATGCTTGCCAGTGCGTCACTGATCTCCCGTTGGCGGCCGCTGTCGGCCAACTCCCTGCCCGGTCGGGCTGGTGCATTCTGTGCCTTTGAGAGAAAGCTGCGAGCTTCGGCATAGCGGTCCTGTTCGATGAGAAAGCTCCCCATGAAGTAGTTCGGGTCGATGCCATCCGGATTGCGGGCAAGCGCCTCTTTGAGCAGCGCCTCTGCCTTTTCATCATCACCGAAACCCACTGGCCACCCGGGGACACGACTGTAGAGGGTACCCAAGGTCGTAAAGGCCGAGCCCTTGAGGGCCTCCGGGTCCATGCTCAGGGCTTTCTCCAGGTCGGCCTTCGCCTCCTTGGCTAGCCCCAGAGCACCCAGCCCCCCCTTCGCGCCAGCGTATGTGGATTTGATGATGCCGCGCCAGATGAGCGGTTCCGCAGAATCCGGCGCCGCGGCCACCAGTGTATCCGCCTCGGTCACCAGCGAGCCAAAAGCCGTCACCTTGGCCTTGCCTTCCAGCTCGTAATTGATTTCCGCCCAACGGTCCTGAAGGTGCTTGAGGTCAGCGGCAAAATCGGCCGCAGCGACGTGAGGCGACAGTAACGCCTGCAACATGAACAGAACTGCAATGAATGGTTTCCGGTTTCTCATGGTCGTCTCCTGATCAGCCTAGTATCTTCCTGATGACGGGCATCTTGCCCGCCAATGCCTTGTGAACCACACCTGGCAGCAACGCATTGAGGCGCACGAAGAATTTCTCCGGCCAGCCCAGAAAGCGCTGTCGCGCGTTTCCCTCGATGACTTTGAGGATCTCGCCTGCCACGTATTCCGGTGTGTCGCTGCGATTGCCGAGTGCCCGGTTGAGTGCCACTACCCTGCCGTCATTGAGTGGCGTGTCAGTCGCACGCGGAGCGATGTAGCCCACACTCACGGACGTGTCGCCCAGTTCACGGGCCAAGGCTTCGCTCAGCATCTTCAGTGTGGCCTTGCTGGCACAGTACGCGGCAAAGCCCGGATGACCGATGCTGCCGAAGATGGAGCCCACGTTGACGATGCGCGCCGCCGGCTTGGTCAGCATTTGTGGCAACAGTCGTCGTGTGAGCAGCACCGGCCCCAGGCTGTTGACGTTCAGGATCCTCTCAATCGCTTCTTCGCTCTGCCGGGAGAAGAAATCGCAATCGAGAACCCCGGCCAGATTCACCAGCACATCCACTCCACCCAGGTTACGCGTGACCTTCTCCAGTTCGTCCCGCCCCGCCGCCATGCTGATGTCGGCGGGGACGACCGCATGATCCGGCCCCAGTTCGCGCCTAAGGCTCTGCAAATCCGCCTCCCGCGTGCCGTTCATCACGATTCTGGCGCCGGCGGCGTCCAGCAGCCGGCAGAGTGCGCGGCCGATGCCGCCGTTCGCCCCGGTCACCAGTACGAGCCTGTTCTCGAGATTCATGTGCGAGCCTTTCAGGCAACCCGTCTTGTGGAGTCGCCGGAGGGCAGACCATGGTTCGGCGTCAGCGCATGAAAGATGTCGCCATACAGGCGATAGAACATGTTGCCGGCATGGACAATCAGGCGTTGCTCGTCGGGATCACTGATCCGGTCCATCAGCCCCTCGAAAAACTTCACATGCTCCTGGTCAAGTGAACCATGTGAGCGCAGGTAGCTGAAAGCTGCAGGGGGTAACTCCAGAGCACTGCCGATGCTGGCCGCAGCCCGATCAGCAAGCGCGATGCTCGTTCCCTCGAGCACGTGCACCATCCCGAAGAAGCCCAGCGGGTTCACACGACTGACCATGTCCCAGGCATAGGCGACCATCATCTCGGTGGCTGGCAGTGGCGGGCTGTGCCGCGCAGCCTCCTTGTCATACCCGCAGGCCGCGATGTCATTCAGCACCCACTCCTGATGCCCGCACTCTTCTTCGATGTAGTCGGCTACCGCCTCGCGTAACCATTCCTTGGATTCCGGCAGACGGGACCCGACTGCCATCAGGAGCGGCACGGTGTGTTTGACGTGATGGTAGGCCTGGAGCAGGAAGGCAACGTAATCATCCCGTGTGACATCCCCCTGGAAGCAGCGGGCAATGATCGGCGCAGAGAGCAGATGCGTGGCTCTGCTCTGTTGCGTGTTTTCAGCAAGGATGCGGTAGAACGACATGCGTGCTCCTGATTTTTCAGTGCGAAGGAACGGCGCGAGGAGTGCTGTACAAGGCCCCCAGTTGAGAGGCAAAAGCCTGCGCGATCTCTGCGCGGCGTGGACGGCCGTTGGCGGTCAGCAATTCGGGATGTGCTGCTGAGAGAGCAGCAGGTAGACGGTGCCAGCGCAGTACCTGCGCATAGTCCGGCAACCGCGCGTTGGCGGCATCGATGGCTGTCTGCACCTCTTCATCGGACAGGTTGGGGTCACGGGTGCTTACCAGAGCCACGCAATAGGCCTGAGCATCCCCGAAGACTACCGCATCCGCCAGGACAGGCGTTGCCAGCATTTCGCTCTCAACCCATTCCGGCGCGATATTGCGGCCGTAACTCGATATCAACAGGTTCTTCCGTCGGCCGTTGATATGGAGAAATCCGGCCCCATCCAGATAACCTGTATCGCCCGAAGCGAACGCATGTTTATGCCAGGACGATGGGTCCCCCACATAGCCAAGCATGGCGTTACCCTCGATCACGATCTCGCCGTCCTCCAGTACAACCTGGATGGAGGAGAGGATGCGGCCGGCAGTTCCCAGCGCATCATGGCGTGGCGTGTTGAGACTCACCACCGATGCACATTCTGAAAGCCCATACCCTTCGTAGACCGGCAAGCCCAAGGCACGGGCCTCATCGATCAGCGCAGGTGAGACCCGGCTGCCACCCACGGCGATGAAATCCATTGGAGGTGGTTTCCAGCCACGCTTGGCCGACTGAACCAGGGCGTGCAGGAGTTGCGGAATGAGCACCAGAGTCTGCGGCCTTGTCTGCGTGATCGCTGCCAGAAAACGTTCCAGAGAAACCAACCGCGACCCCTCGAAACCGAGGGTCGAGAGCGAACTCACCACCACTTCGCCGCCGGCCATCAGTGGCGCGTACACGCCGGCTATGTTCTCCAGCAGCGTAGGAAGAGGCAGCACGCACAGATGGCGTGGGCCCGGCAGGTCGACGGTCTCCGCCAGCACCCGAGCCTGACGGAATTGTTGCGCCCAGCTCAGGCAGACGCCCTTGGGAGTGCCGGTGGAACCCGAAGTGAAGGTCACCTTCCCCGTACCCTCGGGCAAGGGTACGGCGCTCGCATGCCGGTTCCGCAGCAGGGTGAGGCCCGCCAGTCCATCGCCGGATTCGGCAGGGAGCGAATCGAACGAGGCGGGCGCGACCGTGGCGACGCTATCGATGCCGCAGCTTGCCAGCACGTGGGTCAGCTGGGATCCGGAGAAAAAAAGCGGCAAAGGCACGCACACGACGCCTGCTTGCTGAGATGCCAGGTCGAGAACGACCCATGAGGCGGAGTTGTCGGCATGCAAGCCAAGTCTTCTGACACCACTTGCAATTAGTGCGTCCGCCACTTGGGAAACCTGTTGCTCCAGCTGTGCGCGCGTAAGCGCGCGGGAGTCGTCCTGCAGCACGATCCTCTCGGCCGGCAAGCGCCTCAGGTTGCTCCAGAACTCCCTCACCACTCACCGCCCCAACCGTTCAGCCAATGACCGAATGTGGCCGCGATACAGACGTCCGATATGGCGATAGAGCGCTTTGCTGCCGATCAGCGTTGTGACCTCGTCGAGGCTTGCCGCCATCACTCTGGGGTCGGTCGCATAGTAGCTTCCCCAGACGGCCTGAATTTCCGGCGGCAGCGTGCTGGCCGTCACCCGCTGCAGCTCCATCAAAGGCAGGCCAAGGTTTTCAAGGTTGTTGCGCAGGGCCTGCGTCGCGGTGAACACGATCCACCGATACCCAGCCGTGGCGAGTGTGGCTGTGAACAAGAGAAACAAGAGATGGCTCGCGCCACGACGTGCAGCGACCAGGTTGCCGACTTCTACAATCGCCCGACGTTCCACTGCACAGGCACCCTTCGCGGCCAGCACCTCCTCGACGGAGCCATCCAGGTACTGCTCCAGAAAGAGCGGCGCGGGGCCTGCCGGCTGCAGGCCCGCCACCCCGGAAGGGCTCCCCAGGCATTGCATCGTGAAAAGCCAGGGCAGGAAGTGTGTGACCGCGGCGCCGTGCTGGGCGCGATAGCGATCTTGCACAAACGCTTCGGCTGACTCCCGACCTTCATCGCGGCGTGACAGCAGGTGAAATTCCGGTAACGGGTTCAGGAAGCGTCGAACGAGCTCTCCATGGACTTCATGATGCAGGGGGCTTTCTTGTAAGGACTCGGTATTCAACTGTGACTCCGCAGAGACTGTGCGGAGCCTAGGGTAGGGGTCACGGGCTTAAGGAATACTTAAAGCAGGATGTGAGGGTTGGCTGTTTTTACGAGGATCAGGCAGTCGGCCTGATGAAAAAAGAGGGCCCCGGCTTTCGGGATTGGGGGGAGAGCCGGGGCCCGTATTGCGACAGCACTGGGGGAGTGCCGCCAACCCTGCCTGGGAGGGGGATGGCAGGGACGCTCGGAGAACGTGATTACATGGACCCGGGCTTCGCGGAATTTGTTCCCGCGAAGTTCATGCAGTGCAAAAAATTTTCCGGTCGGGCGAGGACCCGACCGCGATCAGACGCCGTACTTGCGGCGGAATTTGTCCACGCGGCCCGCGGTGTCGACAATTTTCTGCTGGCCGGTGTAGAAGGGATGGCATGCTGAGCACACGTCCACGCTCAAGGCCTCGTTCTTGAGGGTCGAGCGGGTGGTGAAATTGTTGCCGCAGCTACAGACCACGTTGATATCGTTGTAGTCGGGATGGATGTCTGCTTTCATGGGCGCTGCCTGCGGGCTCGTTGGTAGTGCAAGGGCCGCGAATGCTAGCCGCAGACCCCTCTAAATTCAAGCTGGCGGGATCACTCTGATTGCGCCTCGGACGCCGGCCGGCCTTGCTCCTGAGACACGCGCCCTCCGTGAAATGGCAACACAGATGCAGAATTCTGCGCTTCAACCGCTCCGGTGAGGCGCGCCATCAGACCCTCACGGCCCATGGCCCGCTGCCACAGACGCGCTGCCAGCAGGTCACAGGCCTGGCGTGGGTTCCCTGCGCGGCGTCGTAGCTGATCGAGTTGCCACTGCATCGCCCGGAGTCTGTCCTGTCGGTCCGGCGAGGCACACGCGACCAGGTCCTCGAGGATCTCGCGGCGGCTGGCCTCAAAGGCTTCGGGATCCCGGCGCGCGAGCTCAGCCCACAGGGCGAAAGGAAAGGGTGCGCGGACTTGGGCTTGCATGGACACGCTCCTGATGAAGCCTGATTCTGGCTTCGCATCGCCCGGCGCAACAGAGCACAGCTGCAAGCAAATGTGAAATCCGCTCACCCGTGCGGGCGAAGACTGGTACGGAGCTCAGCTGAAATGCGCCATCACTGGCGCGTGGTCGGAAGGCTTTTCCCAGGTGCGCGGTGTGCGCCGGATGCTGCTCGCCTGGCAGCGCTCGGCGAGGGGAGAAGAGGCCAGGATGAGATCGATACGCAGACCTTGGTTGCGCCGGAAGCCGCCGGCGCGATAGTCCCACCACGAGAAATGCCCGGCTTCGGACTCGTGCTGGCGGAAGGTGTCACGCAGGCCCAGATCCAGAAACTGACGGAACGCAGCGCGCTCGGGGGTGCTGCAAAGGATTTTCTCGTGCCAGGCCGCGGGATCGTGCACATCGCGGTCGTCCGGTGCGATGTTGAAGTCGCCTACCAGCAGCAGGCGCGGATGGGTTTGGAGCAATTCGGCGAGCCAGGTTCGCAGCGCTTCGAGCCAGGCAAGCTTGTACTGGTATTTCTCGGAGCCCACTTCGGACCCATTGGGCACATACACATCCAGGAGGAAGAAATCCTCGAACTTGACGCCTAGGATACGTCGCTGGGTGTCCTCGAAGTGCGGATTGTCCGTCACCACCTGACGCGGCGCTTCGCGGCTGAGAATGGCGACGCCGTTATAGGTTTTCTGGCCCGCGAAAGTGACGTGGTAGCCCAGGGCTTCGAGCTCAGTGCGAGGGAACACCGCGTCCTCGACCTTGGTTTCCTGGAGCGCGAGGAAGTCCGGGGAGTCTTCCCCCAGCCAGCGCGTGACATGCTCCAGCCGCGCGCGCAGCGAATTGACGTTCCAGCTGGCAACGCGCACGAGCGTGTCTTTGTTCAGACCCGGAAGCCGCCGTGGCGGCGTCGATTCAGGTGATCCATCAGAAACACGCCGCCAAGGAAACTCGCGATGAGCAACACCAGCAGCGCACCGCCGACGAGGGGGGAGAACACGCTGGCGCCGGCAGTCACTTGGCCGATGGTGCTGCCGCCGGAGAGCTGATCCTCCAACTCCTCGATTTTATCTTCCGCCTCTTCCAGCGACTGCGTCAGTTCGACATTGGCCTTGCGCAGCTCTGCGTCCATGGAGCCTTCGCCACTCCCCTCGGCGGAAGCGGCTGCCTTGCGCAGAGTGGAAACTTCCGTCTCCAGTTCGCTGGTCTTGAGTTTCTGCGCCGAGAGCTGGCTCTTCAGATCCGTGTTCTCGTTGGTGAGTGCGTCGATGCGTCCACCATCGTCACCGGGCCTGGCTTTGCCCGACTCCAGCGCCTTGAGGCGATCTGCCAGTGCTTCCTTGTCGCGCTTGAGTTGTTCGAGCTGGGCTGCGGCGGGTGGTTCGGGCATGAGATAAGCCGCATCCACCCAGCCCACGATCCCATCCGCGTCCTTGATCCGGGCCTTGTCACTCTTGCGCACCATAACCTCAAGCTTGCTGCCGGTCGGCAGCACCTTGACGATGGCACTGGTGAGATCTTCGGTCTCATGAATGCCGACGAGGAGCTTGTCGATGACGAAGGCGTTCTCGGCGGCAGAGAGCGGGGCACAAACGAGGCCCGTCAGTGCGACGAGCGCAAGCAATCGGAGGGTCTTCATGGCTGCAAGTTGTAATCGGAATCCTGATGGGCGTCCAGTACAGGACCCGGCGGAGTTTCAGCGCGCACCACAGACCGGGCAGGCCGGGTCTCGCTGGAAGCGCATGGAGTGCCACTCCATGTTGAGAGCATCGAGCAACAGCAGCCGCCCCTTCAACACGGTGCCGATGTTCATGAGTACCTTAAGGGTCTCAAAAGCCTGCACGCTGCCGACAATCCCCAGCAGCGGGGCCACAACCCCCGTCTGGGTGCAGGTTTCATTCACGCCGCCCCCGTCATTGTAGAGGCAGCGGTAGCAGGGGCTGTCCTCCTGGCCCGGGAAGTAGACGCTGATCTGGCCCTCGAAACGGATGGCCGCGCCGGAGACCAGCGGCTTGCGCGCGCGGTGGCAAGCCTCGTTGAGCGCGAAGCGGATGGCAAAGTTGTCGGTGCAATCCACAACCACATCCACGCCGGCCACGACCCGGTCGAGCGCTTCGCCCTCCAGGGCACGGGGTACAGTCTCCACCTTCACCCCGGGATTCAGCCTCAGCACGCTGTCGCGGGCCGACTCCACCTTGGGCCGGCCGAGATCCGCGGTCTCGTGGATGATCTGCCGTTGCAGGTTGGACAGCTCTACCTCATCGAAATCGACCAGTACCAGGCGACCCACGCCCGCCGCGGCCAGATACAGGGCCACCGGCGAGCCCAAGCCGCCGAGCCCGAAGATGGCGGCGCTGCCATCCAGCAGCTTCTGTTGACCGTCGATGTCGATCTCCGGCAGCAGAATCTGCCGGCTATAGCGCAAAAGCGTCTCATCATCCATTGCAGCTCGCCTCTCTCTGGCCCAAGGTCACGCGCTCATGGTCTGCCAGATCGCGTGTGGTGGAAATGCAGGTGAAGCCAGCCTTTTCGAGCAGCTCGCGCACGGCAGCCCCCTGCCGGGCCCCGTGCTCCAGCAACAACCAGCCGCCGGGCTGGAGCCGTGCATTGGCAGCGTTTGCGATGATACGCAGATCAGCCAGGCCGTCGGCGCCGGCCACCAGTGCCGACCTCGGTTCGAAACAGAGTCCCTCGCCTGTCAGCGCTGGATCATCCTCTTCGATGTACGGCG
>JAURMM010000245.1 GCA_030830685.1 Gammaproteobacteria bacterium | reverse complement strand
GCTGGCAGCACCTCTGCCACTGGGTTTCTCTCTTCTGGAAGGCAAACAGGCCCTGCAGGAGCGCAGCCCGGGAACCATAGTCGCGTTATCGTCCCGAGAGGCTGAGCTGAGAACGGAAACGCCGATCCCGCCCATGAGTAATATTCTCCTGCGCCTGGAATCCCACCCTGAGGCGCATATCCATGCCAAGGTACTGGCACGCCGGGCAGAGGCCGGCGATGCCCAGATCTTGCGCTTCACCTCCCTTCCTGCCGCGGTGGCGGCTCATCTGGACACACTGCCCAGAATCCCCTGATTATGTGAGAACATGAAGGTCCGGGGTTACACTCTCCGGAGCTTGTTAAAGATAGGTTAACCCCCTATGGCCCCACGGATGGGCCTGCACGGAGAATGCCTTCCATAGAGATACCGTGATCTCCGTCACAGCTGATCCGGTTGCTCTCGGTCAAGAGGTCCTTGGATGCACGCATGAAGAATGAGGCCTCCAAACTCGGAGCCGCCTGAAAGTGACGGCCCGGCAGGCAAGCCATAATCGCGAGCCTGCTCTCCCCGGACGGAGATCCGGAACCTGCATTCGAAACGGTAGAACCTTGAGGAAACAGACATGAAGTCCACCCCCAAAGTCGTCCCGCTGGTCTTGGCCGCCGTTGTTCTGGCCGCCACTGGCGCGAGCCAGGCAACTCCTCCGCAGGGCCCACGCTATGCCCCAGGTGTGGTGCTGGTGGAGTACAAAGGGGATGCAAGCGCCAATGTTAAGAACGCCCGTCGCGAACGGGCCCGCATCAACGCCCGCAAGCGTGTGGGTGCCATTCGGGCGGCGAGGGTCTCCCCGCGTGCGGTCAATCTGGAAAAGTTACACCTTCCTCCCGGCAAAACCGTGGAAGCCGCGATCAAGGAGCTCGCCAAGGATCCCAACGTCAGGTTTGCCGAGCCGGATTACGTGCTGACCAAGGCGGTGGATTCCAACGATCCTTACTACACCGGTAACAATCTGTGGGGCATGTACGGCAATGCGACCTCACCCGCCAACCAGTTCGGCAGCCAGGCCGGCGAGGCGTGGGCACAGGGCTACACGGGTTCGCGCGATGTCTACGTGGGCGTGATTGATGAAGGCATCGACGTCAGTCATCCGGACCTTGCGGCCAACATCTGGGTCAATCCGCACGAAATTCCCAATGATGGCATCGACAACGACGGCAACGGCTACGTGGACGACGTCCACGGCTGGGATTTCTACAACAACGACAAGTCCGTTTATGACGGTAACGGTGAAGACACGCATGGCACCCACGTGGCAGGAACCATCGGGGGGCTAGGCGGTAATGGCGCCGGCGTTGCGGGTGTGAACTGGCAGATCACCATGATCTCGCTCAAGTTTCTCGACACCAACGGTGGGTACACCTCTGGTGCCATCGCCGCGGTCGATTACCTGAACGATCTCAAGACCCGCCACGGGCTGAATATCATCGCCAGCAGCAACTCCTGGGGCGGTGGCGGGTTCAGCCAGGCCCTGCTCGACGCCATCAACCGCGGTGGTAATCGCGACATCATGTTCATCGCAGCCGCCGGGAACGATAGCTCGAGTATTGACGGCTCGGGCCACTATCCCGCCAGCTACCAGTGCACCACGCCGAGCCGCAACTGGGATTGCGTCATCTCGGTCGCGTCCATCACGTCCAGTGGCGCCCTTTCGTCGTTCTCCAATCACGGGGCGGTCACGGTGGACATCGGTGCGCCGGGTTCGGGCATCAATTCCACCTTGCCGGGTAACACGTACGGCAGCTACAGCGGCACCTCGATGGCGACGCCTCACGTGAGTGGTGCCGCGGCACTCTGTAAATCCATGAACCCGTCGATCACCGCATCCGAAATCAGGAGTGCCCTGCTTTCTTCCGCCACGGCGACCTCCTCGCTCAGCGGCAAGACGGTCACCGGCGGCAGGTTGGATGTGGGTGCGTTGGCGGACGTGTGCGCCGTGCCGGCGGACCCCGTCGATGGGGCTCCGGGCAATCTGGCAGCTGTGGCCGACAGCGCCACTGCCATCAGCCTGAGTTGGTCGGACAACGCCACCAATGAATCCTACTTCGAGGTACAGCAGTCTCCCGCAGGCTGCGGCAGCTTCAACACCGTCGCGACCCTGGGCGCCAACACCACCGCATATCGGGCGGATGACCTGCAGGCGGAGACTGAATACTGCTTCCGCGTTCGGGCGGGCAATTCCTATCCTTCCCAGAGCGCTTGGTCGGCGACCGCAGCCGCGACCACCGAGGCCCCGCCGCCTCCTTACCAGTGCGCCGCCACGCCCTACGGGTGGGTGAGCCTGGGCAGTGCCACGTCCCTTGGCTTGGGTGATGAGGGGCAGGGGGAAGTGAACATGCCCTTCAGTGTGCCTTTCTATGGCACTACCACTTCCCGACTGACGATCTCGCCCAACGGTCTGGTGCGTCTGGATGGAGGCTCCGTACTCTCGGCTTACTCCAACACAGGCTTGCCAGCCGCCAGCGAACCGAATGGTCTGGTGGCGGTGTTCTGGGATGACCTCAATCAGGGCGCCGGCGGTTCTATCCGCACCGGCACGGTAGGCAGCGCGCCAAACCGCAGATATGTGGTGTCCTGGGAGGGTATCCCCCATTACTCGGTGAGCGGCAGCAACGCGAGCTTCCAGCTTGTCATCGAGGAGGCGACCGGCGACTTCGTGATGAACTACGCCGATGTCGTGTTTGGCAGCTCGACTTACGACTACGGCCGCTCGGCCACAGTTGGAGTTGAAAACCAGACAGGCACCGAAGGCGTGCAGCATGTCTACAACCAGGCTGCGCTCCTCGATGGCACCGCGGTACGTTGCTCAACCGGGGAGATCGAGCCGGTCCCGCAAGCCCCCGCTGCGCCTACTGGATTCTCCGGCAATGCCGTCTCCGGGACGCAGATCAACCTCAGCTGGGGTGATGTCGCCGATGAGACCAGCTACGTACTGGAGCGCGCAATCGGTACCACTGACGCGTTCACGGTGCTTGCCACGCTGTCGGCCAATACCGCCAGCTACAGTGATACCACCGTCAGTTCGGGCGCGACCTACCGCTACCGGTTGCTCGCGGCCAACGCCAATGGCAACTCCGCTTATTCGGGCACCGTGAGTGTGACTACCCCTGCGGCGCTGCCTGCTGCGCCGGGCTCCATCAGCGCCACGGCCTCCAGTCGCCGGGTGACCGTGAGCTGGACAGACGCGTCGGAAAACGAAAGTGGATTTGACGTGGGGCGGGCGACCTTCAACAAGCGCAGAAACACCTGGGGCTCGATAACCACGGTGACCAGTGTGGGAGCGAACGTCACCACGCTCATCCGCAGCAGCGAGAGCAAGGGCACGCATCGCTATTACGTGCGGTCCAAGAACAGCGCCGGTTCTTCAAGCTGGACGGGGCCAACCGCGAACATTGTGGTGCGGTAGTTCACACGCGAGGGCAAGGGAATGCCCCAATAGACGAAAAAGCGGCCGGTCACCCCGGCCGCTTCTTTTTGGGCTCAGTGCGGAAAGACAATCATGTCCCGCAGGCTTTCGCCGCCTTCGAGTTTGTCGAAACCACGATTGATTTCGGCCAGCGTCAAGCGCTCGCCCATCAGCTTGTTCACCGGCAGTTTGCCGGCCAAGTAGAGATCGATGTAGCGGGGGATGTCCCGCTGGGGCACGCAGGAGCCGATGTAACTCCCCTTCACCGTGCGTTCTTCACCCACCAGGCTGACCTGCTGCAGTGACCATTGGGTCTGCGGCGAAGGCAGGCTTGCCGTGATGGTGGTGCCCCCACGCCGCGTCATCCGGTAGGCCATTTCCATCGCCTGGGCTGAGCCCGCCATTTCAAAGGCATGATCCACGCCGCCGCGCGTTGCAGCCTTGACCTTTTCCAAGGCATCGGCATCGCGCGCATTGATCGTCAGCGTCGCACCCAGGGAGCGTGCGATGTCGAGCTTGCTGTCGTGCAGATCCACCGCCACGATTTCGCGGGCGCCGCTGGCCACAGCGCCCAACAGGGCGCACAGGCCCACGCCGCCGAGGCCCAGCACCGCCACCGTCTGACCTGCCTGTACTCGGGCCGTGTTGACCACAGCCCCCACGCCGGTCAGCACAGCGCAGCCAAACAGCGCAGCCTCGACCGGGTCGATATCCTGTTCCACTTTGATGCAGGAACGCCGCGACACGACAGCATGTTCCCCAAAGGCGGAGACACCAACGTGGTGATGCACCTTGTGCCCGAGCAGGTGCAAACGCTCGCCACCAAAGAGCAGCGTGCCCTTGGTATTGGCCTCAGCACCGGGCTCGCAGAGCGCCGGACGGCCCTCCATGCAGGGCAGGCAGTGGCCGCAACTCGGCACAAAGACCAGGACCACGCGATCACCCTTGCGCAGATCAGTCACGCCGGAGCCGACCTGTTCCACCACGGCGGACGCCTCATGCCCCAGCGCCATGGGCACCGGGCGTGGGCGTGAGCCGTTGATCACGGAAAGATCGGAATGGCAGAGTCCCGCTGCTGTCATGCGTACCATCACCTCGCCAGGACCGGGCGCATCGAGATCGATTTCCTCGATCCGGAGGGGTTGGCTCTGGACGAACGGCGGGTGGTTATCCAAGGCGTGCAACACGGCGGCGCGGGTCTTCATGGAAATGCTCCAGGTGGTTGAGAGTCCGGGATTGTACCGGCGCCGCGCGCAGACCGGAGCCTGAAATCACGTAACTGCCCGCCCAGCGCGTCCCGGATACTGCGCCACGCATATCGCCGGGCGATGGCCTCGCGGGCCTCCAGCACCTGGCGCTGGCCCAGGGAGGGGTCTTGAAGCAGGCGCAGGATCTGGGCCACGAACTCGGTGGGTGTGTTCGCCAGCAGAAAATGCCGATTCGGCTCCAGGACGATGCCTTCCACACCCACGCTGGTGGTCACGACGGGCACGCCCGCAGCCAATGATTCCAGGATTTTCAGGCGAGTACCGCCCCCGACTCTCAAGGGCACCACAGACACTGAAGCCTGACGCAGATAGGGGGGCACTTCCGCCACGTCAGCGAAAACCCGGATGGTTTTGCCGTTATCAAGGGCGCGCACTTCCGCCGGCGGGCTGCGACCCACAATCCAGAATTCAAGACCGGGCTGCCGTTCAAGCAAGTGCGGCATGATCTTGCGCGCGAACAACAGCGCGGCTTCCGTATTCGGCCAATAGAAGAGCGCACCGGTAAAGATCACGCGGGGAGGGCCAGCAGTGGGCAGTGGCAGGCTGAGCAGCGTCTCATCAAACCCGTTGGGCACAATCCAGACCCGCTCACGGCCCCTGCGCCAAGCCTGCGCATCATGCTCCGAGCACACCACGATACGGCCAAATGTTGCCACCGCGGCCTGCTCGGTTCGGCGGGTTTTCCACTGGTCGTACCGAGCCGCGAGTACCGGCAGGGCCAGCTTCCAACCCTTCATCCGCCGCGCGATCTTCACTGACTCCAGGTCGTCCAGATCCACGATGATCCGGGGCCCGAATTCGCGGAGCCGCTGTGCGATAGTCAAACGCGCCACCCAGATGACATCAGCTGCAGGAGCATGCTTGCGTACCTCGCGGATGAGGTCGCCGCATGCGTATTCCCGATAGATGAAGGCACCGCGACGGCAGAGGTAGTGCCTGAGTGCCCAGCGCAGCGAGTCGTGTTTGAACGATGGCCACTGACCTTCCTCTCCCTGGGGAATCAGCACCATGTCGGGGCATATCTCCCGCAATTCGCGGATCCCCGCCGCGGTGTCTTCTGCGTTTTGTGGATCCGTGTCCACGTACCCGATGAACTTGACGGGGCCCTGCGCGCAGGCTGCTTTCAGCAGATTCGCAAGCCTGATCTTGAAACCGGTATTGGCCGGAAAGGGCAGGGTAGGTGCGACAAAAAGCATGGAGGGGGGCATGTGCAGTACGCTTTCCCGGAGCACTTCGCGGTGATTCAGGATCCCGGGCGAATACCCCGGAAGGCACGCAGACGGTTGACGAGCGCCTCCCGGATGGCACACCAAGTGTAGCGTCTGGCAATGACCTCACGTGCCGATTCCACCTGGGCCCGTCCGAGCGCAGGCGCTTCCAGCAGGCGTGTGACGGCCGCGCCAAACTCCTGCGGGCCATGCGCCAGCAGATAAT
>JAURMM010000244.1 GCA_030830685.1 Gammaproteobacteria bacterium | reverse complement strand
GTTGGAGGCGGGTCCTCCAAACTCGACTACCATCTGCGCTTACTTCAGAGGGTCTCTGGGATGACTGTCCGCATCGAGATTTCCTGTGGTGAATTGCTGGACAAGATCACCATCCTCGAAATCAAGTCCGCCCGGATTGACGATCCCGCCAAGCTGCGCAATATCCGGACAGAGCTTGAAGCACTGACGGCCGCGTGGGCCGCCCTGCCCGGAGCAGATGACAATCCGGAACTGGTGTCCCTGCGCGCAGACCTCAAGGCGACCAACGACAAGCTTTGGGTAATCGAAGATGACATCCGCGAGCTTGAGCGGATGCGGTGTTTCGACCAGACCTTCATCGAACTCGCGCGCAGCGTCTACATCACCAATGACCACCGCGCAGCGCTGAAAAAAAAGGTGGACCTGTGCCTTGGGTCCCGCTTCTCCGAAGAAAAATCATACAAGCCCTACTGAAGTGGCGTCGCTGCTGTTTCACACTGCGGAAGACCTGCTGGGCGATGCGCTAATCAAGCTTCCGTCAATCCTTGCGCTCAAGCGCGCCCATCCGGATCTGCACCTGGTCTGGAACGCAGGACAGGGTTCCAGTGTGTATGCCAATGTCCTCAAACCGCTGATCGATGGCGTGATCGACGAGGTACATCAAGAGACCGGCTTGGGCACCCGGTGGACGCAGACGCTACGACCGTTCTGGCCACGGCACTTCGACTGCATCATCGCAAGTGAGCGCCGTCTGTTGCCCACACTGGCTCTGCACCGAATGGCACATCAGACATTCATCGCGCCGATGGGCAATTTTCGTCTCTCCACTCGCAGGCCGGACATGGACTTCGCCCGCTTACCCTTGCACAGACAGACGCAGGTTCTCCTCGAAATGGCCATGGAGACGAAGCTCACACCCACACCTGAGTTACCCATACCGGTGGCTTACGGCCAGTTGGCGCAAGAACTCCTGCCACCCGGCCCCTGTTATGTGGGACTGGCCCCCGGTGCGGGTGGCAAGGACAAATGCTGGCCGCTGGCGCATTTCATCGCCGTTGCCCGCGCACAGTTGGCGAATGAGCGGGTGCCGGTCTTTTTCCTTGGCCCTGCAGAGCGTGACTGGCTGCAGTCCTTGCAATCTGCACTACCACAGGCGCTCTTTCCGGAGAGTGATCCGCGTGCCGACCTGCGCGGACCATTGCTCGCCATCGCCTTGGCAGCCAGGCTCCGTCTCGGGCTCGCGAACGACTCCGGCGTTGGCCATCTGCTGGCCGCCGGCGGTAAACCGCTGGTGGCGCTGTTCGGACGCACGAATCCGACCAAGTTCGCTCCACCCTATGGCGAACGCTCCGTCATCCGGGCCCAGGAATTCGGCGCACAGGGCGTGGCAGAGATCCCCGTGGCGCACGTGCTGCGCGTGATGGAGGGCATCCTTGGTGCAAGATAGTCCGCGACTGCTTTTCGTCACGCTGAGCAACATCGGAGATCTGGTCCTGACCACCCCGACGCTGGAAGCGCTGCATCGGGCTTGGCCAGATCACCTCATCGATATCGTGGCCGATGCGCGCTCCAGCGACTTGTTATGTGCGTGTCCCTACCTTGGAACCCTTTACCATCGGGACAAACGGGCAGGATGGGTCGGCACCCTGAAACTCATCGCAGCGCTGCGGGCAAACCGCTATACGGCGGCGGTGGACCTGCGCACGGACTTCCTGCCCTGGCTGTTGCGCACCAAAGCCCGAGCCGTGCGTTGGCGGAGGGCCGCGCATGGCCCCCACGCCGCTGAGCAGCACTTCGCCGTCGCGGCTGGCATCCTGTCGCGTCGATCTTCCATTCCCCTTGCCCGGGTCTGGACCACGCCGAAAGATGAAGCTTTCGCAAAAGAGCGCCTTGCATCCCTGCCGGATAACCGACTTCTGGCTATTGCGCCGGGGGCGAACTGGCCCGGCAAGATCTGGCCGCAGAATCATTTTCAGGAAGTACTGCGCGGGGCGGCCGATCTTTTTTCGGGTGTCATCCTGCTCGGAAGCCGCCAGGACCGCGAAATCACCTCCGCGCTCACGGAAGCCTGCCCGTTGCCAGTGCTGGATCTGGCAGGGAGCACCACCCTGCGCCAAGCCGCGGCAGTGCTGGACGTGGCGAGCGTCTTCCTCGGCAACGACTCGGGCCTCGGCCACGTCGCGGCTGCGCGGGGAATCCCGACCCTCACCTTGATTGGGCCGGGTCGCCCAGAGCGTTACCGCCCCTGGGGACCTCGGGCGCAGCTGCTGGAGGCCCCGCAACGCGATCTCACGCGCCTGTCTCCGGACCGCGTGCTTTCAGCCTTGCAGGACATTCTTGCCTGACGGGTATCCCGCGGCGCAAGACTTCCGGCTATCATGCGCGCCGCCGGGCTGACGAGATGAGAGGTCAGCCGCGAACGCAGAGGACACATCCATGGCCAATTACCGTGAAAGCTTCCATTTCACGCCGCGGGACATCGAGCTGATCGAAACCGCCCTGCGCGGCGAGCAGTCTCGCCACGCGCGCAACATTCTCAACGAGGCGCCACCGTCAGATCTCAACTCGGCAGCGCGCGAAATCAACCATCTCTTGGCGAAAATTTTTCACCAGAAAGTCTTCTACTCCCAGGTCAAGCGGACTGGTTTTCCCGGCGGATGAACGACTACCAAGTGGTTCTGGAGCGGGAAGGGCGACGCGAGATAGTAGATCTCGCGGCTGAAAACATCCGGCAGCTGGAAACACTGGTGCCCGAAGATGCCGATATCGTGGAAGTCAGGTTTCTGCGGGCGCGCGGCTTCAGCTGTCGGCCTTTGGGCACGCCAAGACGAGGCGCCTGACGCTCAGGTCGTGGGGACGAGGTGCTCCTCGACGCGACACAAGCGCTCCGCACCCCAGTAGAGCTGTCCATCCACCCACCAGCTGGGAACGCCGAATACGCCGCGGGTTTCGGCTTCATTCCGTAACTCTGCGAGTCGCGCGGCGCCTTCTCCAGCCGCGTAGGGCATGAATTCCGTCGCGGGCAGACCGCATTCGGCGAGCAGCGCCTCGATGACAGCTGGGTTCTCCACATCGAGTTCGCGTTGCCAGAAGCGCCGGAACACCTCCGCGTGGAAAGCGCGGAAATCACCACGGGTTGTCGCGAAAAGAAAGCCTGAGTGGACGAGGTCCGTGTTCCAGATCTTGCGGGGTCCACGGATGATGAGTCCGCGTCGATTGGCTTCCCGCCGACAATCCATGTAGCTGTAACGCACGCGTCGCCACTGGTGAGGATTGCGCGTGCCGAGAGTGTCCTGTCCGCGATCATCCAGCGCGGCTTCGCCCAGATAATCTCCAATCTGCAGCGTGTACGGTACTCGCACGACGCGGCAGTCAAAGCGTGATTCCAGGTCATCGTTGGCCGCCTGCGCAAGGTAGGCATAGGGGCTCTTGTAGTCAAAATAGTGGATGACTTCCTTCATCGCACCAGTCGCCGGTCACTCATCGCGTTTCGCCCAGATGTTCCGCTATCAGCGCCGCGATTCGTGCAGCGGCGCGCCCATCACCATAAACATGCGCAGGCACAGCATGTGAACGGTAGAAGTCTTGATCGGCGACAAGTCGATCGGCAGCTTCTTCAATTCGCTGTTCATCCACCCCGACAAGAATCGCCGGTCCAGCGGCGACGCCTTCTCCACGCTCGGTCACCCGGCGCAACACGAGCACCGGTTTGCCCAGGTCCGCACACTCCTCCTGGATACCGCCGGAGTCCGTCATCACGAACAAGCTCCTGTCGAGAAGATGGACGAACGCAGCGTAATCCAGTGGTGGCAGCAGATGGATATTGTCGTGATCCGCGAGATGGCGCTGAACCACCTCGCGTACATTGGGATTCAGGTGAACCGGGAAAATGAAGGACAGTGAGCGATGGCGCGCAGCCAACCTGGACAGCGCGCGCATCATGCTTTCCATGTCCTCGCCAAAACTCTCGCGGCGATGACAGGTGATGAGCACGAACGGCGCGACGAGCAACTTGAGCAGATCAGGATTGCCTGCGAGCGAGGTCTCTTCCATCGAGCGTTGCAGAGCCATCCGCAGCGCATCGACCGCCGTGTTCCCGGTGACGAAGATACGCTCGGCCGTCACGCCCTCGCGCAACAGGTTTTCCCTGGCGCATTCGGTGGGTGCGCAATGCAGGTCGGCCAGATCGGCCGTCAGTCGCCGATACATCTCTTCCGGATAGGGTGAGAATTTGTCACCGGTGCGAAGTCCGGCCTCAACATGCACGACCAGCGTCCTTTGCATGAAACCCGCCAGCGCGCCGACGAAGGTACTGCAGGTATCCCCCTGCACGATCACGCAGTCGGGTCGGCTCTTGGCTAGGACAGCCGCGATGGCCGGTAACATTGCGCCGACGAGATCGGCCTGCTGTTGCCCCTCTCGCATCAGATCAAGACTGTGATCCGGCGCCAACCCAAAGACATCAAGCGCAGAGGCGAGCATCTCTCTATGCTGTCCGGTCGACAGCAGCTCCACCCGGAACCCGCCGCGTTGGCGCATTGCCTGATATACGGGCGCAAGCTTGATTGCCTCCGGTCGAGTGCCGACCACGATGAGCGCGGTTCTGGTCAAGGTGCTTTCCTGCGTTGCGAAACAAGGACCTCACCGTAGACGCGCGCAGTCTGTTCCGCAATCCGGGCCCAGGAAAACTCACGCTCAACGCGTGCTCGTGCCGCTTCCCCCATGAGTCTTGCAAGACCCGCATCGCCGGCAAGACGGTTGACCGCCTTGGCCAGCGCCGCCGGATCTCGGGGTGGGACAAGAATTCCGGTCACACCGTCACCAACCAGTGCAGGAATGCCTCCCACGCGGGTGCCGATCAGTGCGCGAGCACAAGCCATGGCTTCGAGGCCAGCGATGCTGGTGGCCTCCATGTGTGAGGGCAACAGGCAGAAGTCGGCTGCATGGTAGACGCGAGGCATCCCAGGATTAGGCACTCCGCCGATGAAATGTGCCCGCCTCTGCACACCAGACTCTGCGATTACGCGCTCCATCGAGACTCTTTCGGATCCGTCCCCTGCAAAAACGAAATGGACATGGTCTGCAGTGGCAGCCAGGGCGCGCGCTGCATCCATGACGCCGTTCTTGGGCACCAGGCGGCGCGCAAGAACGACCACACAGGCATCTTCCGGGATCCCCCACGCGGCGCGCAGCACGTGATCACTGCCAGGCCTGAAGCGCTGATCATCCACTCCGTTTGGGATGTAGGTGGCGGGGCCTGAATAAGCGGCCTCGCGCGCTGCAGACACCAGCTCTTCGCTGGGCGCGATGAGATGATCACAGCGCCCGATCAATGCACTCAGGCGTGCAAGGCGCCGGCCTCCGGCTGTGACGGTCTGCAGGAACCCTGAGGTATGGTTGGTAAAAACCACGGGCAGATCGGTTGCGAGTGCCGCACGCAGCGGGCGCAGGCCGTGCACATGCACCAGATCGAAGGCGTCACGTGCCAGAAGCTTTCGGCACCACCTGGCCGTCAACCAGTCGCTGAATGGCTGAGCGCGGAGCCAGGGCGAATACCGGATGACGTGATCTTCCGGGTCCGGGTCTTCACTGGTCGCTGGCGCGACGATGCGCACAAAGTGGCCCGAAGCTCGCAGAGCACGTCCCAGCTCCTGTACATGGGTCGCCACACCGCCAATGCGCGGCGGATACTCGCTGGCCATCATCAGGATGCGCATCGAGCCCCCCAATCCCCATCCAATGGCGAAGGCAACGCCCGTAATACCTCGTCCATTTCCAACTGTTCAAGCGACTTCCGCTGAATGCAGGTTACCCGGGATCCCAGCGGTGCGATGAACCCGGGATCGGACTCCTGTGAATAAAGCACGACGCTGGAGCACCCTGTGGCGGCAATCACGTGCATCGGGCCGGTATCGTTGCCAACGGCAAAAAGCGCACCTCGAGCAAGGCTCGCCAATGCTGAAAGCGAAGTCTTGCCCGTGAGGTCGATGGTTCCGGGTACCGCGTGGGCGATCTCCCGGTTGGCATCAGCGTCTATGGACGTTCCGATGAGTACTGGCACTACCTGCGGGAAAAGCGTCTCCAGCAAACGGATGTAGCGACTCGTAGGCCAGCGCTTGCCGGGGCGATGGGCCGAACCTCCCGCTGCTACCAGACAATAGGACGGCGGAAGCCTGAAGGACTCGGTTGCTGTCCACAACCACGCCGGATCCTCGAGTGGGGGTACGGAGATGCCCAGCGCGCTTAGTTGTGCGGCATACCAGTCGCTGCGGTGCGCACCCGGTGGTCGCGGAGGACGGGGCAGGGCACAACCCGGCGCGGGACCGGCCCACTCCGGCGCCCGGCCGCCCATCAACCGGAAATACCAGGCTGTACGCCGGGAGCCCTGCAAGTCAAAAACACGGTGGCACTTCATGTCCCGAATGAGCCTTGCCATGCGCCAGTGACCCAGCGGGAACGGGCCCTTGGGGTCTTCGAGCACTGCATCGAAAAGGCCCGAATCGCGGGCCAGCCCGGAGAGACCAGGGATTGTGAGCAGATACAACGGCCGGTCGGCGTGATGGGCCCGTATCCCACGCATGGCCGGCAGCGCCATGAAAAAATCTCCGAGCGCGCCCAGCTTGATGATGAGCACCGGCGCTGCGGCACAGGGAGAGTGAGCGTTTGTAGTGGCCTTTGAGCGGGAGGGCAAAGCAGGTTCCGCAGGAATGGAGTTCGCGCAGCGCACGGGCATGTTAATGGCGGGCTCCCGGCATTTCCATTATTCTCGCCTTCCCCCCCGGTCGCCCCCTTCTCCTTCCCGCCCAGATGTCTCAAGCAATGCTGCAAGCTGAACGTAACACGCTGCCTGAAACCGCCCTGTGGGCTCTCACAGCCCTTGCCCTGCTGATGACCTTTGGCGATGTATTCATTCAGGAGCTACACGGTACCGCGGCTTTCTATGCTGCCCTGTCCCGCGAAATGCTCGAGACCGGGGATCTGGTCGCGCCGTTCAAAGGCGAGCAAGCCTATCTACTCAAGCCGCCATTGGCCTTCTGGTTGAGCGCGATCAGCGCCTCCGTACTCGGCATCAATGACTTCGCCATGACCTTGCCCTCCAGGTTGGCGGGGCTCGGTTGCATCTGGATGACTTTTCTCATCGCGCGCCGATTGTTCGGGACGCCCGCTGCCTGGTACGCGGCGCTGATCTTCCCGACCAATGGCATCTACATCCAGTTCACGACCAATTTCCGCATCGATTCCCTGATGACCTTGGG
>JAURMM010000243.1 GCA_030830685.1 Gammaproteobacteria bacterium | reverse complement strand
GAAATCTTCCGGCTCTCCCGGCGCTGGGCCGAAACCCGTTTCTCCCACATCGTGCACTACAACGCGCTCGACAAGGGCGGCCATTTCGCTGCCTTCGAGCAACCTGCCCTCTTCCTTCAGGAAATCCGCAACGCCTTCGCGGCGATGTCCTGAAGCGCGCGACCATCCCGAGCATCAACAGGAGTAGAACACCATGACCCAGCCTCTGCAGACCGTACGCCAACTCGCTTATGTGGTGCGTGATCTCGACGCCGCGCTGAAGTACTGGACCGAGCACCTCAAGGTGGGTCCGTTCTTCCTCTTCGAGCACTGCCCGCTGCTGGACCAGAAGTATCTCGGCCAACCCGGCAATGCGGATGTGACGCTTGCACTCGGCAACAGCGGCGCCTTGCAGATAGAGCTCATCTATCAGCACAACGATGCACCCTCCGTGTACAAGGAGTTTCTCGATGCCGGACGGGTGGGCGTGCATCACTGGGGCCTGATGCCCGAGGACTATGCCGCAGCCTGCGCCGACTATCGCGCACGCGGCCATGTGGCGGCCTTCGAGTGCACGGTGGGTGGCGCGCCGCTGACCTACTTCGACACGGTCAAGACGGTTGGCCACTACATCGAGCTGTGGGACAACAACTCGGTATTCAAGGACTTGTTCATGATGGTGGAAGACGCCGCCCGCAACTGGGATGGCCGCAACCCGGTGCGTCCCGGTCCGCTCTGAGTCACCCCCGTCCCGGGCGCTCTTTCACGAGCGCCCTGCCCGCCCTCCTCCGGCGCCCGCGCGGGGCCCGGAAAACCGGAAAATCAGCGCCGGCATCAGCAGCAGATTCATCACCGTGGAGGACAGCAGCCCGCCGACGATGATGGCGGCCATGGGCCCCATGATCTCGCGGCCCGGGTTGTCGCTGTCGAGGGTCAGCGGCAGCATCGCAAGCGCCGTGACGAGCGCTGTCATCAGGATGGCAGGCAGTCGCTCCCGGGCGCCGCGCAGCACGGTCTCCAAGGTCCAGGCGCAGCCTTCAAACTCCACCAGGTGATCGTAGTGCGCGACCAGCATGATGCTGTTGCGCACCGTGATGCCGAACAGCGTGACGAAGCCGACGACCGAACCTATCGAGACCACTCCACCGCCCAGCACGACGGCGATCACGCCGCCGATCAGCGAGAACGGCAGGTTGAGCAGAATGAGTAACAGGTAGCGCAGCCGGTTCACCGCAAGGTGGATGAGCAGCAGCACCCCGAAACCTGCGAGGAGCGCATGCTTGATCAATTCATTGCGTGCCGCTGCCTGCTCCACTGCGGCGCCCGCAAATTCCGGGTGCACGCCTTCCGGAAACTCCATCTCGTGCAGCACCCGGGACTGGAGTGCACCGAGGAAGGCAGCGAGGTCCTGGCCGGAGAATTCCGCAGTCACCACCTGCAGGCGTTGGGCATCGCGATGCAGGATGTTGTAGCGCCCGGTAGTCTGCCGGACGGAGGCGACATCCTTCAGACGCAACGGCGCACCCGGGCGCCGCGCGATGATCAATTCCGCCAGGCTTTCCGCATCGCGTCGTTGCGCTTCCGGCAGCAGCACGACCACCGGCACACGGCGATTGTCCCGTTCGATCTCATTGACCGGGTATCCGCCGTAGGCACTGCGCAGGGCTGTGAGCACCGTGCGACCATCCACCCCGAAACGAGCGAGCCCTTCCGGATCGAGCGTGACCTGCAGGGTTGGCGTCGCGTGCGCGGCCCGAACACGGACATTCCGTGCACCGGGCAGCTCGCGCATCAGATTTGCAAGCTCATGCGCCTTGGCGTCCAGCACATCCAGATCGCGGCCAAACAGGTTCACCACCACGGGCGCGGTATAACCGGAAATCGTCTCGTCGATGCGCTCGGTCAGGAAGGTATTGGCTTCGAAGGTGATCCCGGGCTGGGTAGCGAGCGTTGCACGGATTTCGTCCAACACCCGCTGCTGCTCATTGCCCGACAGGGACTTGAGCGCCACCTCATACTCGCTGTAGTGGCTGCCATAGGTATCTGCCCCACGCTCTGCGCGCCCCGCCCATTGCGAGACTGATCGTACGCCCTCGATCTCCAACAGACGCGCCGTCAGCGCCTTGCCAAGGCGCAGGGACTCATCGAGGCTCGTTCCGGGCAGCGCGGTTGTGTGCACCATGAAGTGCCCCTCGCGCAAATCCGGCAGAAAGCGTGCGCCAAAGCCCGGCAGCAACAGCAGCACGAGAACAAGACTCGCGGCGCTGATCGCCATGGCGATGCCGGGGCGCTCGGTGAGCCGACGCACCAGAGCGAGGTAAGAAGGATTCAGGCGCCGGAAGACGGGTGCGATCGCTGGACGCTCCCGCGCATGCCCGAGCAGCGTCACACACAGGGCCGGGGTGACGGTCACCGCCACGAGCAAGGAAGCCAGCACGGCCAGGATGTAGGCAAATCCCAAGGGGGCGAAAAGCCGGCCGCTGACACCGCCGAGCGTGAGCAAGGGCACGAAGACCAGGGCGACGATGAAGGTGGCGTAGACCACCGAGCCCCGCACTTCAAGCGATGCCGCAAGAGCCACCTCTGCCGGCAAGCTGCCGGGAGGCGCCGTGCGCAGACGCCGAAAGATGTTCTCGGTATCGATGATGGCATCGTCCACCACTTCGCCCAGAGCAATGGCAAGGCCGCCAATCACGAGCACATTGAGGTTCACACCGCTTTCGATGAGCACTATCACCGCCGCGAGCAGCGAGAGCGGAATGGCGAGCGCGGAGATCAGGGCAGCCCGCAGGTCGTGCAGCCCCACCAGCAGCACCAGCAACACGAAGAGGCCGCCGATGAGGAGATGCATGGAGATCTCGCCGATTGCCGTCTTGATGTAGCGTGCAGGCACGAACAGCCGGCTGTGCAGTTGGACGCCCTGCTGCGCGAGCACCGGCGCCAGAACCTCGAACACTGCATCAAGTTTGTCTGAAACCGTCAGGGTGTTGGCGCCGAGCTGGCCGATGACCATCATCACGATCCCGGTTTCGCCCCCCATCTGCGCTGCGCTCACCCGGGGCAAGGCGCCCCAGCTGAGCTGGGCGACGTCGCCCAGCACCAGGCTGCGCGCACCATCGGCACGCACCGGGGCGGCGGCGAGGGTGGCAGGCGTCAGCGTGTCAAAGCCACCCGTGATCGCGATCTGCTGGTTGGCGGTTTCAATCACCCCCAGTGCGAGGTTGGCACTGGCCTGGCGTGCGACAGCCGCGAGATCCGCAAAATCGAGCCCGTGGCGGGCCAAGGCATCCTGGTCAGGCGCGATGACCAGCGCGCGGGACTCCCCGCCGAACACATTCACATCGGCCACACCCTGCACGCTGAGCAGGCGGGGCACGATCACCTGCTCCGTGATATCGCGCAGGCGCATCAGATCTCCGTCGCTCGCGACCACTCCTATCGTGCGCACCGTGGCCGATGAGGAGGCGAGCGGGGCAATGATGGGCGGGCCGGTGGCTGCGGGCAGCGCGGAAGCAACCGTGGTGAGGCGCTCACTCACCTGCGCACGATTGCGAAACACTTCGGTAGACTCGTCGAACACGAGCGTGAGAATGGACAAGCCCGCTATTGACTCGGAGCGCAGATGATCGAGTCCTATCAGTCCACCCAGCGCATTCTCCAGCGGCTGTGTGACCAGCACCTCGACCTGCTCGGTACTGAGACCGGGGGCTTCGGTCTGCACCACCACGAGCTTGGGGGCGAACTCGGGAAAGATAT
>JAURMM010000242.1 GCA_030830685.1 Gammaproteobacteria bacterium | reverse complement strand
GCCCACGACTCGACCGGCGCGCAATCAACCGTGGCAGGAAACGTAGATTTTGCCAGCATGGCCCGTGCCTGCGGATATGCCCATGTAGCGCGTGGAAAAGACGAACATGCGTTGTCCGCATTCCTCGCGCACAAGGCAAAAGGCCCCGCCTTCCTGCACCTCAAGATCCGTACCGGTACCATTGCCGACCTGCCTCGCCCCAAGGTGACACCGGTCGAAGTCCTCGATCGCCTGATGCGCCACTGTGGTTCCGGCAAATGAGGATGATTCTTCTCAATCCCGGTCCTGTCACCCTGAGTCCTCGGGTGAGAGAGTCGATGCTCGGACCTGATTTGTGCCACCGCGAACCGGAGTTCGCCGTGTTGCAGGGCAAGATCCGCCGGCAGCTGCTGGAGATTCACGCACTTGATGCCGCGCAGTGGGCCGCGATCCTCCTGACCGGCTCGGGCACCGCTGCCGTGGAGGCAATGGTGAGCTCGCTGGTCCCGTCGGACGGGCGTCTTCTGGTGATTGAAAACGGGGTCTACGGCGAACGGATTTCGAATATCGCGCGTCGGCATGGCATCGCCACTGAACGGGTGGAGCATCCATGGCTGACGGGCCTAGATCTGCCGCGAATCGAAGCTGCACTTCGCGCCTCTGGCCCCTTTACCCACGTGGCGGTCGTGCACCATGAGACCACCAGCGGCAGACTCAATGACTTGCAACAACTCGCAACTCTGTGTGCCGCCCACGGCGCCGAGCTGCTGCTTGATGCGGTCAGCAGTTTTGGCGCCGAGGAAATCGACTTCACGGGATGGCCGCTGGCGGCCATTGCCGCAACAGCCAACAAATGCCTGCACGGCGTCCCGGGAACTGCGTTCGTGATCGCGCGACGCAGCGCACTCGCATCAGCGGGCGAGACATGCCGCACCATATATCTGGATCTTCAGGCCTATCTCAAGAACCAGGATCAGCAAGGAACGCCCTTCACCCAGTCGGTGCAGACTTTTTATGCGCTCTCGGCAGCGCTCGATGAACTGGCGCAGGAAGGCGGCTGGAAAACCCGTCGCGAAAGCTATCGCAACCGCATGGCCAAGGTCAGGCGGCACTTGCTGAATCTGGGGATCTCACCATTGCTGGCAGAGGGTGAAAGCTCCTGCGTGCTCAATGCCTTCCATCTGCCGGCCGGACTGGGATACACAGCGCTGCATGATGAGCTGAAAGCGCGGGGCTTCATCATCTATGCAGGACAGAGCAGTCTTGCGCAGCAGATCTTCCGGATTTCCACGATGGGCGACCTGTCCGAAGGGGACATCCAGCGCCTGTGCAGTGCGTTCGATGAAATTCTGGAAGGCGGTCGTTCCCGCCCCTGAGCGCGGGAACGGGTGGGGGTCAGCCCCCCGCGAGGATGGGGTTCACGCGCTCCGTGCAGCAGCACCCGAGGCAGTTGCTGCGAGGGGCAGATGAGGCAGGACCGCGTTCTTGATCTGGGGTGCGGTCAGGCCGGCATCCTCCAGCATCTGCTCGCGGGTGCCGTGCTGAATCGCTCGGTCCGGCAGGCCGATGTGCAGGATTCTCGGGCTGAGACCCTGACTCGCCAGATACTCGGTCACGGCTCCTCCGGCGCCTCCGGCCACCACGTTCTCGTCCAGCGTCACCAGCAGTTCATGGCTCAGTGCCAACTCACGGACCAGCGCTTCGTCCAGCGGCTTGATGAAACGCATGTTCACCACCGTGGCATCGAGCGACTCACCGACTTCCATCGCTGGCTGGACCATGGCGCCGAATGCGAGCAGAGCGACGGAACGGCCCTTGCGGCGAACTTCCGCCTTGCCGATGGGCAGGGCCTGCATCTCTTTGCTCACGGCCACCCCCGGCCCACCGCCGCGCGGGTACCGCACAGCTGCGGGCTGATCCAGACAGTAGCCGGTGTAGAGCATCTGACGGCATTCGTTCTCATCGGCAGGAGCCATGAACACCAGGTCGGGCAGGCAGCGCATGAAGGTCACGTCATAGCAACCCGCATGGGTCGGGCCGTCCGCGCCAACAAGGCCCGCGCGGTCCAGCGCGAACAGGACCGGTAATTTCTGCAAGGCCACGTCGTGGACAACTTGGTCGTAAGCGCGCTGAAGGAAGGTCGAGTAGATCGCAACCACCGGTTTCAGACCATCACAGGCCATGCCGGCTGCAACGGTCACCGCGTGCTGCTCGGCGATCGCCACATCCATGTACTGGTCAGGGAATTCGCGCGCAAAGCGCACCAGTCCCGAGCCCTCGCGCATTGCGGGCGTGATGGCCATGAAACGCTTGTCCCGGGCGGCCATGTCACAGGCCCAGTCGCCGAAGATGTCGCTGTAGACGGGCTTGGAGGATTTGGCGCCCGCGACGATGCCGACCTGCGGATCGAACGGCGATACACCGTGGTATTTGACCGGGTCAGCTTCGGCCGGGGCATAGCCCTTGCCTTTGCGGGTGATGATGTGCAGGAACTGCGGACCTTCCAGCTTGCGCAAATTGCGCAAGGTCTGAAGCACTGTCGGCAGGTCATGTCCATCTATAGGTCCGATGTAATTGAAGCCGAATTCCTCGAAGAGGGTGCCAGGTACGACCAGGCCCTTGACATGCTCTTCGGCGCGCCGCGCAAGCTCCCACACGCTGGGCATCTGGGAGAGGATCTTCTTGCTGCCCTCGCGAACCGAGGTGTAAAGCTTGCCGGAGAGAATCTGTGCGAAGCGGTTGGAGAGTGCACCCACGTTGGGCGAGATCGACATGTTGTTGTCGTTCAGGATTACCAGGAGGTTGGCTCCGATATCTCCTGCATGGTTCAGTGCCTCAAACGCCATACCAGCGGTCAGCCCACCGTCACCGATGACTGCAACCGCCCGCCGGTCGCTGCCAGTCTGCTTCGCAGCGATTGCCATGCCGAGGGCGGCGCTGATGGAGGTGCTGGAGTGTCCCACACCGAAAGTGTCGTAGGGGCTCTCGTCCCGCTTGGGAAAAGGCGCGACCCCATTCCACTGCCGCACGGTCGGCATCTGCTCCCGGCGCCCGGTAAGAATCTTGTGCGGATAGGCCTGATGGCCCACATCCCACACGATACGGTCGTCTGGCGTGTTGTAGAGGTAGTGCAGCGCGACCGTGATCTCGATGGATCCGAGGCCCGCGGCGAAATGTCCTCCGCTGCGGCTGACCGAGTCCAGAAGGTAGGCCCTCAGTTCGCGTGCTACCTGTTCCAGCGACGATTCGGGAAGTTGACGCAGATCGTGTGGCGAGTTGATCTTGGCGAGCAGCGGGTATTGGTTGGACTCAGTCATGGATAGGCGAACTGGAATAGGCGAACTTGTGGAGGGGGACCCGCGCTGCGGCGAGCCCGTGATTATGGATAGGTGATCCGGGCCTTGCAAGCCGACTACCCGCAAGGGAAATTCCTGAAAAACCCCGCACCGGCGGGTCATCCGGGAGGCTGTCCGGCGCCGCGCGCCCTCTGTACTGCAGTCCTTCTTGCGGCGCAAAATTCGTGCTTTTCCACTGTGTCACATTGGCGTAATATGCGACGCGCCGCCTCTAGGCAATCCATTGAATGTCAAGTGGTTTTTGCGGAAGTTTTCACAACTCTCACCGGGAGAATCGAATGAGTGTTCCACTGGTTCAACAGTATCGCGTGGGTCGCTACATCATCGAGCAGAAGCTCAAGGGCGTTAAGCGCTATCCACTGGTGCTGATGCTGGAACCGCTCTTCCGCTGCAACCTGGCCTGCGCGGGCTGCGGAAAGATCGACTATCCGGATGAAATCCTCGACAAGCGCCTGAGCTTCGAGGATTGCATGGCCGCGATTGATGAATGCGGCGCCCCGATCGTTTCCATTGCGGGCGGCGAACCACTGATTCACAAGGATATGCAACGCATTGTCCAAGGGTTCATCGAGCGCAAGAAATTCGTCTATCTGTGCACCAATGCCCTGCTGCTCGAGCGCAAGATGGACGAGTACACCCCCTCCCCTTACCTGACGTTCTCGATTCACCTCGACGGCAACCGCGACCGCCACGATGCATCCGTATGCCGCGAGGGCGTCTATGACAAGTGCGTGGAGGTGATCAAGGAGGCGCTCGGCCGCGGCTTCCGCGTGACTGTGAACTGCACCCTGTTCCAGGGTGAAGCGCCAGAAGAAGTGGCGCATTTCATGGACGAGATGATGAAGCTCGGCGTCGAGGGCGTGACCATCTCGCCCGGCTACAGCTATGAACGTGCCCCCCGGCAGGACGTGTTCCTGAAGCGCACCGGCAGCAAGCAGCTGTTTCGCGACATCTTCAAACTTGGTAAGGGCAAGGGCTGGCGCTTCAACCAGTCCTCCCTTTATCTCGATTTCCTGGCCGGCAACCAGACCTACCACTGCACGCCGTGGGGCAACCCCACCCGCAATGTGTTCGGCTGGCAGAAGCCCTGCTATCTGCTGGTGGGCGAAGGTTACGCCAAATCCTTCAAGTCCCTCATGGAGGACACCGCGTGGGAAAAATATGGCACCGGTGTGAACCCGAAGTGTGCAGATTGCATGGTTCACTGCGGCTATGAAGCAACAGCAGTCAACGACACCTTCAAGAGTCCGCTCCGGGCACTGAAGGTCGCACTGTCCGGCCCACGCACCGAGGGTGACATGGCACCTGAGGTCCCCTTCCTCTACGAAGACGAACAGGCGGGTCGTCCGCGCCTGGTGGCCGGTGAAGACGTGGGTGGCGGCGCCGCCTGCGGCGACCGCAAGCGCGTAGCCTGAGCCTCTCACAGGCGTCCCCTAGCCTTTGGCCGCGCCAGTTTCACGGCGCGGCCATCGTAACTCCTGAGCCCCCCCTGCCCTGATGCTGCTGTCGCTCTCCATCGTGGCTTGCGCCATGTGGCTCGGGCTCCTGCTACTGCCCTTCAGACCTTGGTCCACTCGCGAGAGCTTGGCGCCTGCAAGACTGCACTCACCGCCAGAACTGGGTGGCGTCACTGTGCTTATCCCGGCGCGGGACGAAGCCGGCGGCATTGCCCTCACGTTGGCAGGCGTCGCGGCGCAGGGCCATGTCGCAAAGATCTTATTGATCGACGACCAGAGCACTGATGGCACCGCAGATATCGCGCGGGGGCTCCAGCTGGTAGGCCTTGAAATAGTGGCGGGCGCCACGCCAGGCCCCGAGTGGAGTGGCAAGCTCTGGGCCCTGCACCAAGGTCTCCCTCGGGTGGATACTCCTTATCTGCTTCTGCTGGATGCCGATATCCAACTCGCGCCCGGGATACTGCAAGCGCTGCTGGAAAAGCTTGATAACGAACGCCGGGATCTCGTGTCCGTGATGGCGCATCTCTCCATGGCCAGTCGCATGGAAAAACTCCTGATCCCCCCATTCATCTACTTCTTCAAGCTCATCTATCCCTTCGCGCTGGCCAATGGGCCATCCCGCTGGGTAGCCGCTGCGGCGGGCGGCTGTATCCTCATCCGCACGGATATGCTGCACCGAATCGGAGGCTTTGCCGCCCTGCGAGGTGCATTGATCGACGACTGCACGCTTGCCCGTCGCGTGAAGGACGCTGGCGGGAGCACGTGGCTGGGACTTTCCCTCGGCGTCAAAGCCGTACGCCCCTACGAAGGGCTGCCAGAAATCTGGAACATGGTGGCACGCACAGCCTTCACCCAACTGCACTATTCAAGCGCTCTCCTCCTACTGTGCACGATGCTCATGGGACTCTCCTTCGTCGTCCCGGTGGTGGCAGTGCTGCTGCCGGGGAGTGATGCACGAACCGCGGGTCTTCTGGCGCTGCTCCTGATGATGGCCAGTTACCTTCCTGTCATTCGCTACTACCGCCTGGGCTGGGGATGGCCTGCAACCTTACCGCTTGCCGCAGTACTCTACCTTGGCATGACATGGACTTCTGCCCTGCGCTATTGGCGCGGGGAGCGATCGCGTTGGAAGAATCGTATTTACAACCGCGCCGGACATGACTAAGCGCCTGGGGGTTCTTGTGTTAAAGCCCTTGTCCCTCGTTCTGGTTCTGTTGACGGGACTGTGTTCCTCACCAGCCTCACTGGCATCAGAGGCGCGGGAGACTGTGGAGACCTTGCACACCGCGTTGCTCGAGGCCATGAAGGGCGGCGCCTCACTCGGGTTTGAAGGCAGGCGCAAGCTGCTTTCACCTGTGCTCGATGCAGTGTTCGATTTCCGGACGATTGCGCGACTGGTCACTGGTCGCCACTGGGCGGGCATGAACGAGGCCCAGCAAACGGAATTCATCGGGGTCTTCAGCCAGCTGAGTGCCGCGACCTATGCAGAGAACTTCGATGAATTCGGCGGTGAGAAATTCGAGACCCGCGCCTCAGAACCCAAGAAGAACGCGGAGGTGGTGCGGACCGTAATCCTCAGCCCGGATGGCGATGAGGTCTCCCTCAACTACCTCCTGGCCAGGCACGGAGAAGATTGGCGGATAGTCAACGTCATTGCCGAGGGCGTGTCGGATATTTCCCTCAAGCGCACCGAATATGCAGCCGTCATAGGTCAGGATGGCGTGGACGGACTTATTGCAAAACTCCGGGCGAAGGTAGCATCATACGGTTCGAAAAACTCCTGACTCCCCGAACCCCGAGTGGCGTGAAGACCACAGGGATCCAGCGACCCCGGAAGCAGAAAAATGCATCAAAAATCGACACTTCGTGCAATGGCGGCGCTGCTTGCAGCGGGCCTGTCAACCAGCTGTGCCACGGCGCCGGGCGGTAGCGCCGACGCCAACGATCCCGCGGAGGGCATGAACCGGAAGTTCTACACCTTCAACGACACCCTTGACCGGAACATCTTCGAGCCGGTTGCGCGCGGGTATGTGAAGGTAACGCCAGACCCAGTGCGCTCAGGCGTCTCGAAATTTTTCAACAATGCCAACTACCTGAATGTGATCGCGAACGATTTGCTGCAAGGCAAACCCGGACAGTTCGCAGAAGACACCGGTCGCTTCCTGGTCAACAGCACGGTTGGCGTCGGGGGACTGTTCGACCCTGCGACCAAGCTGGGCATGCCTGAGCATGATGAAGACCTCGGCCAGACCTTGGGCACCTACGGTGTCGGTGAAGGTGCCTACCTCGTGGTACCCATGATGGGGCCGAATTCGCTGCGCGACCTGCCGGGTACCGCAACCAGTTTCCTGCTGAACCCCATCAACTACCTGAGCTTCCCGATCACTTTCCCGCTGGGTGCCCTAGCCGCCATCAACACGCGCGCCAACCTGCTGGAAGCCTCGAGCATCCGGGACCAGGCAGCCCTCGACCCCTACACCTTCGTGCGTGAAGCCTATCGGCAGCAGCGTGAATTCAAGATTTACGATGGCAACCCGCCCGATGATGACTTCGATGAATACATCGAGAGCGAGGCCGACGCGGCCATCCTGAAGATTTACTGAGTTTCAGCGATCAAAGCCCCCTCCGGCCTCCGGGCCGGAGATACCCTCAGTTGGCGCGGCAGCCCGCCGCATCCGCAACCAGCTCAAGCCAATGCCGTACCGGGTGGACGCTCTCCTTGGTGAGATGCAGCTGGCAACCAATGTTCGCGGTCGCGATGGCCGACACCCCCGGGGAATTTAATCCCTCAAGCTTACGCTGCAGTAACGCTTCCGAAACGGTCGGCTGAAGGATCGAGTAGGTTCCGGCTGAACCACAGCACAGGTGGGATTCCCGCACGGGAGTCAACGTATAGCCGGCCGCCACCAGCAAGGCCTCAACCCGGCCCCCTCCCTTCAAGCCGTGCTGCAGACTGCACGGACATTGGAAGGCGACTCGCCGACCCTGCCCACCCCGACTTGTTTCCGACAGCTGATGCACCGCCTCTGCGCTCAAGAACTCGCTGCCATCCCGGATGGCTTCTGCAACCCGTTGTGCGCGGCCTGCATAGGCGACGTCGTCCCGCAGCAGGTGACCATAATCCTTGAGTACCTGGCTGCATCCCGAAGAAGCTGAGAAAACACTGGAGATTTCGCCAGATTCAAGCAGAGGGAACCAGGCGTCGATGTTGCGCCGGGCGGCCTGCTTAGCCTCCTCCAAGGCTCCCATGTGCAGAGACATGGCGCCACAACAACCGCTCGCAGGCTGTCGCATGAGCGCGATACCCATCTTCGCAAGCAGGGCGGTAGCGGCTTCGTTGATCTGGGGGGCGGCGGTATCCTGCACACACCCGGCAAGAAGCCCCACGCGCGTGCGCGCCACAGCAGGCGCCTCGGCCCGGTAATGCGCGGTGGAACGTTGAGGGACGACTCTGCGCAAGGCTCGCGGCAACAGGGTGCGCACCAGACGTCCCAACGCGATCAAGGGCCCGAAAAGCTCAGGCTTCGGAATGACCCTGCGCAAGGCCCATCGGAGTATGCGCTGCGAGGACGACCGCGGCGCGCGCTCTGCCACGGCGGGACGGGTCAGCTCGAGCAGACGGGTATACTGCACACCGGAGGGGCAGGTAGTCTCGCAGGCGCGGCAACCGAGACAACGATCAAGGTGCTGCTGGGTGAGGCCGCTCATCTCCCCCCCCTCCAGCACGTGCTTCATGAGATAAATTCGTCCGCGCGGCCCATCACGCTCGTCGCCAAGGATCTGGTAGCTAGGGCAAGTCGCATTGCAAAACCCGCAATGCACGCAGGCGCGCAAAATGGACTCTGCCTCAGCCTGGTCCCGGGGCGGAAGGACGCCATCTTGCAGGAGCGCGCGCATCAGTCCGGCCCCGGATTGAAGAGGTTTCCGGGATCAAAACTGGCCATCACGCGTTGCTCCAACAAGCCAGTGGCACCCGCCGCCCGGGCCGAGAAGCCCGCCTGGCGCCAAGGCCTGCCGAACCCTCCATGAGTCGCGGCAGCCTTCGCAAGCGCCTCACCATTCTCATCGGCGCGATACCACCGCAAAGCCCCACCCCAATCGAGCGCACAGTCCCCGAATCCGTCCAACGGAGGCGTTGCCGGCGGCACCGACACCCGCCAGATCTGTGCCGGCTTAACGAAGAAGGCGTGCTGGTAATTGCGCCATCCTGCCCACCACGCTTCGCCCTCTTCCTGACGCTCAGGACGGAGGGCGTCGAGCGCAGCGTCGACTGCGGCAGGCGCCCCTGAAAGGCGCACCCTGAGCTGCCCTTCCAGATGAAGACAGGCGGACAAGGGAAGAGGCACGCGCCGCAGTTCAGCCATCCGTCGCACCGCTTCTGCCTCGTCTACCTGCCAGAGCGCGGTGACTGAGCGCGCAGGCACGGGAGCCACCCGCAGCGAAACCTCAACAAGAGGTCCGAGTCTGCCCCAGGCACCGGTACACAGGCGCGAGACATCGTAGCCCGCCACGTTCTTCATCACCTCACCACCAAAGCGCAGGACCTCTCCCTTGGCCGAGAGCAACTTCACGCCCAGTACGTGGTCACGCAAAGCGCCGCGCCAAGGTCGGGCTGGGCCGCTCAGACCCGCGGCGACCGCACCGCCTACGGTGGAGGCAGGGCTCAAGACAGGAGGTTCGGCGGCCAGGCATTGACCATGTGCGGCAAGGAGGTTCTCGAGTTCCATGAGGGGCGTTCCGGCGCGTGCGGTTATCACAAGCTCACTCGGCTCGTAGCTCCGGATACCGTGATAATCGCGCAGCGAGAACTCCTGCGTGGCGGAGGTATACCACCACTCAGCCTTGCTGTTCCCTCCTACGATACGCAAAGGCCAGGATTGCGCACGGGCTTTGTCCAACAGGCCCCGCAGATGCTCCAGCTCTCCGTCGGAGAGTGCGCTGTCAGAACTCATCGCGCGTGGCGGGCCGACTCAACGCGAGGGCCGGGCAGATCCGGCAAGGCCGATGTCCGGAGTCTCGACCTGGACATCAGCATTCTGCGCGCGATGGCGCAGGACGTGATCCATGACCACCAGCGCGGCCATGGCCTCAGCAATCGGCGCGGCGCGGATGCCTACGCACGGATCATGGCGCCCAAGGGTCACGATTTCCGCGGCTTGCCCGGTTGCATCGATGGTTTGCCCGGGTACGCGGATGCTGGAGGTGGGCTTCAGCGCAATGCTGATGAGGAGCGGTTGACCGGTGGAAATCCCACCGAGTATTCCGCCCGCGTGATTGTCCATGAAACCCTCTGGTGACAGCTCATCACGATGTTGCGAGCCACGCTGATTCACCACTGCAAAGCCGTCACCGATCTCCACGCCCTTGACCGCGTTGATCCCCATCATCGCTTGTGCGAGGTCGGCATCCAGCCGCCCGAACACCGGTTCACCCAGGCCGGGGGGTACATTCTCGGCGACCACTTTGACGCAGGCACCGATTGAATCTCCGGATCTGCGGAGTTCATCCATGAATGACTCAAGCTCCGGCAGTCTAGCTGGCTCGGCGCAGAAGAACGGGTTGTGGTCCACAGCGGACCAGTCTTCCAGGGCCAGAGAAATCGGGCCGAGCTGAGAGAGATAGGCGCGAACCCGGATCCCGTATCGTTCGCGGAGATATTTCTTGGCGATCCCGGCAGCCGCCACCCTGACACAGGTTTCCCGCGCCGAGGCGCGCCCGCCCCCCCGGGGGTCGCGGATACCGTACTTGTGCCAGTAGGTGTAATCCGCGTGTCCGGGCCTGAACTTCGCAGCGATGGCAGAGTAGTCCTTGGACTTCTGGTCCGCGTTCTCGATGATGAAGCCTATCGGCGTACCGGTCGTCCGGCCCTCGTGGACACCGGACAGGATCCTGACCCTGTCGTCCTCGCGGCGCTGAGTGGTGTGGCGGGACTGGCCAGGCTTGCGGCGGTCGAGGTCTCCCTGCAGATCGGCTTCTGTGAGCGCCATGCCGGGAGGGCAGCCATCGACGATACCGACATACGCCGGCCCATGACTCTCGCCGGCACTGGTGACCGTGAAGAGGGTTCCAAAGGTATTTCCAGACATGGCCTCTATTGTAGGGGCAATCGAGCGAGATCCGAGCGACCGATGATGCCGATGCCATCTCCACCGTGCTGCAGTTCCACCCACAGGATGGTGAGCTCCGGAAAGGCCGCCTCGACCTCAGGCCAGGTGCCCCCAGCATCCAGTACCAACAGTCCTTGCGCCGTGAGGCGGCTGGCCGCGCGCGCGAAAATGCGCCGGATGAGCGCAAGCCCTTGATCCGCAGCAAACAGTGCGAGCGCAGGTTCGTGCAGATATTCCTCCGGCAGGTCCGCGCGCTCGCTTTCAGGCACGTAGGGGGGATTGGCCAATATCAGGTCATAGGCACCCGTCACTGGAGGTGGAAACAGGTCCACCAGATGCAGCTGCAGGCGTGCCTCGAGCCGGTGCCGTGTGATGTTGCGCGCCGCGACCTTCAGTGCTTCTGCCGAGATATCCGTCGCATCTACTGTGGCGGCCGGAAACGCGAGTGCTGCGGCGATGCCGATACAACCGCTGCCGGTCCCGATATCGAGAATGCGATGCACCTCGGTCGCTGCAGCCCAAGGTTGGAAGCGCCCGAGGATGAGCTCCGCGATCGGCGAACGTGGCACCAGCACGTCATCATTTACCTCGAACTCATGGCCGGCAAACCACATCCTGCCCGTCAGATAGGCGGCGGGGCGCCGCGTCCTGATGCGCGCGGAGACGAGCGCTTCTACCTCGGCCGCTTCGGCGGCGGTGCGCGGCGAATCGAGCACTGCGTCACCGCAGTCAAAAGGTAGGCCCAGGGCATGGAAGACCAGAAAGACAGCCTCGTCCCGGGCATTGTCCGTGCCGTGACCGAAGTACAGTCGCGCACGCTTGAAGCGCCGCTCTGCCCGCAGCACCAGGCTGCGAGCAGTGGCTGGCGTGGCAGGTGCCACTACGGGGCTCAGGCTGCAGACGCGAGCAGGAGCTCGTTCATGCGACGGACAAAACCCGCTGCATCCTCCAAGCGTCCACCTTCCGCAAGCACCGCCTGCTCATAGACTACCGTCGCCAAGGTGGTGAAGCGTCCATCGTCCTGCTCTTCTGTCAGCCGCTTGAGCAGAGGATGCTCAAGATTGATTTCCAGAATGCGCTGCGTGGCAGGAATCTCCTGACCGGCCGATTTCAGAATCCGCTGCAGATTGACGCCCATGTCGAACTCATCAGCCACCAGACAGGCCGGCGAATTGGTCAGGCGGCGCGAAGCCTTGACCGATTTCACCTTGCCATCCAGCACCTTTTGCATGCGTTCAAGCACTGGCGGCTGGTCTGCACTATCGTCCTCGGTGGCGGCCCGCTCATCCTCACCCGGCAGCTCGAGGTTGCCATGGAGGATGGACTTCAAGGGCTTGCCATCGAAGTTCAGCAGATGCTGGACCACCCATTCATCCACGGGATCGGTCAGCAGCAGCACCTCGACGCCCCGCGCCCTGAACACCTCGAGGTGGGGGCTGGATTTGGCCGATGCGAAATTCTCGGCGGTCAGGTAGTAGATGGCGTTCTGGCCTTCTTGCATGCGCCCGATGTAATCGGCGAGCGAGACCTTGGTAGATTCCAGATCATCGTGGGTGCTGGAGAAGCGCAGCAGCTTGGCAACCCGTTCCTGGTTGGCCTGATCCTCGATGACACCTTCTTTGAGCACCCGTCCGAACATCGTCCAGAACTTGCCGAACTCTTCTTCGCCAAGCCCCTCCAGCAGACCGAGGATTTTCTTGATCGACGCGGCCCGGATGGTGTCGATGACCTTGTTTCGTTGCAGGATCTCGCGCGAAACATTGAGCGGCAGATCGCGGGTGTCCACGACGCCCCGCATGAACCGCAGGTAGCGCGGCAGAATCTGCTCGGCGTCATCCATGATGAAAACCCGCTGGACATAGAGCTTCACCCCGTGACGGGAGTCGCGGTCATAGAGATCAAACGGCGCACGTCCGGGGATGAAGAAAAGGCTGGTGTACTCAAGCTTTCCTTCGGCTTTGGTATGAACCCAGGCCAGCGGATCCTCGAAATCATGCGAAACATGCTTGTAGAAAGCCTTGTAATCCTCCTCGGGTATCTCCTGCTTGCTGCGCAACCACAGTGCGGTGGCAGAATTCACGGTCTCCCGCTCGGTGCTCTTTTCATCCGTGGACGCCATGCGGATGGGGGCTGCAATATGGTCCGAGTATTTCCGGATGAGCCCGCGCAAGCGCCAGTTGTCTGCAAACTCGGCGGCCTCCTCCTTGAGCTGCAGCACGATCTCGGTGCCGCGCGCGGGTTGCTCGATATCCTCGACGGTGAACTCGCCCCGGCCTTCGGAGGTCCAGCGCACGCCTGCTGATGCAGGCAAGTCGGCGCGTCGGGAGCTGACAGTGACCTTGTCGGCCACGATGAAGGCCGGGGCGAGTTCACCGTCGAGGATATCGAGCAACCCGCGCGCGGCACCGAGATCGTGCTGCAGCTCAAGGAGGAGGCCGCCG
>JAURMM010000241.1 GCA_030830685.1 Gammaproteobacteria bacterium | reverse complement strand
CGCGCGTCCTTGATCTGGTCCGCCGCTTCCGTGAGACCGATGCCACCACGCCAGTGGTGCTCATGGGCTACCTGAATCCCATCGAGTGCATGGGCTACGAGCGTTTTGCCGCGCGCGCAGTCGAGGCGGGTGTGGATGGCGTGCTCACAGTCGACCTGCCGCCGGAAGAATCCCATGACTGTCATGAAGCATTCGCCCGGCACGGCCTGGAGCAAATTTATCTGCTGGCGCCGACTTCCGGGGAGGAGCGCGTCCGCGCTATCTGCGCGCGAGCCTCGGGTTTCGTCTACTACGTGTCGGTGAAGGGTGTCACCGGGCAGAAGACCTCCGACGCCGACGAAGTGCAGCGATTCGTCAGCACGCTCAAGGGCCAGACCACTCTCCCGGTTGGCGTCGGCTTCGGTGTCCGCACGGCAGAGGCGGCAGCCGTCCTCGCCGGTTTCAGTGATGCCGTGATCGTAGGTAGCGTCCTGGTCGAGCTCATCGAGCAGCATGCAGGCAACCCGCCGGAACTGGCGCGACGCCTCGAAGCTTTCGCGCGTGATATGCGCATGGCCATGGACGCGCGACGCGCGGCCTGAGCGGGAGCACGCAATGAACTGGTTCAAGAAACTCCTGCCTTCGCGCATTCGCATCGAGGGGGGCGGTCGCAAGTCCATCCCCGAAGGTGTCTGGTCGAGCTGCCCCAGTTGCAAGGCCGTGCTGTATCGCGCCGAGCTGGAACGGAATCTCGAGGTCTGCGTGAAATGCGGTCATCACATGCGGGTGTCAGCGCGCAAGCGTCTCCAACAATTCCTGGATGCTGGGACAGGTGTCGAGATCGGTCAGAACATCGCGCCTGCGGACTTCCTCAAGTTCAAGGACTCCAAGCGCTATCGGGATCGCCTGAACGCTGCGCAAAAGGAAACCGGCGAGAGTGATGCCCTGGTGGTGCAAAAGGGTACCCTGCTCGGCATGCCACTGGTGGCCGCCGCTTTCGACTTCGATTTCATGGGAGGATCCATGGGCTCGGTCGTAGGCGAACGCTTCGTGCGCGGCGCCCGTCGCGCGCTGGAAGAACGCGTACCTTTGGTCTGCTTCCATTCCAGCGGCGGCGCCCGCATGCAGGAGGCTCTGGTCTCGCTCATGCAGATGGCCAAGACCAGCGCCGCCGTGGCAGAACTGCGCGCCCAACGCCTGCCGTATGTGTCGGTGCTCACCGACCCCACGATGGGCGGAGTTTCCGCGAGCATCGCGATGCTCGGCGATCTGAATGTGGCCGAGCCCAATGCGCTCATCGGTTTTGCCGGGCCGCGCGTGATCGAACAGACAGTGCGACAGGTGCTGCCCGAAGGCTTCCAGCGCAGTGAATTCCTCCTCGAGCACGGTGCGCTGGATTTCATCTGTGATCGCCGTGAACTGCGGCCCCGCCTCGGTAACGCGCTCGCGATTCTCATGCATGCCGAGCCACCCACCGAGACCGCCGCCTGATTCGGCATGCAATGAACATCCCAATGCAGACGGGGCGCGACGCGGGCACCGCCGCCTCGTCCCCGCGCTCCTTGCAGGCGTGGTTGAGCTGGCAGGAAACCCTGCATACGCGCGACATCGAACTCGGTCTCGACCGGTGCAGGGCCGTCGCACTTCGCCTCGGGATCATGCCCCTGCCATGCACCGTGATCACCGTGGCAGGAACGAACGGCAAAGGCTCTACCGTGGCCATGCTGGATCGTATCTACCGGGAGGCAGGCTATCGGGTAGGGGCTTACACTTCGCCACACCTCATCCGATACAACGAGCGCATCAGGATTCAGCACCAGTCGGTGAGTGATGCGCAGATCTGTGCTGCATTTGAACGGGTGGATGCTGCTCGGGCCGACATTCCCCTGACGGTGTTCGAGTTCGGCACGCTCGCGGCACTGGTGATTTTTGCCGAGGCCGGCCTCGATCTGGCGATTCTTGAAGTCGGCATGGGAGGGCGTCTCGATGCCGTGAACATCGTCGATGCGGATGTTGCGGTGATCGCGACGCTCGACATCGATCATGTGGAATATCTGGGTGGAACGCGCGAAGAAATCGCGCGCGAGAAGGCCGGTATCATGCGCCCTGACAAGCCGGCGGTCTGCTCTGATCCCCAAGTGCCGCAGAGTCTCGTCAACACGGCACGCGAGCTGGGGGCGCGGCTCGAATTGCTGGGGCAATCCTTCCACTTCGTGGACAACCAGGACTACTGGACCTGGTGGTCCGGTGATGTGCTGCTCGATCACCTGCCCAAGCCAAGCCTGAGCGGTGGCTATCAGTTGCGCAACGCCTCGGGCGTGCTCAAGGCCATGGAGCGTCTCGCGGCCAGACACCCTGTCAGCCGGGACGCGATCGCCGTTGCGCTTTCCTCAACTGTGCTGCCGGGGCGCTTCCAGCGCATTCCCGGCCAGGTGGAGTACATCCTCGACGTGGCCCACAACGCGCAGGCGATGGAATACTTCGTGGCCACGCTCATGACCCTGCCGGCCGTGCTGAAGACGCATGTGGTGCTTGGCATGCTCCGCACCAAGGATCGCGCGAGCGTCATGCACAGGCTGTCCAAGGTGGTGGACCACTGGCATCTGGCCTCACTCACGGCCCGCCAGGGTGCGCTGGCCACTGAACTGGGCGAAACCTGGCGCGGATTGCCGCGACGTGGTGTGGCGGATCTGCACGACTCGGTGGCGGAAGCCGTACGCAGCGTCGCGGCCAAGGCAGCCCCGGGCGAACGCGTCCTCATCGTCGGGTCCTTCATCACGGTCGGTGAGGCCCTGGCCATCCTGCAACCCGATCACGCCTGAGATTCACCCATCCATGGAACCCCAACTCAAGCAGAGACTGATCGGCGCAGTGGTACTGGTGAGCCTCGCGGTGCTCATCATCCCTGCGTTCCTCGAACAGGAAACACCCCCCGTGCCGCCGGTCGTGCAACGTGACATGGCTCCAATGCCCATTTACGAGTTTCCGGATACGCCGGCCGAACCTGCACCGGAGGTGGTCGAAGAGGTCACTGATGGACTGACTGCAGATCCCGTCGACATGGCCGAGCTGCCTCCGCTGGAGCCCGGCTTGCCGGCTTCCCGACCCGCATCAACACCGGCCGCGGAGATGCCCGCGGAGAGTGCCGCAACATCGCCACCCGCGCCCGAAGTCACGCCGCCGTCCATGGTCGCCACGCCGGTCCCCGCAGCAGAACCCTTGCTGCCGCCGCGGCCGACGACCAACGGCATGGCGCCTGCGCCGGGCAACGGTGGCTGGGTGATTCAGCTCGGCAGTTTCTCAAGCATGGAAAATGCGGACAGCCTGCGGGCCCGTCTGATCGTGGGGGGCTTTCAGGCGTTCGTGTCGCCCTTGGAGGGGGAGGGCAAGCAGAGCTTCAGGGTGCGGGTGAGTGGTGGCAACGATCGGATCGCAGCCGAGGCCATGCGCAACAGGCTCAGGGAGGAGTTGGGCTATTCCGGGATGATCGTCAGGGGCGATTAGTGAGCCTGCACTGGGCAGACCTCTTCATTCTGGCGGTGGTAGGAATCTCCGCGCTGCTGAGCCTCTTCCGTGGTCTCGTGCGAGAGGTGCTGTCGCTGCTCGGCTGGGCTTGTGCCGGGTGGGGGGCCTTCGTGTTTGCCTCGCCCCTGGCTGCCCGCATGGCCGGTGTGGTCGAGGTCCCCTCGGCACGCCTCGCGCTGGCCTTCGTCCTGCTACTGGTCGGCATCCTGCTCGCCTTTGCATTGCTCAACTTTCTGATCGGGCGTCTGGTGGCGCATACCGGACTCACCGCAACCGATCGCATGCTTGGCGTCATTTTCGGGGTGGCGCGCGGGGTGGCGATCGCAACCGCGCTGGTGATGATTGCGGGCCTCACGCCGCTGCCGCGCGATCCCTGGTGGCGTGAACCGGTACTGCTGCCGCACGTCGAAGCGCTTGCCAGGCTCGCGATCAGCTGGTTGCCTCCTGAATTTGCCGGGCATTTCGACTACCATCAGACACCCGCCGCAGCAGCGCCGGATGCCGGCTCTTCTTAACCCCGAACGCGAGCTACTCACGCATGTGTGGATTGATCGGAATCGTCGCCAGGGAGGCCGTTAACCAGAGCATCTACGATGGCCTGACCGTGCTCCAGCATCGTGGCCAGGACGCTGCAGGGATCGCCACCTATGAGGATGGGCGAGTGTATCTGCGCAAATCCAACGGGCTGGTGCGCGATGTGTTCCACACCCGACACATGATCAATCTCAAGGGGCGCATGGGCATAGGCCACGTGCGTTATCCGACGGCAGGAGCGTCCTCCACTGCCGAAGCGCAGCCTTTCTACGTCAATTCACCCTACGGCATCTCGCTGGGGCATAACGGCAATCTCACCAACTCCGATCAGCTCAAGCGGGAGCTTTTCCAGGAGGGCCTACGCCACATCAATACGGATTCCGACTCGGAAGTCCTGCTCAATGTCTTCGCGCATGAGTTGCAAAGTTTCGGCAAACGGAGGATCGGTCCCGAGGACATCTTCAATGCCATTGGGCGCCTGCATGCCCGCTGCCGCGGCGGCTACGCAGCGGTGGCGATGATCACCGGGGTCGGCATCGTCGGCTTCCGCGACCCTTGGGGAATTCGCCCCATCGTGTTCGGCAAGCGCGAGACCGCCCAAGGCCCCGAATTCATCATCGCCTCGGAGAGCGTCGCCATCGATGTGCTGGGCTTCAAGCTCATCCGCGACATCGCGCCGGGCGAAGCGATTTTCATCAGCAAGGATGGCGAGTTTCACTCCCGGGAGTGCGCTGATTCGCCGCGACTCGCACCTTGCATCTTCGAGCATGTGTATTTCGCGCGGCCGGATTCGATCATCGATGGCGTGTCGGTGCACAAGGCGAGGATGCGCATGGGCGAGGCCTTGGCGCACAAGATCCGCCGCGAATGGCTCAATCATGACATCGATGTGGTGATCCCGATTCCGGATACCTCGCGCACCGCAGCGCTGGAGCTGGCCCACACACTGGGCGTGGACTACCGCGAGGGTTTCATCAAGAACCGCTACATTCCCCGGACTTTCATCATGCCAGGGCAGGCCATGCGCCGAAAGTCTGTGCGCCAGAAGCTCAACGCCATCGGCCTCGAATTCGAGGGCAAGAACGTACTGTTGGTGGACGATTCGATTGTCCGTGGCACCACCTTCTCCCAGATCGTGGAGATGGCGCGTGAAGCCGGAGCGCGGCGGGTCTACATCGCCTCTGCAGCGCCACCGGTGGCGTTCCCGAATGTCTACGGCATCGACATGCCTACCGGCGAGGAACTCGTGGCCCATAACCGCTCGGTGGATGAGATCTGCCGCTTGCTGGGGGCAGACCGTCTCATCTATCAGGACCTCGAGGATCTGGTGGAGTGTGCGCGGCGTGGCAATGCCGCCATCGAGGAATTCGATCTGTCGTGCTTCACGGGCTGCTACGTGACCGGCGATGTCAGCGAGGGCTACCTCAACCACGTGGAGCTCCAGCGTTCGGATGAGGCCAGGGCCCGTCGTGAGGCGCAGAGCAATGCGCTCCAGGATGTCCACGTGAGCAGCGGCGCGGCAGTGGATCTGAATTGAAACTGCCGGGCGTCCTGCCGCAGAGGCCATCATGACCGACGATTCACTCGAAAACTGCGGGCTGGATACCTTGGCCACGCACGCCGGTTCGCGGCGCTCCCCGGAGCGGGAGAACAGCGAGCCTGTCTTTCTCACCTCGAGCTTCTGCTTTGATTCTGCTGCGCACGCGGCAGCGGTGTTTGCGGGCGAGGCTGATGGCAATGTCTACTCGCGTTTCACCAATCCAACGGTGCGCGCCTTCGAGGAACGCCTTGCTGCTCTCGAAGGCGGTGAGGCCTGTCTGGCCACAGCCTCTGGCATGAGCGCCATTCTCACCTTGGTGATGGGATTGCTGAAATCAGGCGACCACGTGGTGTGTTCGCGCAGCGTCTTCGGCACCACCACCGGCCTGCTCCAGTCCATGGCGAGGTTCGGTATCGAGACCACTTTCGTGGCCGGCGCTGACCCCGCGGCTTGGGCCGCAGCAGTCACGCCACGCACCCGGTTGCTGTTTCTCGAGACGCCTTCAAACCCGCTCACTGAGCTGGTGGACATAGCGGCCGTGGCGGCGATTGCCCATGCCCAGGCTGATTGCCTGCTCGCGGTGGACAACTGCTTCTGCACTCCCGCCCTGCAGCGGCCCCTCGCGCTGGGTGCGGACATCATCATCCACTCCGCGACCAAATATCTGGACGGGCAGGGGCGATGCGTGGGGGGCGCGCTGGTGGGCCCGGCAAAGCTCATCCGCGAGAAATTCTTTCCTTTTCTGCGTGCTGCCGGTCCGAGCATGAGTCCGTTCAATGCCTGGGTTTTTCTCAAGGGGCTGGAAACCCTCAGCCTCCGCATGCGCGCTCACTCCGCAAGCGCCGGCGCCCTCGCGGAGTGGCTGCAAGCGCAGCCGGCCGTGAGCCGCGTCCATTATCCGGGACTGACCAGCCATCCCCAGCATGTGCTGGCGCGGCGGCAGCAGACCGGCTTTGGTGGCATCGTGTCCTTTGAAGTGGAGGGCGGGCGTCAAGCGGCGTGGCAGGTCATCGATCGCGTGCGGCTCTTCGCCATCACCGGAAACCTGGGTGACACGCGCAGCATCATCACCCACCCGGCAAGCACCACCCACGGCCGTCTCAGTGCCGAGGATCGGATGAATGCCGGGATCGTGGAAGGATTGGTGAGATTGTCGGTCGGGCTGGAGGAGGTGGAGGATTTGCGACGGGATCTGGCCACAGCGCTGGCACCGTTCCAGACCCGCGCCTGAGGTCTCGCCTCAGGCGCCTCTGCGGTAAAGACGGTTGCGGCGAGAGCCCTGTGAGCGGATTTCCAGCACCTCGTACAGGCCTGCAGTTGCCAACCGCTGTTCGATTTCCGCCACGTGGGTGAGCCCGGTTTCGCCTTCGATCTCGATCAGCAGTGAATTCACGCTCGGCAGGGTTTTCTCTGCACCCCGCACGATATCCACCTCGATACCATCCACATCGATCTTGATGTGCTGGGGTGCGGGCAGCCCGAAGAGTTCACGGAAATCATCCAGCGAGCAGGCCGGGATGGCCTGTTCGAACACAGCTTCGAAAGTGCCGAAGGTGTTGCGCGCCTCACCGAGTGCGTTGCTGCCATGCCCGGCATCCGTATGGCGCATGTGCAGGTGGGCAAGCCGCCGCTCACCCTGACCAAGGGCAAGGCACAGCGGACTCACACCACGGCCCAGGCCGTTCAGCGCCACATGCTCCACCAGCAGGCCAAAGTTGAACCCGGAGGGTTCGAAGGCGAGCACCGGATTGCGCCCACCCAGCGCGGCATACAGGGAATAAAGCCCGACGTTGGCGCCGACGTCCCACAATGTTTCCCCAGGCGCGAAGCTGTCTATCCAGGCCAGCGTCTCCGGCTCATCCGTGTGAAAGCGCGAGACTGCGCTGGCGACGAAGGAGCCTCGCAGCTGCTTGAACAGCAATTTGCCTCGTCGGGTATCGACCTCGGCCAGATCAAGTCGCTCCAGGTTCTCGATGACGCGGGCATAGACCCTGCGCTGCTGGCGATGGCTGAGCGGTGCCGCAAGGCCGCGCACCACAGCGGTCAGGAAACGGGCTATCGAGCGACTCATGGTTGCGAATATATCCCTTTTTCCTACAGCTGGAATATCCCAGTGGGAAGGCCCGCCTATCCGCGCCACCACCCGGGGTGGCACAATGCGCCCTCATTTTTCACTCAACTGTTGGAGGCCCTCGTGACGATCAAAGCCGGCGACAAGATGCCCACGGGCAGTTTCGGAATCATGACCGACAAGGGGCCGGGTCAGCTGACCTCAGCCGAGCTCTTTGACGGCAAGAAGGTGGTGCTGTTCTCCGTGCCCGGCGCCTTCACGCCGACCTGTTCTGCCAAACATTTGCCGGGCTTCATTGAACACGCCGACAAACTCAAGGCCAAGGGTGTGGACACCATCGCCTGCCTGGCAGTGAACGACGTCTTCGTGATGGGAGCCTGGGGCAAGCATGCCGGCGCCGAAGGCAAGATCACCATGCTCGCGGATGGCAACTGCATCTACACCAAGGCCCTGGGGCTGGAGCTCGATGCCTCCGGCTTCGGCATGGGGCAGCGTGGCCAGCGTTTCGCCCTGGTGGTGGACAATGGCGTTGCCAGCCATGTGTTCGTCGAAGCGCCCGGTGAATTCAAGGTCAGTGCGGCCGAGCATATCCTCGCCAATCTCTGAGCCAGGAATCCGGCTGGCGGTTGGGTAATTCCTGCCGTCGGCCGGAACCCGCGCACCCCTCCCGCCATATGAGAGGGCCGGGCTCACCCCCGACCTTGTCCGGGAGACATCAGGACCCTGCGTTGGAGTGAACGGCCTTGAGCGAAGCCCTCCTGCCAGATTCGAACGGTTTCGATGAAGAAGCCTTCCGGCGGGAAGCGCGCGCATTCCTCGACTGGATCGCCTCCTACCTCTCGCGAGTGGAAGAGTTTCCGGTCAGATCGACGGTCACACCGGGTGCGCTCCGCGCCGCCCTGCCGGCGCAAGCTCCCGAGGACTCCGAACCCGTCTCGGCGCTGATTGAAGATCTGGAAAAGCTGATCCTGCCGGGTATCACGCACTGGCAGTCGCCCAATTTCTTTGCCTACTTTCCAGCCAACACTTCCACGCCTTCCTTGATGGGTGATCTCGTGTCCTCGGCCTTTGGCGTGCAGGGCATGCTCTGGATCACCAGTCCTGCTTGTACCGAACTGGAAACGCACATGCTTGACTGGCTCGCCGGCCTGTGCGGATTGCCGGCACGTTTTCTCTCGTCGGGCGCGGGCGGCGGCGTGCTGCAGGATTCGGCTTCCAGTGCAGTGTTGTGTGCCTTGCTCGCAGCGCGGGAACGCGCCAGTGCGGGCCGCTGCAATGAAGAAGGTTGTCGCGGGGATCTGGTGGTCTATGGATCCACCCAGACGCATTCCTCTCTCGACAAGGCGGTGATGGTGGCAGGACTCGGGCGGCGCCAGCTGCGCAAGATTGAGGTCGACGCCGAGTTCGCGATGTCTCCCGCGGCATTGAGAGCGCAGATCGCAGCGGATCGCGCAGCCGGTCTGACACCCTGCATGGTCTGCGTAACCTTGGGGACCACTTCCACGTTGGCCTTTGATCCCCTGCCGGAGCTCGGCGCGCTGTGCCGGGCTGAGGGAATCTGGTTGCATGTCGATGCAGCCCTCGCCGGCAGCGCCGCGGTATGCCCGGAATACCGGTCTTTGCTGACAGGTCTCGACTTCGCCGACAGTTACTGTTTCAACCCCCACAAGTGGCTGCTCACCAACTTTGACTGCAGCTGTCTGTACGTCGCCGATCGCAACGCACTCATCGGAGCGCTCAGCATCACCCCCGAGTATCTGCGCAACAGCATCAGCGATGCAGGCGCGGCGCTGGACTACCGCGACTGGCAGATCCCGCTCGGTCGCCGCTTCCGGGCGCTCAAATTGTGGTTCGTCCTGCGTCGGTTCGGGGCTGAGGGCTTGCGCAGCTATATCCGCGGACATGTCGCACTCACGGCACGCTTTGCCGAACACCTTGCGCAGGATGCCCGCTTCGAGATCGTGGCTCCCGTTCATCTCAATCTGGTGTGCTTCCGCCTGCGCGACAGCAACGAGCGCAATGCCGCGCTGCTCGAAGCGCTCAATGCGAGCGGCAGGATCTATCTTTCGCATACCGTGCTCGATGGACGGTACGTCCTGCGTTTCTGTGTGGGACAGCCGCAGACTTCAACCCGGCATATCGACGAAGCATGGGCCTTGATCGCTGCGACCGCTGCCACGCTCGACCCGTGAAGCGCAGATCGCTCAAGGCTCTCCTCCTGTTGGCCGTCCTGTGGTGCCCGGGATTGCTGGCCGCGGAGGCCTCCTGGACTGCTTTGCGGGATCGTGTTGCCGCCGGTGATACCGGAGTCGATTTCAGGGCCTTGCGCCTTGCGTTTGCGGCAAGTGCAGGGTACGAGGCTGATACGGCCGCCCTTCGTGAGTGGCAGCAGCGCGTCAGCGAGGCCTTGGCAGAGAGTAATTTCGAGGCCGCCGACAAGGCTGCGACAGCCTGGCTCGCGGTCGAGTATGTGAATCCCTTCGCGCATCTCGGCGCGGCGCGGGCGCAGGACGCTCTGGGCGTGCCCGCGGCGGCCACCTTTCATCGCAAGGTGGCTGAAGGCCTCATGGACTCGTTGTGCCAGCGGGGTGAGGGGCAAACTCCGGATGCACCCTGTGTCGCCATCTCGGTCGCCGAGGTGTATTCCTATCTTGCACGCAGGCGTCTCGAGCCGGGCGCCAGCCATGAGGCTGAATGCGCGGGCGGAGTGGCCTGTCTGGTCTTCGAGGTGCGTGAACAGGATTCGGGCAATCTGCTCGATCTGTATTTCGATATTTCGCGGCCCTTGGCCGCGCGGCGCTGAGTAAAGTCAGAACCTCAGTGCGCGGGTGTTCCTGCGTGCTTCAGCAGCAGCGCCGTACCCCATTCCAGCGGCGCGTCATTTCGCTACTGAAGAATTCGGCGCGACTCATCGGCTCTCCCTCCTCCGTGTGCGTCGCGCGCCAATGCGCCAGATAGCGGGCATAGGCTGTATCCCCATTCAGCAGCCGCAGTATCTCCCGCAGCGCGCGCCGCAGTCGTGCAAAAATTGCGGGGAGATGGGTGTGCTCAGACCGTTGCATGGAGACTCCGAACGTAGGGAACTTCGGAGCTCGGTGCCACGACCTGTCCGCGCCAGTGGCGCAGGCACACCCTCACCATGTCGAAAACCAGTATCCAGGCTAGGCACATCAGGAGCAGGGTCAGTCCGGCATTCAGCCGATCATTGAAGACGAGGCGGGGGACCTGCGCTGCGAGTTCTGGTGGCAGCGTCCCGGCAGCCAGTTTGTCTGCCAGATCCCGTGCGTGCGCGAGGAAACCCACACGTGGCGCAGGATTGAACAGTTTCTGGAATGCCGCGGTGGTGGTGACGATGAGCAACCAGCACAACGGCAGCGCGGTGACCCAGAGATGGCGCGTCTTGCCCGACTTGACGAGGATGGTGGTGACCACGCAGAGCGCAATAGCGGCCAGCATCTGGTTGGCAATACCGAACAGCGGCCACATGCTGTTGATTCCGCCCAAGGGATCAATCGTGCCCATGTACAGCAGGTAACCCCAGGCTGCCACCACGAGCGCACTGGTGAAAATCACACCCGGATACCAACTGGTGCGGCCGAGGGCAGGGATCGCGTTGCCGAGAAAATCCTGCAACACGAAGCGTGAGACCCGGGTGCCCGCATCCAGGGTGGTCAGGATGAACAGGGCCTCGAACATGATCGCGAAGTGATACCACAGGGATAGCAGTTCACGGCTGGAAACCATGGAGAAGATGTGCGCCATGCCCACGGCAAGCGAGGGTGCACCACCGGTTCGTGCAAAGAGCGTGACTTCACCCATTTCCCGGGCCAGAGATTCCATCTGCGCCACGGTGACCGGGAATCCCCAGCTGCTGATGGTGGCGACTGCCTGGGCCGCCTCGGCACCCACCACGCCAGCAGGACTGTTGATGGCGAAGTACACCCCGGGTTCCAGCACCGTGGCCGCGATCATGGCCATCACCGCCACGAAGGACTCCATCATCATCGCGCCATAGCCAATCATGCGCGCATCAGCCTCGTTCATCAGGAGCTTGGGGGTGGTGCCGGAGGAGATCAGGGCATGGAAGCCCGAGATCGCGCCGCAGGCGATGGTGATGAACACGAAGGGAAAGAGCTTGCCGGAGAATATGGGGCCGGAGCCGTCGATGAACTGGGTGACAGCCGGCATGTGGATTTCCGGGCGCAGCAGCAGGATGGCCACCGCCAGCGCAGCAATGGTGCCCACCTTCATGAAGGTCGAGAGATAGTCCCGCGGCGCGAGGAGCATCCAGACCGGCAACACTGCCGCCATGAAGCCATAGGCAATGATCATCAGGGCGAGGGTCGGCGCGTCGTAGTCGAACCAGACACGCAGCGCAGGAATGCCATCTATCCAGCCGCCTCCGGCGACCGACAGCAGCAGCAGCGCGATGCCTATGGCTGTTGCCTCCAGCACCTGGCCGGGACGCAGCACCCGCATCCAGAAGCCCATGAAAAACGCGATGGGAATGGTCGCGGCCACGGTGAAAGTTGCCCAAGGGCTGTGCTTCATGGCATTGACGACCACGAGACCGAGCACTGCGATGAGGATGAGGCTGATCATCACCACACCCAGCATGGCGGCCAGCCCGCCCAGGGGCCCGAGTTCGTCTCGTGCCATTTGTCCCAGAGAACGCCCATTGCGACGCAGGGAGCAGAACAGGACGATGAAATCCTGCACGCAGCCTCCCAGCACGCCGCCGAGCAGAATCCACAACGTACCGGGGAGATAGCCGAATTGCGCGGCAAGGGTGGGACCAATCAGCGGACCAGGGCCTGCAATGGCAGCGAAATGGTGGCCAAAGACGACCCACCTTTGGGTGGGTACGAAGTCACGGCCGTCGGCAAGACGTTCGGCTGGCGTGGCCCGAGTTCCATCCAGGTGCAGGATGCGGGTGGCGATGAACAGGCTGTAGAAGCGATACCCGATGGCATACACGCAGCTTGCCGCCACGATGAACCAGAGGCTGTTGATGGTCTCCCCTCGGTGCAGGGCAATTCCGCCGAAAGCTGCGGCGCCGAGAACGGAGATCGTGATCCAGACCAACAGGCTCACAGGAGAAAGACGCGGGCTGTACGCAGGGGACTGCTGGGACATGCCTGTACTCCAAGGCGGGGGGCAGGGTGGGTTTGTGGCGGTTGAACGCGTCGCATTCTAGCACTGCGCCGGATTGCAAACGTTGAGCGACCCCCCCGCCTTCTGGTAGTTTGGCTCGCGAATCGGGCCCTGCCCGCACCGCGGTGGCGCTCGCGCCGGCGACACCACTCCCAGTCCAGTTCCAACACCAGGGCACCGCATGACCCGCTTCGTATTCACCACCGGTGGAGTGGTTTCCTCGCTTGGCAAGGGCATTGCGTCCGCTTCGCTGGGCGCCATCCTGGAGGCCCGTGGCTTCAAGGTGGCGATGATCAAGCTCGACCCCTACATCAATGTGGATCCGGGCACCATGAGCCCCTTCCAGCATGGCGAGGTGTTTGTCACCGAGGACGGTGCCGAGACCGATCTCGACCTCGGGCACTACGAACGCTTCGTGCGCTGCAGGACCAGTGCAGACAGCAACTACACCACCGGCCGCATCTATGAGCGGGTGATCCGCAAGGAGCGTCGCGGCGAATACCTCGGCGCAACGGTGCAGGTCATTCCGCACATCACCGACGAGATCAAGCAGTTCGTCAAGCGCGGCGCCGGCGATGCCGAGGTGGCGATCGTCGAGATCGGCGGCACGGTGGGCGACATCGAATCCTTGCCGTTCCTAGAAGCCGTGCGCCAGATGAGCCTGCGCATGGGCCCGAACAACGCCGCCTTCGTGCACCTGACCTACCTGCCCTGGATTGCG
>JAURMM010000240.1 GCA_030830685.1 Gammaproteobacteria bacterium | reverse complement strand
GACCGGCCCACCCGCCATGGAAGGCCCGACCACGATCTCCATCCAGCGGTGATAGGTATCCATGGTGTGGCCGTTGATTTCACGCGGCCAATGCCACTCGGCAGGGAATGCAAACACCTGCGCAGAGGGCAGTGCGAGCAGATCGTATTGCTTGAAAAGCTGGCTGATGGCACGCGTCCAGCGCGTGCGCTCGCAACTCGCGCGATAGACCCGCTCGGCCGCAAGTTGCTGGCCCTGCGCAATCTCCCATTGCAGATCCGGCTTCATCAAGGCGCGGCGTGCCGGATCCGCATAAAGCGCGCCCAGTCGCCCCGCGATGCCAAACTGCCGCAGGGTGCAGAACGCCTCCCAGAGTCTGTCGAGATCGAAAGGTACCCGCACGGGCTCGATCACCGCACCGAGGCCCTCGAAGTGCTGCAAAGCCTGCTCGCACAGACCGAGAACACCAGGCTCCGTCGGGCAATGTCCCGCGTAATCATCCAGCCAGCCTATCCGGAGATTCCTGCCGCGCTCGACTGCAATCTCACCGAGACCGGGGTCGTCCGCCAGAGAAAGGGGCGCATCCGGATGGTATCCCGCTTGAGTCGCCAGCAGTTGCGCTACGTCCGCCACGGTGACGCCCATGGGGCCGTCGGTGGTCAGCTGGCCGAAATAAGCCTCATCAGCGACGGTCTGCGGCACCCGACCAAAGCTCGGCCGAAAGCCGAACACGCCGTTCCAGCCCGCGGGATTGCGCAGAGAGCCACCCATGTCCGAGCCGTCCGCCACGGCGAGAAAGCCGCGTGCCAAGGCCACTGCGGCGCCGCCGGAGGAGCCGCCTGCGGACAGGGCCTGGTCGTGCGCGTTGCGCGTCAGGCCGTGCAGTGAATTATAGGTGTGGGAGCCAAGACCAAACTCCGGGGTGTTGGTCTTGCCGATGATGAGTGCGCCGGCCGCGCGCATGCGTGCCACATGAATCGAATCCTCGGTTGCGACAAAGTCCGCAAAGAGTGGCGAACCCCAGGTCGTGCGCAGGCCTTTGGCATGGGCGAGATCCTTGATTGCCTGCGGAATACCGTGCAACCAGCCGCGCCAGTGACCGCGCGCAATTTCCTCATCACAGACAGCCGCCTCGCGCATGAGTGCATCGCCATCAGCGAGGATGGGAATTGCGTTGAAGGTGCCATCCTTCACGGCGATTCGGTCAAGGGTGAGTGCCATGAGATCGCGGCAGGAAAGCTCTCCACGCCGTAAACGCCGGGACAGCGCCAGCGCGCCTTCGGCGATCACATCACTCATGCTGGAGTTCCTTCGTGCTCGGTCAGGGTCGGCATTGTCATGTTCGGGCTCAGGCAGATTTCGAGAGGCTGACGCGGTCGATTCGAAGTACCATCTCCCGGAACTCCAGATCATCGACAGAAGTGGAGGCATTGCGATGATACTTCCCTATTCCGGCCACTGTACTTGCGGCAGCGTGCGTTACCACGGAACCGCGCAACCTTCGTTTTCCTGGATCTGCCACTGTCGTGACTGCCAGCGCACAAGCGGAGGCGCCAGCTGCCCGGTGCTGTACGTTCCGCAGCACTCCCTCCAGATTGAGGGCGAACCGCGGTACCACACGCTGCTGGCGGAAAGCGGCAACAAGGTCAGCCGCGGATTCTGCGCGAACTGCGGCTCGCCGCTGTTCATTCTGGCCGACCTGGTGCCCGATCTACAGGGAGTATGGGCGTCCAGCCTCGACCAGCCCGACGACTTCGAGCCTGTTGTTCAGGTGTGGTGTGGCAGCGCCCGACGCTGGGGGACCCTGCACCCTCAGCTGCCACGGATTGCACGAGCCCCCGACGCAGAAGATTTCGAAAAAATTCTGGCGCTGGCTGCGGGCAGCTGATTACGCCGCCAGGCCACGAACTCACGCCGCCGTGGTTCAGCCGAGGATTCCGGTGAATCCCGGCAGTGACTCCACGCGGGACATCCAGCGCCGAATCGCAGGGAAGTCCGCCAGACTCACATCCCCATCACCACATTGGGCGAGAGCCGGATAGGCTGCGACATCAGCGACTGTAGGATGATCGAGGGCGATCCACTCGCGGTCCTGCAGGCGCTGTTCATAGAGGCGCAGCGCGCGCGCGGTGTTCTGCTCTACGGCGTCGGCGTTCACGCATAGCCAGGGAAAGAGCTTTTTCAGACGCGCGTCATAGGGCCCGAGACGGATTTCGTAAGCGGCCGCAGACAGCCAGCCGTTAACGAGGGCTTCTTCGTCCACTTTCACGGGCATCCATTGTGTTCCGCCGTATTTGCGGGCTATCCAGACAAGGATGGCATGTGAGTCACGGATCACCAGATCGTCATTCACCAGGACCGGAAGTTGGCCAAAGGGATTGAGAGCAAGGAACCCGGGAGTCTGGTGTTCACCTTGCAGGAGGTCGACGGGCTTCTGCGTGTAATCAACACCCAGCAGCGAGCAGAGCAGTCGCACCTTGTAGCAATTGAGCGCGAGCGGCATGTTGTACAGGGTAAACATCAGGGTGACTCCTCGGTCAGGTGGAATGCCGGTCTTGATAGTGTCACATCAGCGCTGGCGGCGCCTTTGGACAGAGGTATGACCTGTTTTTCAGTGTGCAATAACCTCGGCGAGGTACTCCATCAGCACGCGCACGCGCTGCGGGATGTAGCGGTTGCTGGGCAGGATTGCGTGGATCCCCAGTGGGGCAGGTTCGTAGGCCGCCAGAATGGCTCTCACCTCTCCGCGCGCAAGATAGGGTCCGGCGATGAATTCTGGCTGGCGTGTGATGCCCATACCTTGGACTGCAGCCTCCATCAGCAGCACGCCGTTATTGGCTACCAGACGGCCGCGTACCGGCACCGCGCTGGTTTTGTCATCTTCACGATAGCTCCAGGTCGTGCGGGTGGTGTCGTTGGCGTAGAGCAGGCATTCATGATGACGGAGCTCATCGGGATGCCGCGGCTCCGCATGGCGTGCGAGGTAGTCAGGTGAGGCCAGGGTGAGCAAGCGGCAGTGGCCCAGCTGGCGCGCGATGTCCCCGGGCTGAAGTTCTGCGGTGATCCGCAAGGCAAGGTCCAGACCTTCCTCGATGAGATTGGCGCGCTGGTCGGAGAGGTCCATCACGAGATCGATATACGGCTGGGCCTTGGCAAACTCCAGCAAGGCGGGCATCAGCACCTGCAAGCCGAAGCTCAACGGCACGCCAAGGCGGATGCGTCCCCGCAGCAAGGCCTTTTCATCGCCCAGGCTGGCCTCAGCCGCATCGACCATGTTCAGGATTACCCGGCATTTTTCGAGGTAAGCTGCCCCTGCGGCAGTGAGGCTGAGGCGGCGGGTGCTGCGCGTGATGAGCTTGGTGCCAAGGTGCGTCTCGAGCCCGGCCACCTGTCGCGTGACGGCCGATCGGGCGACCTGCATCTGCTCAGCCACAGCGATGAAGCTGCCGGCCTCGGCGACCCGCACAAAAGTCTGCATGGCAGCGAGCTTGTTCATTGTTGCAGATTATGCAACATAGATTTTCGGATTAGGCGGTATCTGGGAACGTATTGAGTGCTTAGAGTCCCTGCTCATGGACACCATCCGCCCTGTTGTCTTCGTGCCGCACGGCTCTCCGATGTTCGCCCTCCAGCCTGGCGCGGCCGGCGCGGCGCTGTCTGCCCTGGTTGAGCGCTTGGAGACCCCGCGTGCAATCGTGGTGGTAAGCCCGCACTGGGAGACCACCCTGCCCACCATAGGCTCAGCCCGGCAACTGGAAACCCTCCACGATTTTGGCGGGTTCGACGAACGCCTCTACACCTTGCGGTATCCGGCAACCGGCTGCCCGGAGGCCGCGCAACAGGTGATGAATGCGCTCAAGGAAGCAGACCTGCCGGCCCTGAGTGACTCCCTGCGCGGGCTGGATCACGGGGCCTGGGTGCCATTGCGGCACATGTTCCCGCATGCAGAGATCCCGATAGTGCCTTTGTCCATCCAGCACCCGGGCGGCCCCAGGCATGCTCACCGGGTGGGCCAGGCCTTGGCGCCGCTCGCCGAGCAGGGATTTCTCATCCTGTGTTCGGGCAATATCACCCACAATCTGCGCGACTGGCAGGCTGCGAGCCGGCAGAATCTGCCGACGCCTGCCTATGTGCAGGACTTTGCGGACTGGGTGCACACACAGATTTGTACCGGCCAAACAGACGCATTGCTCGACTACCGGTCACGGCAGGACAGCGGCGTGCGTGCGCATCCGCGCGATGAGCACTTGCTGCCGCTGTTCACGGCGATCGGTGCTGCCGGACCCAGCGCCCGGGGAGAGGCTTTCTATCGTGGCGTCAGCGATCATGTGATCGCAATGGATGGCTACGTTTTCCATTGATGTTTCCAGTTCACACCAAGGAGTTGACATGAAATACCGCACCAGACTTTCGCTTGCCGCCACTCTTGCAGCCTCATTCATCGGCAGTGCTGTCGCCGCCCCCGTCACCTACAAGATTGACGAAAGCCATACCTATCCGCGTTTTTCCTACTCGCATCTCGGCTACTCCACGCAGCTGAGCAGCTTCAGCAAGACCATGGGCACCGTGGTGTATGACGCAGAAGCCAAGACCGGCGAAGTAGACATCACCATCGACATGACTTCGGTCAACACGGGTTTTGCCGACTTCAATGACCACATTCAGGGCCCTGATTTCCTCGATACCAAGCAGTTCCCCACCGCGACGTTCAAGTCCAGCAAGGTGGTGTTCGACGGCGACAAGCCGCAGTCCATCGAGGGCACGCTCACCATCAAGGGCATCAGCAAGCCGGTGACGCTGACCGTGACTTCCTTCCAGGCCATGCCGCACCCGATGCAGGAGAAGCCTGCCATCGGCGCCAATGCACACACCACCGTCAAGCGCTCTGATTTCAAGGCTGACAAGCATGCGCCCTATGTGAGCGACGAACTGCGCATCGATATTGCACTGGAGGCAGTAGCGCCCTGATTGCTGGCGTTGAAGCGGGGACGGAGTGGCTGCAGATCGCGCCCTCCGCTCCCCTGCCAGAGGATTCCGGAACATGCACGATGCACAATCACTGCAGGCCTTGCTGACTTCACTCTCTGCTTATTTCGAGGGTGAGAAAGTTGAAGCGCTGGTCTTCATTTTGCCGCTGGGGCTGCTGTCCTTGGTGTTTGCGGGGTGGTTGATCACGGACGGCCAGTCCGGATTTACCCGCGGCCTCGCCATCCCCTTTCTGTTGATGGGGCTGCTCATGACGGCGGTGGGGGGCGCGGTGGGGTACAGAACGCCCGCGCAGGAGCAACAGCTGACAGCCTTGGTTAAGGCAGATCCCATCCAAGCCGTTTCGACCGAGTTCGGGCGCATGCAGAAGGTCAACAAGGCGTGGCCTGTCTATCTGGGGGTATGGGCTGCCTTCGGCGTAGTGGGCCTTGCCTTGCGGTTCCTCGTGCGCGGGGACTTTGCTCAGGGCCTCGGCGTTGCGCTGGTCTTCTTTGCCGGCGTGGCACTGCTCATAGACGGTTTTGCCGAACGGCGCGCGCGCCCCTACACCGAAATGCTGGAATCGTTCCAGGCTTCCGGGCGCCAGCCACCCTGATAGCGCAGGCACCCGCGCCACCTCGGGTGTCCGCTGCACTTTACCGATTATTCAGTCGCACCTTTGGCCGAACGCCGGTACAGTGGAATCCCGAGGGGCGGGCATATCCCCCCAGGAAGTTGCGCAACTCTTCGGTCTCTGCGGCGCTGTCAGTTTCAGCCGCGCGTTTTTGGCTGAGCGCGGCGTGGCACCCGAAGCCATCGCGGGCCCCTCCCCTTCTTCAATCCATTGAACGGAGCACGGCATGCAGGATGAACCAGGCCTCGACCTGTTCGAGGCGATGCACACCATGCGGGCCATGCGGCGCCTGAAGCCCGACCCCATACCGGATGAACTGATCAACAGGGTGCTCGAGGCGGGCGTATGCGCACCCAGTGGACAAAACCTGCAGCGTTGGTCGTTCCTGGTGGTGACCGATCCGCAGTCCAAGCGCTTCTTTGCCGAAAAATATGATTACTGGCTGAAGAATCGCTTTGCAGACGCGATGGCCAACATGGACTGGGACTCACCCATGGGGCGCACGACGCGATCGGCCCTGCACCTGGCCGAACACATGCACGAGGTGCCTGTGCTGCTTTTCTGCCTCGGCCAGCGCGACTGGCCATTCTCTGTGCCTGCAGAGGCGCGCAAGGGTCTGGCGCCCCCCTCCTATGGATCAATCTATCCCTGCGTGCAGAACATTCTGCTGGCCTGCCGTGCACTCGGTCTCGGTGCCAGCCTGACGACCATGCATCAGATGTTCGAGCCGGAGCTGCATGCGTATTTCCAAATTCCGGAGAGCTGGGGCGTGGTCTCGGTGATTCCCATCGGTTATCCCACCGGGAAGTTCGGGCCGGTGGCCCGCACGCCGGCGCGCTACAAGACCCATTTCAATCGCTGGGGTGGAACCCGGCCGGGGCTGGCCGAGCCGCAGGTTTAGCCGCGCAGACGCTGACTCTTGCGCGTGCGGCCGAAGAAACCATCCGGCTTGGTGCGAACCCACGCCACGAAAGCAGCAACAGCGGGGTGGGCCAACAGCGCCTCGATGCTGTTGTAGTGCTTCGCGAGCTCCGCTTCTGTCAGCAGGGCGTGAATCTGCTGATGACAGATGCGGTGCAGGATCTCGGTCTGTTTGCCACCGTGTGAACGGGGCACGAGGTGGTGGGCATCCTGCTGGGACTCGGGCACACCCCTGCCGCACAAAGGGCAAACTGCTGGCCCGCGTCGGGGTAAAGCATCGAGGCGCTCAGCGATGAGGCGCCGGCGAATCCGTCCGGTCACTGCGTCTACCTTGTACAAGGCCGTGATAGGCCCTGTCCCCTCAAGTTGCACTTCCTCGGGCCGCTACACGAAACATGCCTGCGCCCTTTGTCTTGTTCCTGAAGCTCTACCCGTGGCACGGGCCAATGCTCGAACGGGTTTTTCCACTCCTGCCCCCTACGGTACTGCACACTTGTGTGGAAGCCGACGCAATCAAGGCCGGATGGAGGCCGCAGCACAAACCCGCACTGGTGGTGGTCGCGGACGCCGGCGCAATTCGAGGTTTGCGCCCGGTCTTTCCGGACTCGCTTTTCATGCATGTTGGTCACGGACTGATCAGCAAGAACGAAACCGGCTACCACTATCGCGAGGCCGATTATATCTGCGTCGCGAGCGATGCCGTGGCAGCGCGTCTGACACAGCGCGGACACATTCCGCGCAGAGAGTTTCTGCCAATCGGCCTCATCCAGATGGACCCCCTTTTCCGTCCCATGGAAGAGATTCAGACCCTGAGGGTGGCGGGAACTTCGCGCTCCATCATCTATGCCCCAACTTGGAACCCTTCGCTTTCGTCGGCTGACATGTTTGGCGCGGGACTCGTGAAGTGGCTACGCGGAGAGGATGAACAGATTGGCATCCTCATCAAGCCGCACCCGCATACTCCCATGGCAAATCCGGAGTGGGTGAGCGCCTGGGCGCAGATGGCCGAAGAGCATCCCAATGTGCAGCTCGCGAATCCTGCGTCTGATCTGCCCTCAGCGCTCATCGGCGCCGATTTGATGGTTTCCGATGCATCCAGCGCAATATTCCAGTTCCTTGCGCTAGACAGGCCGATTGTCCTTGTGGACAACCCAGCTCGCCATGGCACACCCCGTTGTTTTGATCCTGACGGTATCGAGTGGCAATGGCGAGATATCGGGGCTCGCGTGCAGGATGTTCGCGTGGTCGCAGAGGCAGTACGCGAGGGCTTGAATCGTCCCTTCACGCAGAGCCAACGCGCACAGCAGGCGGCGCGTCAGGAGCGGCGGCGCGCACTTTTCGGGACCATGACCGACGGCCGGGCCGCAGAGCGGGTTGCTAGCGCCATAGAAAGCATAGTGTCGAAGGTTCCTGCCGTCAGAGGCCCGGCCTCATGATTCGCGTATATGCTCGTGTTGTTGCTGATCTATGGCACCCTGGTCATGTGCGGTTTTTCCGTGCCGCCCGGATGTTGGGTGACCACCTGACCGTCAGCGTAGTCCCCGACCAGCGCGTGCTTGCCTACAAGGGACATAAGCCGCTGCTCGATCTTTCCGCCAGGGTAGAGCTGGTGGCCGCCTGCCGCTGGGTAGACGAAGTGATCACCGACGGTCCTCGTATCACCACAAAGGCGTTCATGGCCGCTCGGGGCTTCGACCTTTACGCGTTCGGCGCTGCTGACAATCGCGAATTGGAGGGGCGGCTCGCAGACTGTGTCGAGCTCCCACCGACCATGCGCCGGCAGATCCCCTACACGTACGGCATTTCTTCGTCGCAGATGCGCCATTGGCTGCGGGGGGTTGAATGAATCTAGCACTGTCTCTTGAAGCTGGTTACCACGTTGCACAGCGCTACACCGCGTTCATGGCGCAAACGATGATTCAATCCTTCAGGAAGGAGGGGGGTAACGTTTTTGCGGCCAGCGAACATCGTTCCGCAAGCGATATCCGAGCCTTGATAGATGCCGGTCATCGCCACTTCGCCGAGAAATTTGTGCAGGAGGTCGAAGCAAAATGGTCTCGCCTCCCCGCAAGGCTGGTGACACTGCACGGTTACGGGAATCTGCAAACCAACAAGGCTGCCAGGGCGTGCAGGCTCTTTGAGTGCATAGAGAGTCTGGGCCGGGATTCACTACGCGTACGCCTTGAAACCCTTCTGAAGCGAGGAACGCGGGTGCCGCCTCTCTATCTTCAGGTCAATGTCGGTGCAGAGCCGCAGAAGGGAGGCTATACCCGGGAAGAAGCCGCTTTTGCCCTTGAATCTGCGCGGAAATCAGGCCTCGAGATCCGTGGAGTGATGGCCATTCCTCCCCGTCAAGAAGATCCAACGCCGCACTATCGATGGCTACGGCGATTTGCGGATCGCGAGCGGCTGCCGGAATGCATGATGGGAATGAGCGAAGATTTCCATGTCGCGATCGGTGAGGGCGCTACAGCAATCCGGATCGGTCGGCTGATCTTTGGTCCCAAGGCCTTCAAGGCGCCAGCATGACCAGCGTCAGCGAACGATGGAATCGCGCGCTCATGTCGCGCGACCGCGATCCCCCTGCGGGAAGCTCTACACGATTTCGCTATGCAATCCTGTCCACGCCGCGTTGTGGCTCGACCTTGTTGGCGCGAGCCCTGGAAGCGACTGGATGCCTTGGGGTGCCGCACGAATATCTGAATCCCAATGCCCTGGCCGCTTGGCGCGTGATCGAGGGGCGAGACCCTCCGCCAATTGAGGATTACCTGGGAGAGATGGAGAGGCGCCGGACCAGCGCCTCCGGCAGCTTTGGCATCAAAGTGCACTATCGCCAGTTCGTGCAGCATTTCGGGCAGGCAGCGGAACAGCATGCACTGGCATTTCTGCAGCGCCAGGATCGACTGATCCTGAGTTACCGGCGGGACAAACTCGCGCAGGCTGTCAGCTACCATCGGGCGCGGGTCAGTGGCGTCTGGAGCAGCGAGCATGCAGCCCTTTTTGGCAATCGTACGCCCAAGCGGGCTGTTTTCGATGCAGCCGCACTAGAGACTTGTTTGCGCGAGGTGGAAGAGGGGGAAAGAGCGTGGCGCAAACTCCTGGAAGGGCGCCTCTTTCTGCCCGTGGCGTTGGAGGACCTGGCCAACGACTACACCACAACCATGCGTCGGGCGTTGGCTTGGTTGGGGTGCGCGGACTGCAGACCTATCGATCCACCCACTGCACCGGTACCCGCGCCTCCAGACGACACCCTGGAGGCGGAATTCCGCCGCTGGCGCGGCGGGTTGATGTAGAAGCCGGCGCGCGGTTTGATCAGGACGCGTGTCGGGCAATCAGATCCTTGCCCAGCGCCATCATGTGCACCTGATCCGGACCATCCGCCTGGCGACACCAGCGTGCATAGCTGAACGCTTCCGCCATGAAGTAATCCTCGGTGAACCCGCCGGCGCCGTGAATCTGCATGCAGCGGTCGATCACGTTCTGAGCCATCAGCGGCACAGTGATCTTGGCGGCGGCGATCATGTCCCGTGCGTCCTTGGGTCCGACTTCATCCATGCGGCGCGCTGTGGCAAGCGTCAGCAGACGCGCCTGCTCGATATCGCAGAAGCTGCGGGCAATGTCCTCCCGCACCGATTGGTGCTCAGCCAGCTTGCGACCGAAGGTGCTACGGGAGACTGCCCGTTTGCAGGCAAACTCCAGCGCTCTCTGGGCAGCACCGATGAGACGCATGCAGTGGTGGATTCTTCCCGGTCCAAGACGCCCTTGCGCGATCTCGAAACCGCGGCCCTCACCCAGCAGGATGTTTTCCTTTGGCACGCGCACATTCTCGAAGTGCACCTCGGCGTGCCCCTGGGGAGCATCGTCGTAACCAAAGGTGGTCAGCGGACGGACCAGCTTCACGCCGGGGGTGTCTTTGGGCACCAGGATCTGACTCTGCTGGAGGTGGCGATTGGGGTTGTCCGGATCGGATTTGCCCATCACGATGAGAATCTTGGTGCGCTCATACATCGCATTGGTGATGAACCACTTCTTGCCATTGATCACATAGTGATCGCCATCACGCCGGATGGACGTCTGGACGTTGGTGGCGTCGGAAGACGCCACATCAGGCTCTGTCATTGCGTAGGACGACCGGATTTCGCCGTTCAGCAGGGGCTCCAGCCATTGCTGCTTCTGCGCCTCCGTGCCGTACTTCATGAAGACTTCCATGTTGCCCGTGTCCGGCGCATTGCAGTTGAAGACTTCCGGACTCCAGAGGACGCGCCCCATGATCTCGGCGAGTGGCGCGTAGTCCTCATTCTTGAGCCCGCCATGGTCATACGGCATGAAGAGGTTCCACAGCCCCTCCTCCTTGGCCTTGGCCTTGAGTTCTTCCATCAGCGGCACGGTGCCAAAGCGGTTGGCCATGCCGTGGAGTTGTTCCTGGTAGCGCTTTTCGTTGGGATAGATGTGCTTGTCCATGAAAGCCACCAACTGGGCTTTCAACTGGGCGAGGTCCTGATGACGGGAAGGGGAATGTGCGCTGCTCATGGTCGACTCACTCAAGGCCTGGGAAAGTCCCGACTATAGGCAGAAAACCGCTCGGACGGCAGCCCCCGGGCGGCCTGCCGGCGCAGGGATGACTTGTGCGACCGATTTGCACGGAGGATATGCGGACAGAATGCCGCCCGAACCGGGTTGTCAGGCCAGCAGGTCCTTCAAGGTGTTTTCAAGAACGGAGATTTGACGACGAACTTGGTCGCGATAACGGATGACGGCGGTTCTATCCACTGTCCACAGGCGGTTTTCTGGATAAGTGCGACCAAAGATATCCAGCAGCATGGACTCGAATTTCCCTGACACCTCACCGGTTCCCGATTCCCGCTGTTCCACATAGGCCACCTGCTCGGCACTCGTGAGGGCACAAAGCAGCGGATGCATGCGGGTGGAGAAGACCCGTCGGTACTGTTGAATCTGCGTGATCATCCGGTCCAGTGGCAGGTTCTTCTTCACCTCATCGCCAATTTTGAGAATCGCGTCATCCTTCACGGGCGAGGTCATCATGAAAGCATTGATGAGCCAGTCCCCAAGGTGCTCGCAGCGGGTGTCTGGCGTCGCATAGAGCTCGAGATCCGTCTCATGGCGCGCAAACCATATATCCACGGCGGAGATGAGCTGCTTCATGCGACTCGCCGGATATTCCTGTCGATACTGGGTGCCGAAAATCCCGAGTGTCTTGCCTGAGCGCTCGATGAGCTTGAAGAGCGAATCGTCCAGCAGCGGCCCGAACATCGAATTACCGATACCAAGCACGAGCAGGTCCGGTTCTTCCTCGGGTGCCTGCCAGGGCCGGAAATTCAGAAACTCGACCGAGGCATGCGCGGGCATGATTGACGACAGCAGGTGCATGCCGAGGCGGTCGCCGAAATTGCCCGCATTGGCATAGCTCAGCACGGCGACCCGCCCCGGACGTACCGCGTAGGCAGGTGTGGCCAAGGTGTAGATCCATTGCAGGCCGTCCACCTGATCTTCCGCCAGGAGCCGGAGGCCCGCCGCCGCGAACAGCGACTTGAGCTCATTGCGGGAGAGCGCGTTCACCCAACCCAACGCAGCGCGCTGTTCGAAGCTCGACAGACGGCTGGTTTCGGGGTCGCAGTAGGTCACCATCACCCTGCCCCGCCCGCGCGCCAGACGGGTAAAGAGTGCGGGCAGGTCAAAGACATACTCGATGACACCGAGCATCAGCACGATATCCACGTCGTCAATCTGGCCGGGCAACTCGCCGCGATTGATGTCGCAGTGCAGCGTACGGTCGTCCCGGCGCGCAACATCGGCCGGCAGGTAGGTACAGCCGGGGCGCAGGTATTTTTCGATGAGCATGCGGCCGCAGCCCAGATCCAGGACGGAGGAATTGCGATCAATCAACTGGGCCGCGAAGCGCGAGCGCGGCTCCCAGCTGGCTTCCAGATTCTCGGGATTGGCCCAGCGTTGGAGATCAGTTGCGCCAGCAAGTACGGCTTTGACCCGGCTTTGAGTGCTGTCCCCCGAACCTGTCATCGATGCTTCCCTGTCTGCTGTCTGCTTTCTGCGCCTCGTGGGCCAACGGCGGCAGAGGCCGTCCCCCTGATTGACGCCCGAGTATGCCAGAAACGCCAGAATGGCCGCGCCCCTGCTAGACTTCGAGAACCGATAGCAGTCACAACTTGCCAGGGGAGCGTCATGGATTTCAGCATCAGTGAAAAGAGTCGCCAGCTTCGCGATCAGGTCCGCGCCTTCATGAAGGAGCATGTCTATCCAATTGAGGACGACATCTTCAATTTCACCCACGACCCGAAAAATCTCTGGGTACCTCCGCCGCAGATCGAAGTTCTGAAGCAGAAAGCAAAGGCCATGGGCCTGTGGAATCTTTTCCTGCCGCACGAATACCACGAGTACAGCCCGGGCCTGACCAATCTCGAATACGCGCCTCTGTCAGAAG
>JAURMM010000239.1 GCA_030830685.1 Gammaproteobacteria bacterium | reverse complement strand
CCCGGCTGGAAGAAGAGACCACCGCGCACATCAGCCAGCACCGCAAAGTCTGCGCGCCAGATGAGGTTGGGGAAGGGCTGCTGGAAGGCAAAGGTCAGGTAGTTTGCGCTACCCACGCCGTCCGGCGAACCGTCTTCGTCTTCATACCAGAGGTCGGCACCGTCGCTGTAGCCTTCGAGCAGGCGACCACCGAGGTCCGTATCCGTCCTGTGCATCCACTCGAACACCAGGTAGGTGGCCGGGAGGCTGTCGAAGATGGACTGATACTTCTCAAAGATCACCGACGCCAGGATTTCATCCGAAGTCGTGAACAGCGTGCTCGCGTCGATCGAGGTGAACACCTTGTCCGGCGTGTAGCTCATTTCGCCACGGACGATCAGCTGGTCCAGGAAGGAGCTGGGGTCGGCCGTGATGATGTAGTTGAAGCTCACACCAAAGATATTCTCGCGCTTGAACTCGCGAGCGATGTGGCCGCGGAGGGAACCGTAGTTGGTGAAGAAGCCGTTAACCAAGCCGATACCAGCGGTCTTGCGCAGATTGCCGGTGACTGGCGTACAGCTGTTGCTGGCGGTACAGGCACGGAGAGCATCGAGCTGGACAGATGGGAGAGCATCGGGTGCCACCATGCTTTCCACTGTCACGAGGTCCCACTTTCCATCAGACCGCTTGCCAATACCCACATAGTTCGGGAGACCCAAGGTCTGCCCGCCACCATTGTCTGCCAGCGTGGTTGGATCTCCGTCGGCACCGAAGAAGCCGCCAGGCCCGATAAATTGCGTGAAGCCGTTAGACCCCGCCCACTCTCCGATTGCAGCCGTGGCCCCGGTGACTGGGTCGAAGCGCGAACGCGCTGCCTGGGTCCACCAGTCAAGGGCAGCCATAGTGCCGTAGGCGTCCTGCTCGAAAGGCTGGGAGCAGTTACCGTCGAACTGGCCCGCTGCAGGGTTGAAGGGTCGTCCATCCGGACCGATGGCGCCCCCAGCCGAGCCATAAAGGGGTGCGCCCGCAGGATTCAGCCCGAAGACCGATGAAACGTGGCAGAACCAGTTACCACCAGTGGCTGTTTGTGCGTTGAAATTTGAAGTGTTTGCCGAATCCCACTTGAACACGCCATCCGGGTTGCGGCGGTTGACTGCCATCACGGACACCGTCAAATCACGCATGAAAAGATCAGGCATGATCAAACGCGCGCCAAAGTTGAGGCTGTTTTCAGCTTCATCGAAGCCCGGACCCACCTGTGCTTCCTGCACCGTGAAGTCCTGTCCAATTACCGAGTATGGCGTATTGCTGTTGGGGTACAGAGTAGGGCTGAACATCTGGACGAAACCGTCCACTTCCCAGCCATTGCTGAAGGTGTAACTGGCGCGCACACCAGGCGAAGCAACGCGCTCATCAGCGTATTCTTCTGCGGCCACATCCAGGAACAGGTGGCGGCGAAGGTCGAGACCGTTGGCCACGTCGAACACGCGGAAGAAGAGCGCCTCACCCCAGGCAATCTGCTGCTGGCCGATACGGAACCAGGCGCTGCCCAAGTTGATATCAGCGTACAGCGACGGGATGTCCAGCATCATGTCGTTGTTCTGCACTTCCAACAGGTTGCCACGGCCGTCACCCCAACCGGTGTCGGTCAGGAAATGCTTTTCCATCTGCACGTTGTCGTCCGTGAAGGTGGAGGTGCCGTCGAAGTAGGCGCGCACTCGAGCGTAGGCAGCCACGTTCTCATTGAACTTGGCTTGCACTTCCACTTCCGCGCGGGTGTTGAACATGTTGAAGGGCACGTCACCGTAACGGGAGGTACCAGCCGGATTGATACTTCCGGGAGCTCCGCAAGCTGCGGCGTCTGTCGGCCCAAGTCCAAACCAGTTCGCACCAATACAACCGTTTCCAGTGGAGAACGCCCCCGGCACTCCGATCGGAGTGTTGTTCGCGTCGAGCTGCACCAGATTCTGAGCTCCGGTCGTTCCGGAGAATGGAGAACCAGCGGTCACTGATGGCTGGTAGATCGACCGATCAATCGCCGGCTCCCACGCCTTGTGGTTATAGGCCTCATCAGTGATGGAGACCGCAATCTCCTGCCGGACGAATCCGGTGATGTTGAAGTCCACCGCGCTGGCAGATGCGGCACTGGCGGCGAGGCCAGCGGCGATTGCTGCGCGCATGATGTTGTGTTGTGCCACTCCCGTTCTCCTCTTCTCTAAAGATGACGGCCTTTTGATTCCGTTCGTGCCGCAGTTTGACTGTGGCACAGAACCCTCAGCGCTTTTCAATCCCTGCCGGTGTTATCTGCCGACACGAACAAAACTTTTGTTGCGTCTCTACCACTCTTAAGGCCTCTCAGGCCTCAAAGAGGCGCAATACGCCCCTCTGAGTAGCAATTGGGTCACAAGTTAGCCCAATAAAGCACCACTTTCAACCATTCGTACGCGTCTCTGCGCAATTTTCTGTATTTTTTTTGCGACCACTCGGTTGCTGCGGTGCGTAATCCGCCACAGTTACTGGAGCAACCGGGTAATCTTGCCCATGTAGCCACCGATGTAGATGACCTGCGCCACCATTTCGCCACCGGGTGCCTTGCTCACGGATTCGCCCACCGCAATGGGCACGAACCAGTTGCGGACAATTTCCAGATCCTCGGATGAACTCCAGGTGTTGCCACCATCGCTGCTGCGCAGAAGCGCACGCTGGCCGGTGATGACGACTTCGCCATGCTTGGAGGACCACACGCCAAAGAGATTGGCTGTGCTGCCGGTGTTCACTTCGCTCCAGGTCGCGCCCATGTCGGTGGTTTTCATCACAAGGCCTTCCTGGCCCACGGCGTAACCGCTGCCGTCCGGCAGGAAGTGCATCGCGAAGATGGACTTCTCGCCTTTGTTGGGCAGGGTCCAGGTATCGCCGCCGTCTTCGGACACGATTACATAAGAGAATTCACCGCCAAGAACAACACGACCGTTCTCGTCCACGTTCACGGCGTAAAGATGCGGCTCGTAGCCATCCTCACGGAAGCTCGTCCAGTCGAGGGTCAGCTTTTCCCAGGTCTTGCCCGCGTCTTTGGAGCGCATCACGGTGCCAAATTCACCCACGGCCACGGCCAAGCCTGCGGCATTGACACTCACCTGCATCAGGCGTGATTCCGTGTTGCTGGTGCCCGGCTCCCAACCACCGTCCGCCTTGCCCACCAGCACGGTGCCGCGCTGCCCCACGATGATCTTCTTGTCGCCGTTCACGGCCACGCCCAGCAGCGCGAACTCCGTGCCGCTGTCCACCTTGGCCCAGGAGGCGCCGGAATCCTTGGATTCCAGGAGGGTGCCGAAGGCGCCCACAGCCACCCCGGACTGGCCGCTGATGTTGATGTCGTACACGGCATCATGGGGAATGCCCATGTGCACTGTCGCCAGCTGCTCGCTGGCAGCTGCAGCCTCTTCAGCCTGCGCGGTACCCGCGACCAGCCCCATCATCAGCGCGCCGGCCAGTGTCACCGCGCGCATCCCATTAACTTGCATTTTCATCTTGGAAAAACCTCTGAAACTTTGAATTCTGCAATTGCCCGACATCACTCGCCTCAAGCGTGCTTGGCGTGTGCGGTGAGGTCGAGCTTTTCCGAAAAGAGCTGGTCTTCGCGCTCGACGAACTTCGGCTTCCACCAATACACCAGCAGCGGCAGCACCACGAGCGAGATGAGCATGTTGATGGTCATCACCATCACCAGCAGCAACCCCATGTCAGCCAGGAACTTGAGCGCCGACAGGAAATACCACGGCAGGATGCTGATCATCACGATGGTTGCCGTGAAGAAAATGGCCTTGCCGGAAGTCTGCACGGATCGCTGGATGGCGTCGCCCCAATCCTTGGTCTCGGCAAATTCTTCACAGATACGGCTCAGCAGATAGATGCCATAGTCGATACCCACACCGATACCGATACTCGCGATGGGCAGACTGTTCACATCGAGCCCCAATCCCATTTGCACCATCACTGCACCCAGCAGGATGTTGGACAGATTCACCGGAATGAGAAGAATCCAGCCGGCTATGATGGAGCGGTAGGCGATGGTGGCTACCACCAGGATGATCAAGTTCAGCGCGGCTAGAATCACGTATTGATAGTAGTCCACGGTGTCGTTCACGGACTGCTGCAAGGCAATGGCACCAGTGCCCAGGCGGACCGTGAAGTTCTTGTACTCGGTTCCCATGTTCCCAAGCACCTCGCGCGTCTGTTCGAGCGCGATGTCCACCGTGTCCTGCTTGTTGTCCTTGTACCAAAGCGAGATTGTTCCGTTCTGCATGGTGAAGTCGGACACATGCCCGTAGTTCTTGGCATTGGAGCCGAGCAGCAGCGCAGTCACGGTACCATTGACGGACTCGTCACTGGGGTCGATGGACGCCCACTTAGGATTACCGCCGCCGAAGAGACGGTTGGCTTCTGGCAGGTAGTCCGCGAATGAAAGGGTTGCTTCCGGCGGATTGTCGTAGGATTCCAGCGCACGCTGGATATCGAAGCTGACCCGGGTGGTCTCAGCCTCGCGCAGGGAGCGTGGCCCAGCCTGCCCCGCCTGATCCATGACAGCTTCGGACGTCATGGACTCCTCGCCCTTCATGAATTCCTGTTCGGACAGCCATTTCGCTTCGCTTTCGGGGATACCTTCTTCTGTGATGGCCTTTAGCCATTGTGCGGGTGTGGCCTCCTTCATGCCAGTCTTCACCAGCCGCTCTACGGCCTTTGTGGTCTGCACGCCTCGGCCTTCGAGCACGATTTCGAGCGTCATAAGCCCCGGGAAGTGAGAGTTCACCGCCCGCACCGCAGTATTGAATTCGGAATCGTCAAACAGGAGGTTTGATCCCTCCACCGGGTTACCGATTTCCAGCTTCATCAACTGCACGAACGAGACGACCGCCACGAGCACCACCACGAGGCCCGTAACCTTGGCCCGCGGGCCATGGCTCAGACTCCCGACAACGCCCAGCATGCTGATGAGGCCGTCCATCCAGCCTTTTTCGGAGCTCTTGCCGATGAGTTTTTCCACGTTGCCGGGCGTGGGCAGCATGGAGGCCAGGATGGCCGCGAGAAAGACGTCAGTTGGAATCAGGATCAAGGCCCAGAAGCCACAGAAGATGGCGAAGCGTTCCATCACGGGGATAGGCGCCACCGCAATGAGGAACAGGCCCGCGGCGTCGGTGATGATGCCGAGGATACCTGGGGCCATCATCACGCTCAGCGCCAGTGAGGCTGCCGTGTTCTTGTCCTTCACTTCGTAAAGGATTTCGTAGAAGCGCTCCAGGAACTGCACGCAGTGCGAGAAGGCGCGTGCCACCAGAAGCATGGGCACCACCATGATGAGCGGTTCGATGGGCGCGTTGAGCCAGCCGGTGAGCCCGAAGCCCCAGATGGCGCTGACCACGCTGACCGTGATTGGGGCGACGATGCCCGGCACGTTGCGCATGTAAAACACGAGGGACAGCACCAGGGCTGCCGCTGTGATGCCGAAGATGCCGATCATCTGCTTCTGGTAGGTATATACCCAGCCGGTGAGCATGGGCTGGCCCGCCGCGTAGATTTCATGGTGCTCGTCGCGTTCGCGCTCCACCATGTCCTGCACGTGCTTGAAGGTCTCACCGTAATCCAGCGTGCGTTCGATGAACGTGGCGGTGACCAGGGTGGCCGATTCATCCTGCGAGATGAGGAATGTACGAACGTTGTTGGCGCGGTCCACGCGGTGCTTGAACTCCACGAGGTCCTCTTCGGTCTTGGGGGCAGACCCGTCCATGAGTGGCTTCACGTCCACACCGTAGGGGGTGGCCTCGGCGTACCGGGCTTTTTCCGTCGCGATGGAAAGCACCTGGTCATGGTCCACCGAGGGCGCAAGATCGATGTCGCGGGTCATGCGGTAGACCTTTTCCAAGGTCTCCAGGTTGTAGATGTCGCCATCCTTGCGCTTGACCATCAGGGTAACGGTGAGCGGGTTACCGAAGTTGGGATGGTCCTGGAAGGTCTGGACGAAGGGATGATTGGACGGAAAGAGGTCTGAGAAAATCGTTCGAATCTGCACCGATGCAAGGCCTACCGCAAAAAACGCGGTCGTCGCCAGAATCAGCGTGAGTGACCGGGCGCGCTTTATCACGACCCATTCGGCTAAACGATGTCGGAGTGTACCTTGCATTGTTCCTCAGCCTTGATGTTGAAGGCCTTCCAGGGTGCAAGGCAGGGGCTTACCACGAACGCGTGGGTTCGCGTGGCTACCTCCCCTCATCCCAAGTCGGCCGTTTTACTTTTCGCCTCGTCTTGTTGCCTTCAGACGACCTGGAACCGAGGCGCATTTGCGCCGATGTGAAGTCGGATCTCAGAGCCTGCCCATCCTCGTGCCGGCCTCACGGCTCCTTGCCGCGGGACGAACGATTCACAGCGCACAAATGTGCGCTGCCGGGCGACTATAGGGAGGCACTCACGAGACTGTCAATTATCGGATTTTGCAGGGTTTTTTCTGTTGCAACGCAACACCCGCGTCACGTAGGAAGGTTCTGTAAAGTGAAGCTGATCAGAGTCTTGCGCTCGTGTGTGAACGGTGATGTTTGTGGGGTTTTTCAGTTGCTGCCAAGGGCGCTCGGAGTGCTTGCCCTTGAACCGTGCACGCGGTAAACGGGTACCAAGAGCGGTTCACGAATCCCAGTCCCTCAGCACATTTCGGAGCAAGGCATGAGCAAGCAAAACCCCGGGCGCATTCTCATCGTGGGGGGCGGCACGGCAGGCTGGATGGCCGCCATCTCGCTCGCCCAGGCGTGGGGCGGTCT
>JAURMM010000238.1 GCA_030830685.1 Gammaproteobacteria bacterium | reverse complement strand
TTCGGACGAGGTTTTCCGGCGGGCACGCAAGCTGGGCACCCGGGTATTGCTGCGACTCCAGTTGGCACAGGGTGGCGAACTCGAAGGATTGTTCTATACCAACGATGAGGGCTTGGGGTAAGAAAACTGGAAGGACGCGGTCATTCAGGGAATAATCAATGTCAAATCTAATACCGGCGTAGAGATCTGGACTACAGACACTGTGTACGGAAGCTCAACGAGTACGACCCTGAGACGGGTTGGAACGCTGCAGGTTGGCAAAACCCTGGCCTTTAGCAAGGTGCGAAGCGAAGCACAACTCAACTGCCGAGGCGAGATTACTCTGGATGCAACTACACTCGGTGGCACGGCTTATCCGGAGGTCAAAATTCGGCTCGTGATTTTTGATGGTGGCAATGGCTTCTACATGTACAATGCGGCCACCAACGAGCTCTGGACCGCCACGGCACAAAAAATCTGAATAAGATCGCGTGCTTCAATCGGACCTAGCCCCGCTTGCGGGGCTAGGTCCACAGAACTCTTGCCCTGCACCACGGGCCATAACCAAAACTGAACAAGCGGGGACCCTTGGAAGCGAGCCTTTGCGGTGACTTCCGCGTATTCGCCGTGCACCCAGAGTCTGTTCTCGAGGGTGCGCTACTTGTCTCCCGTTTCATTGATCCGCAAACAGACGTTACCGGCATTCAAAAGACCCTGATCTCCCTCGCGCAGCGGATAGGCCCGGGAGCGAGTGCCGAACGTGTGCTCGCAGTCCTGCGTGAGGAGGGTTTCCGCGGCGCCGAGAGCTACTACGAGGCCCGCAACAGCGCGCTGGGCTACGTGCTGACAGCGCGGTCCGGTATCCCCATCAGTCTTGCCGTGATCATCCTGGCCCTCGCCAGGTTGCTGGATCTGAAAGCCGAGGGCATCAATTTTCCGGGACACTTCCTCGTGATGCTGGAGCGCCAACTGGTGGATCCCTTCACCCTGCAGGTGGTGGAGCGGGAAGCGCGGGCGCAACTTTACACCCAGGCTGGGTTGCCACCCGGCACACCGCTGCCCCCGGCAGATGCCCGAGCTATCACGTTGCGCATGTTGAACAATCTCAAGGGCATCGCCTTCGCCGCTGAGGACTGGTCCCGGGCACTGGAGTGCACCGATCTGCAGCTTCTGCTTGCGCCCTCGGAACTTGGTATCCGCATGGAGCGGATACAGCTCTGGGTGAGGCTCGGAGTGACAGGCATGGCGCTGAAGGAGAAAGAGGCAGCACTCGCCCTCTGCCCGGACCCGGCCAGCCGGGCGCGGGTGGAGGGAATGTTCCCCAGTAAACTCCTGCAGCGCGCGGCCGAGGAGTCATCAAGCAAACCGCACTGAGTTTGCTCTACAGCGACAAAGACATCCCGCCTCCCCACCTCTCCACCACGTCGCCCTCAGCGCATCGTGTCGCCCGGCGCTTCACGGCGCGTGCCCTTTGCCGTGTAAACTGACGACCGCTCGAGCGCTGTGATGCGCAGGGAATCCGCAGGAGAGGAAGGCTCATCCCATGAAACTCAAGGCCATCTATGAGGAAGGACGGCTCTCGTTCAACGAGCCGGTTCACTTCAAGCACCCACGGGTTGAGGTGGTGGTCGATGTGCCGGATACCGAAGTCGAACTATCCGGCTTTGATGAGGCGACAAAACGCCTTGTAGAGGAGCTGGATAGAATCCGAAACGCGCCGATTCCTCCGGAATGGAACGAGGAACCCTCATCCAAACTCGACCGCCTCGACGCCTTTACCCGTTTCCGCAAGGACTGACATGCATCTGCTGCTGGATGTAAACATCATCGTTGACATCTGCCAGCCCCGGGCGGGCGCGGACGATGCGCTGGCCGCACTGGCGCGGTGCCGACAGGCGGGCGGTACCGTCTGGCTGTATGCGGGAGCTGTGCAATCAATGCAGTACGTGCTTTCCGATGGATTGGCCGCGGACTCCATGCGAAAGGGGCAGACCCTCACGCGAACCGCGGCGCTGCGAAGAGCCGGGGAGTTGCTGGCAGCGTTTGCCAAGGACAAGCAATGGCTCGCGGCTCTCGCCGGGGACTGCGACGTTTTCCTGAGCGCGGAGCCGGAGGGTGAGCAGCTGATCCGGTCACTGTCGCGGTTCGGAAACGACCGCATCCGTTTACTCACCCGGGATATACGCTTGTTGAAGCGGTGCCCTCAAGCGATCTCTCCGGCCGAAATTCTTGCCAGCCCAGTGTCGTCCTCGGCTTTGGATTTCATAGATCTCGCCGCACAACAGAATGGGATCAGGGGCTCATTGGAGAAAAACCTCCACCGCGTGCTGCACCAAGGGCAGTACATCATGGGCCCGGAGGTTACGGAGCTGGAAACCCAGTTGGCTGCCTACACCGGGAGCAAGCACTGCATCACGGTGGCGAGCGGCACAGATGCCCTGCTGATCGCCATGATGGCGCTTGGTATCAAGCCCGGTGATGAGGTCATCACCTCGCCTTTCACATTCATCGCAACAGGCGAAATGATCGCGCTGCTGGGTGCCAAGCCGGTGTTCGTGGATATCGATCCACGTACCTACAACCTCGATCCCGCCAAGATCGAAGCCGCCATCACACCACGCACCAAGGCCATCATGCCGGTAAGCCTGTATGGCCAATGCGCCGACTTCGACGAAATCAATGCCATTGCGTGCAGGCATGAATTGCCGGTGATCGAAGATGCGGCACAGAGCTTTGGTGCGAGCTACAAGGGTCGCAAATCCTGCGCACTGTCATTCATCGGGTGTACGAGCTTTTTTCCCTCGAAGCCCCTCGGCTGTTATGGCGATGGCGGTGCCTGTTTCACCAATGATGACGCACTTGCCAAGCTGATGGAGGAGATTCGGGTCCATGGTCAAGACCGGCGCTATCACCATCCGGTGATCGGTGTGAATGGCCGCATGGACACTCTCCAATGCGCCGTGCTGTTGGCCAAACTGCCGAGCTTTCCGGACGAGGTCAAAGCACGTGGCATGTTGGGGGCACACTATACAACCCTCATCAACGACAACTGCCCAGGGGTGATTCCACCGTTCATCGAAGACCACAACAGCTCGGTGTACGCGCAATACACAGTGCAAGTGGATAATCGCGATGCCGTGCAGAAAAGACTGCAGGAATCCGGTATCCCGACTGCGGTGCACTACCCAGTCCCGTTACATCTGCAGCCGGCGTTTGCCTCTCTGGGCTTGGGGGAGGGAAGTTTTCCTGTTTCGGAAGCCGCTGCAAAACGCGTGATGAGTCTGCCTATGCATCCGTTCCTGAGTCCCATAAAACAGGAAGGCATAGACTCCGCGCACGCCGGCGCGGCCTGAGCAACGCAACCTTAAAATGTCAAAAGTCGAGTCCACAATACCGGTGGAAAAGAAAACCCTTAGCCTTGCTTACCCTCTCTGCTTTTACCATCGGCACCTTGGG
>JAURMM010000237.1 GCA_030830685.1 Gammaproteobacteria bacterium | reverse complement strand
CGAGCAGGAATTTGCGTTCTATTTCGAGGGCCATGCGCAAAAGGTTCCGGGGAAGGGGCCATGCAGTGTGCCACAATGCGCCATGCTCGATACCCTGCACCCGCGCGCGGGCGTGGCCGCCCCGCGCAAACGCCTGCTGTTGAATGTGGCACTGTTCGGCTTTGCTTCCGGCTTGCCCTTGGCGCTCACGGGCAGCACGCTGCAAGCGTGGCTCACGACGGCGGGGGTCGACTTGCAGACCTTGGGTGCGCTGTCCCTGGTTGGGCTGCCTTACCTCTACAAATTTCTGTGGGCGCCCTTGCTCGATCGTTTTGGTCTGAGTGCCCTAGGCCGTCGCCGCGGCTGGCTGGTGCTGACGCAACTCGCGCTCGCAGGTTTGCTGTTTGCGTTGTCGGGGATGGACCCCACCCGCAATCTGGACTTCATCGTGTGGCTGGTGGTGGCGCTCGCGCTGGTTTCCGCCACCCAGGACATCGTGGTCGATGCCTATAGAGCTGAAATCCTCAATCCCGAAGACCGTGGCCTCGGTTCCGGTTTGTCAGTGGCGGGCTACCGGGTTGCCATGATCGTCTCCGGGGCGGGCGCCTTGGTCGTTGCGGATCAGGTGGGCTTCGGGCCTGCGTTCCTGCTGCTGGCGGGACTGATGGCCACAATGGCCGTCATCAGTCTGCTGGCGCAGGAACCGCTCCGGGAGAACGCGCCGCCAGCTGCGATCTGGGCGGATTTCCGTGCTGCGTTGGCTGGATTGCTGACCCGCCCGGGCATCATATGGCTCGCGCTGTTCATCGCGCTCTACAAACTGGGAGATGCCTTCGCGGGCTCGCTCAGCATGACTTTCTTCCTGCGCGGACAAGGGTTTTCCTTGAGCGAGATCGGTGCGACTTACAAATTTCTCGGCATGGTGGCATCGATCCTGGGCGGCATCATCGGTGGGCTCTGGCTCCCCCGTCTCGGTCTTTACCGATCGCTGCTGTGGTTCGGTGTGCTGCAGGCGGTGACCAATCTCGGATTCCTGTTCCTGGCGCTAGGCAGCAAGACGTGGCTTGGCATGGTGGTGGTCATTGCGCTCGAGAATTTCTCGGGTGGCATGGGCACCAGTGTCCTTGTCGCGCTGATGGTGGGTTTGTGTGCCCGTGAATTCACCGCCACGCACTTCGCACTCTTCTCGGCGCTGGCCAGCCTGTCGCGAGTCTTGATAGGCCCCGTGGCCGGCGATGTTGCGGCCATCGGGTGGATTGAATTCTTCGCGGTGTCGTTGGTGCTGGCTGTGCCCGGGCTCGTTTTGCTGGTGCAGCAGCGGAAAATTTTCCGCGCCCTGGAGTCAATGGGCGAAGAATCGTCTCTCCGAGGCGAGTGATTCGCGCTCAGTCTTCCCGTACCACCCGAAAACCGACGCTGTCGTTGGCCGTGGTGCTGCCCAACATGTCGCGGTGAGTGGAGGTCAAGGCGCGAGGGCCGCTGGAGAATGCGCCACCGCGCACCACGCGGCGTGTGCAGTCCGGCAACTCCACGGCCTTGCCCTCGGGGGATGCATCCTTGTAGTGGTCGACATAACAATCCTGCACCCACTCTGCAACGTTGCCCGCGGTGTCATGCAATCCGAAGGCATTGGCCTTGAAGCGGCCGACACTGGTGGGATGCCGTGGGTCCAGCGCGTTGCCGCAGGTCAGGCAATGTGCTCTGCCTTTACCCGGTTCGCGCCCCCACCAGTAGGCGTCGTTGCTGCCACTGCGTGCCGCGTACTCCCATTCCGCCTCCGACGGCAGACGGTAACGCTTGCCGGTCTGGCGACTCAGCCACCGCGCATAGTCCCTAGCGTCTTCCCAGCTGACGAAAGTCACGGGATGTCGTGACCGGTCATGCCCGGCTTCTGCCCGGGCTCGCAGGTTATCCGGTGCCCGGAAACGCGCGAATTCTGCCGCGGTGATCTCGTGCACGCTGATGGAGAAGGACTTCAGCGTCACCCGATGCTGGGGACGTTCGTTGAAGTCGGCCGCGGTGTCAGGACTGCCCATCAGGAAGTCCCCACCCGGTAGTTGCACCATGAGCGGGCCGGCACCCTCCCGGAAGGGTGGTCCGACCTTCGGTTTCGTAATTGGCGGCGTCAGCGCGGTGGGCTCCTGCGGCTCGTCGGCTGGTGTTTGCATTTCCGCGGGAGCGGCCTGCGAACCCTCATCCATGCGCGCCGACATCTGCTGCTTCCACCCCCAGAACCCGGCTACTGCGGCCGCAAGCAGCACCAGTGGCAGCATCACCCTCCGTGGCGGGACGCTGCTACGGGAGGCGGCCGTATCCACCACAATCGAAGTTGCCTTGGGCGGTTGCGGCTGCCCTTCCTGGATACTCTGCAAACGCGCCGCGCTGAAATCCGGCCGGGGCAATTCGTCCGGCTTTTCGCCCACCAGCAGCGCCACGATGGTGGTGTTGTCCTGACGGGGCACGGCGGCCTCGCTCACACTCAACAACAACGCATCGACTGCCTGTCGGGCGTTGTCACTGTCTCTCAGGTAGCGGACGACCTCACCATGGGCAAGCGTGTCCAGACCGTCGCTCGCCACCAGCAGCCGATCACCAAGGCTCAATTCGAAGTCTTCTTCCGGGCAGTCGATTTCCGCGATCTCGTCGCCCGTCATGGCGCTCATGAGCATGTTGTGCGAGAAGCCCGACTGCGCTTTGGCTGGGCGCCCTTCCTGGCCGAGGCGGGCAAGGAAGCCGCCATAACTGTGGTCGGCATTCAGCTTGCGCAGCTCGCCGTTGCGCAGGAGATACAGATGACTGTCGCCGACGCTGATCCAGCGCAAGGCCTTGTCTTCGATGACGGCGCAGACCAAGGTGCACCCCATGCCTTGCAGCGCTGCGGTTTCGCGTATGGTTTCCGCGATTGAACTGTTGGCTTCAAAAACCGCTTCACGCAGTACGGAGGACAGGGCGTCGCTGGGGAAGCGTGCGGTGAGGAACTTGTTGAACGATTGCACGGCCATGTTGCTGGCCACATTGCCGGCAGCGTGGCCGCCCATGCCATCGGCCACGATGATGAGCGAGGCCGACCGCCGCCCGTCCGGATCGGACAGGCGCGTGATCAGGAAGGCATCTTCCTGATATTCCCTGGCACCGTTGATCTGCGACCCGGCGATATCGAACGTCAACATGGGGAAGCCCCGCACTTGCCGGTTCCAGCCCACGCGTCTCGGGAGAAAATCCTGTGGTCACTCATTGGCGCCGAGCTTACCACGTGATGCGATTGGCAGGACTACAGTTCGAAGCGGCACTGCGCCAACGGCGCGACACTCTGCGAGAATGGGCGGTACGGCCAAGGTAGGCGCATTCCTCTCACCCTTTTCTGGCAAAGGCGGCAATACATGCAGGCAGCGCCCTGGCGCTTGTTCAATCTTCTCGCAGGTCCGGTCGCCGGTTGCCTGGTTGCACTGTTTTTGCCCTCCAGCGTGGGCGATCCGGGTGCGGAAGAGTTCATCGTTTCGTCTGCGGTCCAATCTACCGTTGCCTGCGCTGTGTGGATGGCATGGTGGTGGTTGAGCGAACCGGTCCCGCTGCCGGTGACGTCTCTCATTCCCGCGGTGATGTTTCCCCTGTTGGGCGTGGGGAACATCGAAACTACGCTGGCGCCGTATGCCGATCCTCTGCTGTTCCTGTTTCTTGGCGGCTTCATGCTGGCTGCAGCCATCGAGAAATGGGGCTTGCACCGACGCTTTGCCTTTTCGCTGCTGCGTCTCAGCGGGGGACAGACGCACCGCCTGGTCCTGGCCCTCATGGTGGCCACGGCCTTCATCAGCTGCTGGCTCTCCAACACCGCGACTGCAGTGCTGATGTTCCCGGTGGCGCTCAGCCTCGCCCGGCACGAATCTGCCGACGAATCGCTCCGGCGATGCCTGGTGCTAGGCGTGGCCTACGCCGCCACCATCGGCGGCATCGGTACTCTAATCGGCACGCCGCCAAATATCTATGTGAGCTCCTTCCTGCACAGCCAATATCACTACACCCTCGATTTCTGGAGCTGGACGGCACTCGGCATGCCCATCGTCGTGGTCATGTTGCCGTTCACGTTCTGGCTGCTTACCCGGGTGTTTTTTCCATTGCGCAGCGGCCGCCTCACGCTGGAGGGGGTGATGGCCGGAGATGTCCACTGGCGGTGGACCTTGCTCACACCCCAGGCGCGCGTGACCCTCGCGGTGTTTCTGTTGGCGGTCCTCGCCTGGATGAGTCGGGCCCTGCTGGTCAAGCTGGAGGTCCTCGGTTATCAGCCACTGGCGGCCCTGAGCGACGCGGCCATCGCACTCATGGCGGCCGTGGCTCTGTATCTTTTTCCCATCACGCGTGGGCAGGCCCCCGCACTCGAATGGGAGGACACCCAGCGCCTGCCCTGGGGCACATTGCTGCTGTTCGGGGGTGGGCTCAGTCTTGCCGCAGCCATTGATGTCAACGGCGTGGACAGTCTGCTCGGGGCCGTGCTGACGGGGATGCCACAATATCCCCGGCCAGTGGTGATTGCCGCCATCGCAGCCACCGTGATCTTCGTCTCGGAAGTGGCGAGCAATATCGCGACTGCCGCAGCGCTGACGCCCCTGCTTGCCGCTGCGGCACCTGCCCTCGGCCTGACGCCAGTCGAGGTGGCCATCGTCGCCGGACTGAGTGCGAGCTCTGCGTACATGATGCCGGTGGGCACCGCGCCCAATGCGCTTGCCTACGGCAGTGGTTACATCAAGACTCGCGACATGGCCGGGGTGGGTGTGCTCATGAACCTCCTGTCGGTGCTGCTGATCACGATTATCGCGGCCCGACTCGTGCCAGTAATCCTGTGAACGAGGCGGTTTCGCCCGCAGAAATGGCAGACCTCCAGGCCCTGCCCATCACGCCGATGCTTGGCGAGATCCGGGCTTCCCTTGCGCGACATGCAGTCACCATCGTCTGCGGGGCGACGGGATCCGGAAAATCCACGCGTATTCCGCAACTTTGTCTGCAGGAATGGGAGGGGGCACGGATTGGCCTGACCCAGCCGCGCCGACTGCCCGCACGGACAGTGGCTGCCCGTATTGCCCAGGAACAGGGTTCCCGTCTCGGCACGCTGGTCGGTTTCCAGACCCGATTTGATCAGCAGGTGTCCCGGGCCACCCGCCTCAAGGTAATGACCGACGGAATCCTGCTCCAGGAAATTGCACGCGACCCGGAACTGCGGGGCTACGACATTCTCATCGTGGACGAGGTGCACGAACGCACGCTCAACATCGACTTTCTCATTGGTTATCTCCGCCAGCTGCTGCCTCGCCGCACCGATCTGAAAGTGGTCCTGATGTCTGCCACGATCGAGGCCGAACGCTTCCAGCGGTTTTTTCATGAGGCCGCGATTGTGGAGATTCCCGGTGCCACCCATCCGGTGGAAGTGCGCTATCGAGCTACCGGAAACGAACTTGAAGGGGGAGGCGGGCTCTACGACGGTATCGTCTCGGCGCTGCAGGAACTGGATGAGGAGGCCCGCGGGGACGTTCTCGTGTTCCTGCCGGGCGAACGCGAAATCAATGAGGCGGCGGATGTCATCCGAGGTGCCCAGCTGCCGTGCACCGAGGT
>JAURMM010000031.1 GCA_030830685.1 Gammaproteobacteria bacterium | reverse complement strand
GCGCCCCTCCTTCAGAGTGACCAGCCTGGTGCGCTGCGTCTGCCCACAGGAGATTTGCTGCATGTCGGCGTTAGAGGATTACCGCTGGCCTGGTTCAATCCCTGGCTCGCCCGTCAAAGCCTTGAGGGGCACGTCAGGGAGGCCGGTTTTACGCTGTCGTCAGAACCTGACGGGGTACTTCGGCTCCGGCCCGATGCCGTGTTCGATATGGGCGGATTCGGGTTGTTGGAGTCTGACCGGCGCCGTCTGTCGGGTCTGAGTCTTGAGGCCAGTCCGGTGGTGCGACGGGAGGGGGACACCTGGTCTGTGGCAGTGTCAGGTCTGAGGCTCGCTGCAAACGGGCGCTCGCTTGCCACTGGCCAGATCGAGTTCAGCCTGGCGGGCACCGCCGAGACACAAATGTCCTACGCACTCAGCTCCGCCGCCGAAATCGATTTTGGGCATCTCGCACACCAACCAATGCTCGCCGAGGCGCTGCCGCACACCTTGCCGGGGCTGCCGCTCAGCGGAAGCGTTGATCTCGCCGTGAAAGGGCGTGGGGGGGATTTCACTGTCGAGCGCGGCAAGGCGGCACTGCGACTTGGGCCAAACGCCCGATTTGACCTGCTGGCAACTCCAGGACTTCAGATTCGGACTCGGCTCAATGCAGGTGAGAATCTCGCGCGCCACGCGGTGGGTGCGTTGGCGCTTGAAGTGCGCGATCTGCCCTCCAGCGCGCTGAGCGATTTCCTGTCGCTGGGCCAGATTCGTTTCAAGGAAGTCAACGCGAAGGTGCTGCTCGAATCCGATGGTCGCTCGCTCAAAGTGGGCAGCGAAGCACCCTTGCGTTTGGAGTCAGTGCGTCTGTTGGAGAACGAGCGTGCCTTGACCACGCCTTTTGACCTGACCGTACGCCCGACGCTTGAAGCTACCAGACGGCGCATGAATCTGGTTCTTGATGAGGCCACGCTCATGTTCGAAGGCAGCGACAGGCCGGCACTCGCGGGTCGGTTGAGTGCCGGTCTGACGCTCGGCGCACGAGTCCCCTTGACGGCACTGGACACGGAACTGCAGGTCGATCTGGTCCAGTGCCTGGCGCAGCCTGCGCTGTTGCCGGACCATCGATTGACCAAGGGTATCGCCACCGTGAGCGCCAAGGTCTCGGCGGATCGCACGCTCGGTGCAAATGTTGCCATCGCCGGGTTGGACGCAGGAAAGAAGCTTGCCATCGGCCGGCTGGAGTTGCCGATTACCGGCGCGCTGGCACCTGATGGCCGAGGCTTCGATTTCAGCGCACCGGTGCTGGCCAGCGGCAAATCAGGTGCGACACGTGCAACCCTGCAGGGACACTACGCGCCACAACCCGATGAACCGCGAGTGCTCACCCTCGGCCTCCTCGGTCAGGTCTTCTACCTGAACGATCTGCTTGCTGTATGGACTGCGATCGCACCAGCTCCATCGCGAACACGCTCTGCGACTTCCAAGCCGAGGACGCGAAGCACCCGCGAGCCGGATTTGAAGGCCGTGTGGAAACTCATTGCACCTGCCGTGGTGATTAATGTCGCAATCGACCGACTGTTCTATTCTGATTACCTCGCCTTCGATACCGTGCACGGCAAGCTTGATCTGCGCAGTCGCCGCTTCGGGCTGCAGAACGTGGGGGCACGGTTCCATCAGAGTGATATCAGTTTCGACGGCGTGACGCGTTTCAAGGCTGGCGCACCCGAACCCTACTCGCTGGAGCTCAAGTGGCGGATCAAGGATTTCGACCTGAATACTTTCTTCACGGAACTCGCGCCCGACGAGAAGCCGAGGGTGGAGGGGCTGCTCGGAGTGCGGGCGGAGGCCTCCGGGACCTTTGCCAATTTTTCCCAGTTGCGCAACCGGCTGTTGTTTGATGTGCGCATGAAGAGTCGCGATGGCCTGTTCCGCCCGCTTCCGCCGGACAGCAGTCTCCTGCTCGGTGCGTCCAACTTGCTGGGGACGTTAGGCGAGGGCTTGTCCTACCTGCCTACCGGTGGTTTCGGTGCAGGTGCGGTGGCGCGACTTGTCAATTACATCTCGGAAATCAACTACGACACCCTTGACCTGCATCTGGTGCGCGAGGATCCGCATCACGTGCAGCTGGAGGAATTCGAGCTGCTGAGCCCCACCATCGCACTCAAGGCAACGGGTGACATTCTGCATGACCCCGGCGAAGATATCTTGGACAGCCCACTCGCGCTCACCGCCGAACTCGACATGCTGGGACGCGGCGCCGCCATCTTGTACAGCCTTGATCTGATGCGTGATGAGAAGGATGCCTGGGGTTACTGGCGTGGTCCCTCGTTCCGTATCTGGGGCAGTCTGGCTGCGCCGGAGTCGAATTTCGATGAAATCGTGAACGCCGCAGGGGACGCAGCTGTGCTGGGTGCGCTCAAGCGGCCGCTGTCCGGGCTCATCGGTAACCTCAAGTTCCGCTGGTTTGATGATGACAGTGCGGCCCGCGAGCGGGCCCGGGAAGCGCGTCGGGAGCGAGATGCGGCTCGCGAGGCAGACGAGGCAGCAAAGTCGGAGCCTTAAGCGGCAGCGATGCCGTATGTCGAGGGGGCCGCCCAGGGCGCGGTGTCATCCGCGCCCTGGGCGGTTGTTGGCAGGGCTGCTGAGCTCTGCGTCTGGTGCTGTCCAGGTTCAGCCAGCAGGACGGCTGCTGTTGAAGATGTCCCGGTGCATCTTCCACGTCTTGCCATCTTTCTTCCACACCACGATGTACTTGCCCTCATCCAGCACCGACTTGTCGCCGCCAGTGAGTGCATAGGTGCCCACTTCCACCGCAGTCGCGCCGCCGAAGACCTCGACTTCCTTGGTCTTCAGTTTGGCGCCCTTCACACCCATATCGATCGCGCCCTGCCAGAAAGCGGCAATACCCTTGCCCTTGAGCATCCCTGTATTGGGTGGCATCAGCAGCGCGCCCTTGCCGTACAGCTTGCCAATCCCCGCCGCATTGCCTGCAGCGACTTCTGCGCCCAGTGTCTTGTTGTTCGCCTTGATGATCGTGGTGACGTCAGCCGTAGCTTTGCTAGCCATTGATAGCCCCCGTGCGTGTGCATTGGATGGATGTTCTCCGCGCGCGGGCCAAGACCCGCCGCGGCTGCAGTGTAGGCAGCTTTTCCGTTGCCGATCCATCCATTTTTCATACGTGCCTGTGGCAGGCCGGCAGCGCCTTTCAGGGCACGCGGGCCGCGATCATCTCCACTTCCAACAACCACTCAGGTTTGAGCAGCGAAGGCACGCAGATGGCCGTGGAGGCCGGGCGGTGTTGACCAAGACGTCGGGTGCGGGCCGCTGCATAGGCGGGGTAATTGTGCGCGCCAACGACAAAGGCGGTGAGTTTGACGATGTGCTCCACACGCATCCCGGCCGCTTCCAGGATGGCTTCGAGGTTGGTCCAGACCTGCTCTGCCTGGGCTTCGATGTCTGTCGGGACCGATCCATCCTGACGTGCGCCAATCTGGCCCGCGGAGTGGAGGACCTCTGCGCCAGGGGGGATCAGCACGGCATGGCTGTAGGCCCGGTTGTACGGTTCCATGATGGAGGCCGGGTTGATGAAGGTGTCGAGGGTGCTGGGCATGCTGATGGACTCCTGTGACAGCGTAGCGGTTCAGTGGTGAGGAACGAGGATAGTCCAGGCGGCGGGAGGTGGGGCAGGGAATCCTCAAACCAGGCGCCCATCCGGGGAGGGGGACCGGCCATCAACAGCGGGTCACCCGGTCTTGCACCGCACCATGCAAAAGTCCCTAAAAGAGGTCTTTGTTCAATAGGTTATCGCTGTTAATCTCCCGTTCACAAAGTGCTGCTTCCGGCACTCCTACGGGAGAGATTCCTGATGGCTTCGGTATCTCCTCAAGTCGACGAAAAACGCCCGGCTGGTAGGCCGCGGTCCGAACACGCCCGCAAGGCGATACTCGATGCCACCGCCCGTCTGTTGGAGAAAGCCACGCTCAAGAGCCTCGCCATCGAAAGCATTGCGCGCGAAGCCGGGGTCGGCAAGGCAACCATCTACCGTTGGTGGCCGAACAAGGCGGCAATCGTAATCGATGCATTTTTTCGTGAGGTGGAGCAGCGCACCGCTTTCGAGCATGCGCCCACAGCAACCGAAGCCATCCGTCACCAGGTGTCGCGCATGGTGCGAGCGATCGCTGGCACCACCGGACGAATCGCCGCTCAGATCATTGCGGAGGGGCAATCGGATCCCACGGTGCTGGAGCACTTTCGTGCAGTTTTCCTGCGCCAGCGGCGCGCGGCTGCCACCGAGATCTTCCGCAACGGCATCGCCAACGGAGAATTCCACGACGACCTCGACATCGAGCTTGCGATCGATCTCATCTATGGGCCCATCTGGTATCGCCTCATGGTGGGTCATCAGCCTCTTGATTCAACCTTCGCCGAGCGCCTGCCGCACCTCAGTATCTCGGCACTCGTCAAACCCGGTGCCTCGGGCATCACAGTCCCCAACGGACACGATCACGGTAACGGCCTGCACGTGCTGAATCCCTGAGCCCATCCACGAGCCCGACCCCGGTCAAACTTGCGGACTTTGCCGCTGCACACAAGGTTTCCCGGAAATGGGTTGAGCGCCTGCGCCAACAGTAGCTGGAGCGTGACATCTTCTTCGGCAAGTGCTCCGGTCAAGACCTTTTTCACCCTGTGACCGGGCGACCTGTCACAGGGTGTTGTCGCGGGGACTCAGCCCGTCAGATAGACGCCGCCATTCACATGCAAAGTCTGCCCGGTGATGAATGACGCGTCATCAGACAGCAGAAAAGTCACCGTGCCGGCGATCTCTTCCGGTCTGCCTGCGCGTCGCATGGGTGTTTGCTCGACCATGTCGTTGTATTCCTCATCCGGCAGTACGCCACGCAGTCGCTCATGCCAGATCAGACCTGGAGCAATCACGTTCACCGTTACGCCGTCGGCAGCGAGATCCCGTGCCAGTGAGTGCGTATAGCCCACGATCCCGCCCTTGGCCGCCGCATAAGGTGCCTGCCCGGGGCCAGGTTGATAGGCATAGAGGGAAGCAAAGTTGACGATGCGCCCGAACCCACGGGCACGCATCCCGCCACAGAAAGCCCGGCTGCTCAGGAAGGTGCCGGTCAGGTTGACGCGCATTACGATGTCGAAGGTTTTTAGCGCCATCGCGTCCGGTGCTCCGGCACCAGCCACGCCTGCGTTGTTCACAAGGCAGCATACCTGGACGCCGCGAGCTTCCAGCCGGCTGCGAAAGCTTTCCACCTCGGATTCGCGCGTGATGTCAACCGTCGCCACTTCGAGGCGTGCACGTGCGGACGCTTCGAACTGGCTACTCCAGGCACCTGCCGCGTCATCGCGACGATCCACCGCGATGACCCGCGCACCTTCCTTGAGGAGCCGCGCCACGATCGCGGTACCCAGACCACCCAGTGCGCCGGTCACCACCACATGGCCTGGCAGAGTCAGCATGAGACGACGCTCAAAAGGAACGCGGTAAGCCAAGTACCTTTTCGGAGACGAAGTTCAGGATCATCTCCCTGCTGACCGGTGCAATGCGCGCAATCATCACCTCGCGGAGATAGCGCTCGACGTGGTACTCCTTGGCATAGCCCATGCCACCATGCGTCATCACCGCGGTCTCGCAGGCATGGAAGCCTGCTTCAGCGCAGAGATACTTGGCCGTGTTGGCCTCGGCGCCGCACTCCTGGCCACTGTCGTACAGACTCGCCGCCTTGTAGGCCACCAGTTCAGCGGCCATGAGTTCCGCCCAGGACTTCGCGAGCGGGTGCGCGATGGCCTGGTTCTGGCCGATGGGTCGGCCGAAGACCACGCGCTCGCGCGCATAGGTCACTGCCCGGTTGATGGCCGCACGACCGATCCCGACTGCCTCGGCTGCGAGCAGGATACGTTCGGGGTTCAGGCCGTGCAGGATGTAGTGGAAGCCCTTGCCTTCCTCGCCGATGAGGTCTTCCTTGGGCACCGGCAGACCGTCATAAAACACCGCATTGGAGTCCACAGCTGCGCGACCCATCTTGTGAATCTCGCGCACCTCGACGTGGCGGCGGTCCAGATCGGTGTAGAACAGGCTCAAGCCATCGGTCTTGCGCCTGACCTGATCCTTGGGCGTGGTTCGCGCGAGCAGCAGCACCTTCTTCGCGCGCTGCGCGCCCGAGGTCCAGTGCTTCTGGCCGTGAATCACGTAACCGTTCGGGGTACGGTCCGCACGACAATCAAGGTTGGTGGTGTCGAGACCCGCATTGGGTTCGGTCACGCCGAAACACGCCGTCTCCTTGCCCTGCAGGAGCGGCGGCAGCCAACGCTGCTTCTGCTCCTCCGTACCGAAGACCACCACGGGATTCAGGCCGAAGATGTTGAGATGGATGGCGGAGCAGCCCGTGAGTCCGGCGCCGGACTCGGCCACCGTCTGCATCATCAGGGCAGCCTCCGTGATGCCAAGGCCCGCGCCGCCCACGGATTCCGGCATGGCGATACCCAGCCATCCATCCTTCACCACGGCGTCGACGAACTCCTGCGGAAACTTCGCGTTGTCATCACACGCCAACCAATACTCCGGCGGAAAATTCGAACAAAGCTTTGCGATCGCATCCCGAATCGCGCGCTGTTCTTCGGAAAACTGGAAATCCATGGCAACCTCATCGGAAACGTGTGGCCAGAAACTATGCGGCCGCTCGGATGGGTGTCAAGTCGCGTGACGCCCGCCTGCCTTTTGTCAGCAGAGGTGTTCTCCTATCATTGCGGGTGTTCGGCAGACGCCGAACCTTGCCTTCGATTCACCCTTTGGAGAATGTCATGCGTGAACTTACCCTGGCCGAAGTGGAAACCCTGTTGAAGGAAGGCGTGGCCTACGCGCAATCCCTGGGCAGGCCCAGCTCGATCGCCGTCGTTGATTTCGGCGGTCACCTGCGTGGTGCCCTGCGCCCGGACAAGGGGCGCATCGCCAATATCCTGATCGCCGAGAAGAAGGCGTGGACGGCCGTTGCCTTCCAGCGCCCCACCGACATGGTGCGGGATGTGATGTTGCCTGGAGCTTTCGGATACGGTCTGCAGCATACGGATGAACGCATCTGCATGGTTGGAGGGGGCTATCCGATCTTTGATGAACAGGGCGAAGTGATTGGTGGCATTGGCGCCAGTGGTGGCACCATCGAGGAAGACTGCGAATGCTGCCTGGTAGGCATGCGCAAACTCGGTTTCAAGACCGAGTTCGTGAACCCGCTCGCCGCCAAGAAGTAGACTCACCGTTCAGCCGGTCATGGCGGCTTCCGGCCGCCCTGATTCAGGAGCCCGCATGATTGCCACCCTGCCAGTGACCGAAACCCCTGCAGATCGCATTCCCACGAAAGATCTGGGCTTTGGTCTGCATTTCGCCGATCGCATGTTCACCCAGCGCTACTCCCGCGAGAAGAGTTGGCACGCGGCGACCATCGGGCCCTACGCACCGATCACGCTGGACCCGGCCGCCCAGGTGCTGCACAACGGGCAGATGATTTTTGATGGCACCAAGGCGTATCGGCGGCCTGATGGACACATCAACCTGTTCCGTCCGGAGCGCAATGCGCAGCGCTTCAACCGCTCGGCGGCGCGAATGGGCATGCCCGAAGTTCCCGAAGCCATGCATGTGGAGGCAATCCGTGAGCTGGTGCGTCTCGAGGCACGCTGGGTCCCGCACGCACCGCAGACAGCGCTCTACATCCGGCCAGTGATGATCGCAACCGAAAAGGCCCTGGCCATCAGAGCGCCGGCGGAATACCTGCACTACATCATCCTGAGTCCCGTGGCGCCGTATTTTGCCGGCGGTTTCGCACCTATCGCCGTGCATGTGCCGCACGCCTGGGTGAGGGCGGTGCGTGGTGGGACGGGCGAAGCCAAGACGCCGGGCAATTATGCCGGCAGCATCGTGGCGACCGAAGAAGCCATCGCCGCGGGTTATCAGCAGGTCCTGTGGCTGGATGCACTCGAACGACGCTATGTAGACGAAGTCGGGGCCATGAACATCGCGTTCGTCTACGCCGACCAGACGCTTCGCACGCCCGAGTTGTCGGGGGCGATCCTGCACGGAGTGACACGCGAATCAGTGCTGGTTCTCGCACGGGACATGGGACTCGATGTGCGCGAAGAGCGCATCGATTTCTTCGCTGTCTGCGAAGACATCGCCGCCGGCCGGATCACCGAGGTGTTCGGTATGGGCACCGGTGCCGTCATCGCGCCGGTGGGGCGGCTCGGCTACCAAGGGCGCGACATCGAAGTGGGCAACGGACAACCCGGGCCTGTAGCGCGTGCACTGCACGAGACGCTGACCGGTATCCAGTTCGGACTGAGGCCTGATCCACACGGCTGGACCGAGATCATTCGCATCGACACCTGAAACACGCGTGCCCGGTTGCCGGGCGCGCCTTTATCCTGCACTCTCCAATTCGCCGGTTTCGCCAGGGGCGACACGGCCCGAGTGGACTACGAAAACAGATTCTGGAGGTCATCAATGGCTTATGCAGTTGTCGTCGACAAGACGATCCCCGTCGCACGCTCTAAGGTTTTTGCTGCACTGATGGATTTCGGTGGTGTGGGCAAACTCCTGCCGGAGGCCATCGAATCCTGCACCGTGCAGGGCAGCGGAGTCGGCGCAGTGCGAACCATCAAGTTGAAGGGCGCGCCCGGTGAAGTAGTTGAGCGTCTGGAATGCGGCCACGACGAGACGGTGTTCTCCTATTCCATCGTCGCCCCCAGCCCGCTGCCCGTCGACCATTATCATGCCGTGGTGATCCTGTCGGACGCCGCCGGCGGCGGGTGCCGCGTGGTATGGGGCAGCAACTGGGTCGCCACCGCAGCTCCCGAAGCCGACGTGAAGGCCATGCTGACCGACCTCTACACCAACCTCATCAACGCGCTCGGCAAGGCATAAAAACCGGCCTCGAGCGCAGACACTCCGGGGGGCGCAAGCCCCCCGTTTCTTTGCTGGAGCCCCAATGAAACTCGAAGGTGTGAAGGTCATCGATCTCTCGATGTTCCTGCCCGGACCGCATTTCACGATGATGATGGCTGACCACGGGGCGGACGTGATCCGAGTCGAGCCCTTGACCGGCGAACCCTCGCGCGAGCTCGGGTGGAAGCAGGATGGTGAGTCGGTCTGGTTTCGCAACACCCACCGTGGCAAGCGCAGCTTGCGCCTGAACCTCAAGGATCCCCGGGGCAAGGCCCTGCTGTTGAAGCTGGTGGCTGAGGCGGACGTTTTTGTAGAAGGCTTCAGACCGGGTGTGATGGCCCGGCTCGGGCTCGACTATGCGAGCCTGAAGCCCCACGCGCCGCAACTCATCTACTGCTCGCTCTCGGCCTTCGGACAGACCGGTCGCTATCGTGACAAACCTGCGCACAACGTCGCGATGGAGGCCTTGCTCGGCACCGTGTCCTTCAATCTGGGGCAGGACGGCAAGCCCGCGCTGCCCGGGATTCCTGCCGCCGACATGTGTGGTTCACTGACGGCGTTTGCCGGCGTGCTGATGGCGCTGCTGCGCCAGCGGACGACCGGGGAGGGCGATTACCTCGACATCGCCATGCACGATGCCTTGCTGGCGTGGACCGCCAACTATCAGGGGCCAGTGTTTGCCGCGCGCCAGGCCCACCAGGTCAAACTGGAACGAAACTGGGGCGGTGCCGCTTTCTACAACTCCTATGCAACACGTGATGCACAGTGGCTGGTCATGGGTGGGTCAGAGATCCATTTCTGCGCCAACGTCCTCAACAAGGCGGGCAGGCCTGATCTCATCGACCTTTGTCGCGAGCCTCCCGGATTGGCACAGCAGCCGGTGGCCGATTTCCTGCGCGAGTTCTTCGCCGCCCAGACACTGGACGAGGCACTGGCCTGGCTCGCGGATGTGGACTGCTGCTACGCACCCGTGCGCACCTTGCTGGAGGGCACGCTGGACCCGAACACACGTGAGCGCGCCATGTTGCTCACTGATGAGGCGGGACGGGACCATCTGGGCATCCCGATCAAGTATGCCGAAGAGCCTGGCCGCGTGGACTTTCGGGTGCCGACGCTGGGCGAGCATTCTGCAGCCATCGCACGGGAAGCCGGGCTTGATGAAGCCCTCATTGCAGAGATGATCCGCGACGGGATCATGTGAGGAGGGAAGGCTCGCGCCAAGCGCGCGGGCCTTCCTTTTCTGACGCGCTCAGCGATGCCGGAAAGCGGGCATCACTTCCTTGGCGAACAGTTCCAGCGACCGCGTACCGAGCGCCGGATCGAGCCCGGGGAACTGGCAATCCATGATGAAGTCCGTGCAACGGAAGGTGTCACAGAACTTCTCCATCTTGCGCGCGACCTGATCGGGCGTGCCGATCATCAGGTGTTCAGCCAGGGGTGAGTGCCGGATGTCCTCGGCGCAGGTGATCGGCAAGGGCTGATCATCCCCCTCGGCATCATTGGCCTCGGCCAGAATCTCGGCATAGAAATCGAAGAGATGGTAGAGGTGATGCTGGCACTCCTCCCATGCCTGATCTTCGTTCTGCGCGCAGTACACCATTCTCAATTGCGCAATCTTGAAGTCATCCGGGTTATGTCCGTTGGCCTTCAGCGTGTCCACATACAGCGGCGCCGGATCCGGGCCCAGGGTCGCCATCAGGTGGTACCCCATCTCTGCTGCGCGCGTGATGGCCTTGGGGCCACGCGCACCGATCCAGATCGGCGGATGGGGCTGCTGTACGGACTTGGGGGAGAGTGTCATCTCCTTGGTCTGTGTGAACTTGCCGTTGAAGGTGACCTTGTCCTCCTTGAAGAGCCGTACCATGAGCTCGATGCCTTCGCGCATCCGCACGCCACGCTCGCTACGGTTCATGCAGAACGCGCTCCATTCGTGATGCGAATATCCCTGGCCAATGCCGTAGTCGATGCGGCCATCAGACAGGATGTCGGCACAGGCAAGATCCTCTGCGGCGCGCACCGGGTGGGCAAAGGGCAGCAGATGGATGAACGTCCCGATACGGATGCGGCTGGTGCGGGCGGCGATAGCCGCTGCCGTGGGAAACATCGAGGGGTTGTAGGCATCCTCGGTGAAGTGATGCTCGGTCAGCCAGACATTGTCGTAGCCGAGCTCCTCCGCGCGGACGATCTGATCGAGTATCGCCTTGTAGAACGCCGGGAACGGCCGACGCCATTTCAAGGGGTTGCGGAAGTCTTCCATAAAGCCGAAACGCATGGGCATGAACTCCTCGGACATGAAGGGAGGCGGTTAGCCTAAAGCACCGCTACCGGCTTGCCTATGTCGCCAAGTGTGGGGACGCACATTAGGATGGACGCCTGCGCGGTGGATCGTTACGAGCCCTCGCGCTCAGAACTTTCCGATCACTTCATGATGCGTTGCGGCAATCAGTGCCGCGAGGAGAATGGCATGCAAGGCTTCAGGCTGTCCCCGCAGGACGAATACACGCACACCCCGGGTCCTGAATCCAATTTCAACGAGAGCGTATATGTGAACGCCTTCGATGCCGCAGGCCGCTTCGGGGGCTGGATGCGGCTGGGCAATCGGGCCAATGAAGGTCATGCCGAGCTTTCCGTGTGCCTGTATCTGCCTAATGGACGTGTGGCATGCCAGTTTCTGCGGCCCGCCATCGACAACAACGCACGCCATGAGGCCGGTGGACTGCATTATCAGGTGCGCGAACCCCTGAAGCAGGTGTCCATGCACTACACGGGTGAGGTCATGCTGCTGGATGAGCCTCGCCACATGCGCGACCCCCGTGCGGTATTCCAGCAGGCGCCGCGCGCATCGGCCGATATCCTGTTCGAGCTCTCCGGTAATTCGCCCGTGCATGGTGGCGAGCCGTTGGACCCCGCCCAGCAAACCATGTACGGCAGGGACTTCTCACTCGGGCATTTCAACCAGCACGGCAACGCCACCGGGCATCTGCGGATAGGGGCTGAGACCTTCACCCTGGCCGGACATGGCTGGCGTGATCATTCCTGGGGGCCGCGTTACTGGACCAACATTCATTTCTACCGGTTGTTCATCGCCAATTTCGGCCCCGACCGTGGGTTCATGATCCTCAAGATCACGGACCGTAATGGTCTGACCCGTCGCTGCGGGGTTCTGCAGGTCGACGGCGACTACGAGGAGATTGAAGACCTTGATGTGTGGACGGACTGGACACAGGACAAGGATCCACATGCCGTGAAGCTCGGGATCAGGACCCGCAGTCACCGTGTGCGGGTGGAGGGCGAGGTTCAGACCTTGCTGCCGCTGCGCAATCGGCGCAAGGAAGGTGCCTTGCAGCTCGAGTCCCGCATTGCCGAGGGGTTCACGCACTTTCAGTGGGATGGCCGCACCGGTTGCGGCATGACCGAATACATCGAAATGCTCGACCAGGGTATGCCCGTCGGCTACCCGCTCTGAAGGTTTCCGCATGAGTATTCAGGCTCCGGCGGTCCCCGCCGAGATCCTCGCGCGTCTGGAAGGGGCAGTCCGTCGACGTTTCGGCAACGCGGCCACCGTGGCCAACATCAGTGTCGCCACGCTCGGTGGGTCGAACCGTACATTGCTGTTCGATCTGGTCGACGGTACCGCACGGCGTCGCCTGGTGTTCCGTCAGGAAACCTATCGCTTGCCGTATTCCCCGTTCATCGAGCCCCATCTGCAGTATCAGTTGCTGACGCTCGCGGCCCGCCATGAAGTTCCGGTGCCTGCGCCGATTTTCGAATTCACCCCCGAAGATGAACTGGACCGAGGCTATGTGGTGGCCCGCGTGGACGGTGAGACCCTACCGCGCCGCCTGCTCACCGATCCCCGCTTCACCGTGGCACGGGCCAATTTCCCCGCGGAAGCAGGGGTGATTCTGGCGCGCCTTCATCGCATACCCCTCGTCGAGGCGGCTTTTCTGGCCGATACCCCGGAAAGCCGCGACCCCATCGCGGCCCAGCTCGAACGCCTCGACCATTACGGTGAAGCTCATCCGGCTGTGGAACTAGCGGTGCGCTGGCTGGTGCGACATGCGCCGGCTGGGCAGCGGCGATGTCTTCTGCACGGGGATTTCCGTACCGGCAACCTCATGATGGACGAACAGGGCATACGGGCACTTCTCGATTGGGAATGCGCGCATCTGGGAGACCCCATGGAGGAGTTCGGCTGGTTGTGCCTGCGTTCCTGGCGCTTTGGTATGCTAGACAGGCCCGCGGGTGGTATGTGTGCGCGTGAACCTCTGTATGCAGCCTATGCAGCTGCCTCAGGACAAGCGGTGGACGCGCAGGCCGTCCACTGGTGGGAGGTGTTCGGTTTCGTGCGCTGGATAGTCCTGAATGTGATGCAGGCCCATGGCCATTGGACAGGTGCCCGGCGCTCGCCAGCATTTGCTGCCTGTGGCAGGAACACCTGCCTCATCGAATACGATTTGCTCATGACCCTGCTGGGTCGTTACCGCTGAGGCCTGCAGATGAGTCAGAACCAGCCCGGGTTGCCGGACATCCTGCGCGAGGTGCGCGCTTTCATCGACGCCGTGACCCCCGTGGTTCCGGAACAGGATCGCTACCACGCGATGTGCTGCAGCTATCTGCTGGCGGTGGCAGAACGGGAGTTGACCTTGGGCGCGGCTGCGGAGGCCGAGATGCAGGCAGCGCGCGAAACACTGTCCGAGGTTTCGGGAATCCCGTGTGCAAACGAGACGGAGCTTGCCAACTGCCTGCGTGAAGGGAAGCTGGACACCCATTGGGAGGCAGCGTTGCAATCCGTCCTGCTTCAGGTTGTCGCCCATGTGAAAGTCTCCAAACCTACCCACCTCGATTCCGTCCACCAGGAGCGCGTGCCATGAACGCCAAGCCCCTTCGCTTTGAATCCCGGGACGGCATCGTCCGCCTTACACTCGCGAATCCCGCCAATCGCAATGCCGTCGATGGCGCCTTTGTGCAAGCACTCAAAGAGGCAGCGGTCCGCTGCGAAGTGACGCCTGGCCTGCGTTGCGTGCTCATCCAGGCAGAAGGAGATCGGTTCTCGGTGGGGGGAGATCTGCGCGAATTCGTGCGTGAACGGGCGCGCATCCAGACACATGTCAAGACCATGACCATAGAGTTCCATGCCGCAATCACCACCCTGGCGCGACTGCCTGCCCCCGTTGTGGTGGGGCTGCGCGGCATGGCCGCTGGCGGTGGCGCGAGCCTCGTGTGCATGAGCGATCTTGCCGTTGCCAGCCGATCGGCGCGGATCAATTTTGCCTACACCCGTTCAGGCCTGACGCCGGACGGTGGTGCAACCTGGTACCTGCCCCGGCTGGTCGGTGCGCAGCGCGCCTTCGATCTGCTCGCGATGAATCCGACAGTAACTGCCGAGGAGGCGCAGGCTATGGGCCTCATCGCACGGGTTGTCGACGATGAGCAGTTCGAGATGGAGATCGCGCGTGTAGTCGAACAACTCGCAAGTGCCCCGGCCGGTGCCGTGGGCCAGTTGAAGCGCTTGCTCCAGCAAAGCCCGGGCAATTCCCTTGCTGCGCAACTCGATCTGGAGGGCAGCGGCATCGCGGCGCAGGCAGCGTCAGCGGAGACGATGGCCGCGCTGGACAGCTTTCTCGCCCGATCCACTGCGCGCTGAGGGGCAACCATGACGACACGGCACGTAAAGACTTTCTGCCGGGTGTGTGAACCTGCCTGCGGCCTGGTCGCGGAAATTCGCGATGGGGCGTTGGAACGGCTAAGCCCGGACAAGATGCATCCGGTCTCGCGTGGCTACGCCTGTCACAAGGGTTTGTTCGGTGCAGACATACATCGCGATCCCGATCGACTTGATTACCCGCAGCGCCGCCGCACCGATGGCACGCTCGAGCGCGTGAGCTGGGCGCAGGCGATCGCGGAAATCGGGGGGAAACTGAACGACATCCGGGCCCGTCACGGTGCGCATTCGATAGCCGGTTATCTTGGTAACCCCGGTGCCTACAATGCGCTGCTGGCAGATCAGTGGTATGCCTTCTTCGGCATGCTCGGCACGGAGCGGCTGTTCAACGTGAACACTCAGGATTGCGGCAACAAGTTTGCTGGCAGTGAAGCTGTGTTCGGTTCGGTGACCGTGCAGCCCATTCCGGATTTTGCGCACACGCGTTTCCTGCTGCTGATCGGAGAAAACCCGAAGGTGAGCCAGATGAGCTTCGTGTCGCTGCCGGCGGCAATGGACACGCTGCAGGCCATCGAGGAACGGGGCGGCAAGGTGGTGTTCGTCAATCCGCGACACGTGGAATCTGCCAAGCAGACCGGTGAGTGGCTGCCGATACGGCCGGATACAGATGTCTACTTCCTGGCGGCCCTGCTCGTGGAACTGGATCGCCAAGGGTTTTTCGATGCGGAAATCCTTGATCGGCATGGTCGAAACGTGCAGGCGCTGCGCGATTTCATCCGGGATTATCCCCCCGAGCGCGTCGCCTCGGTGACCGGTATCTCCGCCGAACGGATGCGCGCGCTGGCCAGTGATTTCGGGCACGCTGAGGGTGCCGCCATTCATCTCTCCACCGGCGTGAACATGGGGCGACAGGGCACGCTCGCTTACTGGCTGATGCACATGGTGAGTTTCGTGACCGGCAATCTCGACCGGCCGGGTGGCAATGTGCAGTCGGTGGGGTATTACACGCGACGGACGCGCGCGGGGCGCAATTCGCATGGCGAGGTGGAGTTCATCGACACGCCACTGGGGCGCATGCGCAAACCGCAACCCCCGGTTTTCCCCGTGCCGGGCAATCTGCTGCCCGATCTCATCATGGCTGACGCACAGAGCATCCGGGCCTTGGTGGTCTGCGCCGGCAATCCCGTGCTCTCCATGGGCGGGGAAGAACGCTTGCGGGCCGCGTTGCCGCACCTCGAACTGCTGGTGGTGATCGATCTCTACCGCAATGCCACGGGTGAGTACGCCCATTACCTGTTGCCGGCAACGGATGCATTCGAACGTGAGGATGCCAACGTGGTGGCGACCGGGCTGCAGGTCACACCCTATGTGCAATACACGCCTGCGGTGATTGCGCCGCGCGCTGAGCGCAGGCCCGAACATGAGGTCCTGCAGGATCTGGCCGTGGTCATGGGCCTGGTACCCGAGGGCGATGCAACGGCGGATCCGTGGGGCAAGTTCGCCCACATGTTGCGCAGTCGCGGGGTTGAGTTGAGCGCGCTCAAGGCACGCCAGATCATCGAGTTCGGTGCCCACGAGTATGGCCGCTTCCATATCGATCACCTGCAGACGGCAGATCAGAAGGTCGATTGCTGCCCGCCTCTTTTTCGCGAGCGCTTTGAGACCCTGGCACGGGAATTCGAGGATCTGCTCGCGGAGACTGCAGGCACCCTCAAGCTCATCAGTCGGCGCGAGGCGCGCATGATGAACAGTTGGTACGCCAACCTTCCGCGCTTGCGTACCCGCACCAACAGCTTCAATCCGCTTTATGTTCATCCCGAAGACGCCCGCGCACGTGGGCTTGCCGAGGGTGCAACCGCCAGGCTTCACAACGACTGGGGCGACATCACCGTGACCGTGCGACTTGATGGAGATCTCATGCGTGGTGTGGTCGCCATGGCCCATGGCTGGGGCCATCAGGCAAGTCCGGGCATGCGCGTCGCGCAGGCCTCCCCGGGAGTCAACTGCAACCGTTTGCTGCCCACCGGCGCAGGGTCCTTTGACCCGCTCTCAGGTCAGGCGCACATGACCGGCATCCCCGTCGTGCTGGAGGCGGCCTGCGCCTGATGCGGTTGTTGGACAAGGGGGCGACCATTCGCTAAGGTCCGGCCACTTGCGGCGACTGGTCTGCCGGTGGCCGCTTCCCCTCTCGACGACAGCAGTGCAGTGGAGTTTTTCGATGAACCAACCCACCCGAATCGCGGCGGATTCTGCCACCCCGGCGCATGGCTTCAAGCTTTCGCCGGACCAGCAGACCATCCTGGATGAAGCAGACAAGTTCTGCCGCAGCGCGCTTTATCCGCTGGCGCAGCGCATGGACAACGAGGAATGGTGGCCGGAGGACGTTTTCAGTCGCATCGGGGACCAGGGTTACTGCGGCATCACAGTGCCAGAAGAATTCGGGGGCACCGGCCTCGACTTCTTCACCAGCGGCTTGGTGTGTCAGGCCATGGCGCGCTGGAACTACGCGCTCAGCCTGTCCTGGATCGCGCACGAGAACCTGTGCCTGAACAACATCTATCGCAACGCGAACGACGACTTGCGGCGCAAGTATCTGCCGGATCTGTGCTCGGGCAGGGCGGTCGGCGCGCTCGGCCTGACCGAGCCAGGCGCGGGCTCCGATGCCCTGGGCTCCATGCGTACCACGGCGCGCCGTGAGGGTGGCCACTACATCCTGAATGGCAGCAAGATCTACATCACCAACGGGCCGATCGCCGACACCTTGCTGGTCTACGCCAAGACCGCCCCCGAGCGTGGCGCGCATGGTATTTCTGCCTTCATCGTGCAAAAGGATTTCCCCGGTTTTCGCGTTGCGCAGAAGCTCATCAAGATGGGGTTCCGTGGCAGCCAGACCGGCGAACTCGTGTTCGACAACTGCAAGGTGCCAGTGGAGAACCTCGTAGGTCAGGAAAATGCCGGTGTGGCCGTTGTGATGAGCGGTCTCGATCTGGAACGTGCCGTCATATCGCCCATCTGCGTCGGTATCGCGGAGCGAGCACTCGAACTCTCCATCGACTACGCAAAGACGCGTGAGCAGTTCGGCAAGCCGCTCGCTGAGTTCCAGATGATCCAGTCGAAGATCGCCGATATGTATGTCTGGGTGGAGAGCATGAAGGCACTCTGCTACGGGGTCCTGGCGGAAGCCAACGACCTTGAGGTGGGAGCAGGTGGCCGCGGGATGATTCATGCGCAGACTGCAGCCTCCCTGATGTACACCGCGAACTCCCTCAATCTGGTGCTGAACGAGGCGCTGCAGATTTTCGGCGGTGCCGGCTACATGTGGGATACCGAGATCAATCGCCTCTATCGCTCAATCAAGCTGCTGGAAATCGGCGCTGGGACGACCGAGGTCCGCAAGATGATCATCAGCCGCGAACTGCTCGGCAAACGATGATCGGCAAGCGATGATCGGCGGGATGTCGGGCGAACAGGCCGTCCCTGCGACCAACGAGGATCTGGCGGAACATCCAACGGTCTTCGCGCCGGATCTCCTCAAGGACAAGGTCGTGCTGGTGTCCGGCGGTGGCAGCGGCATCGGCCGGGCTACCGCGTGGCTGGCTGCAAGACTGGGTGCCAGCGTCATCATCTGCGGCCGCAATGAGGAAAAGCTGGTCGAGGTGGTCGAGGCGATGCGCGCGCGTGATCTGGACGCGGACTTCGAGCCGCTCGACATTCGCGATCGGGCCTGGGTGGAGCGCTCCACCGACACCCTCTGGGAGCGATATGGGCAGATCGACCTCGTGGTGAACAGCGCCGGCGGGCAGTTTCCGCAAGCGGCGCTCGACTTCTCGGAGAAAGGCTGGAACACCGTAATAAACACCAATCTGCACGGCACCTGGTCGATGATGCAGTGTCACGCACGGCGCTGGCACGCGGCCGGAATCCCGGGCAGTTTGGTCAATATCGTGGTGGTGCCGCGAGGCCTGCACGGTGTGGCCCACACGGTCGCTGCGCGCGCCGGAGTGGTCGCGCTGTCGGAGGCTGTGGCAGTGGAATGGGCACCCTATGGCATTCGGGTCAATTGTATTGCGCCGGGCTCGGTCCAGACCGAGGGATGGGCTGTCTACAGCCCCGAGGCGCGGGCCAAGTACCCGTTGACCAATCCCATGCAGCGCGTGGGTTCACCTTGGCAGATAGCTGAGGCGGCCGTTTTCATCGGAGGACCGGCCGGTGGCTACATCACCGGGGAAGTCCTGACGATCGATGGTGGCGGGCGCCACTGGGGAGAAATCTGGACCACCGGCAAGCCAGACCACTTCCGTAACGCCACCCGGAAGATGGACGCCGAGGACTGAGCGCCCCCGGCCCAGAGCAGGGAGCCTAGTGGGTCGCGCCCGGTTCGGCACCCAACGTTGCATTCAGTCCATGCAGATGGGCGACCAGCGCGTCGCGCGCGCCGGCATCGGTCCCTGACAATTCCGCCATCGTCCGGCCAAACGCCTTGACCGCCAGCGTGTGCGATTCCAGCAGTTGTTCCAGGTGGGCGATTTCCGCCAAGGTGCGTCGGCCGCCCGCCTCGTATTTGCGATCCAGCAAACTCAGGAAATCAAAGTGACGGGCTTTGGAGGCCACCATTGCCTGGTAGGCGGTCCAGGCTGGGCGAGCGGCGGCAGGCAATGCCGGTGGGAGGTTTCCGCTCGGGTCGGCTGTCATGCTCAGCCAAAGATCTTCTTGAAGAAGCCCCTGAGGCCGCCCGCCGGGGCCGGTGCGGGAGCACTGGCACGGGGTGCAGAACGCCGGGACTGGCGATGGCCTTCGTTTCGGTCACCACCAGCCGGCTTTTCCGATCTGGGCTGCGAGGCGTCCACACGCAGTTCCCGACCGTGGAACTCCTGGCCGTTCAGAGATTCAATGGCTTTGCGCGCTTGGCTGTCATCGGACATCTCAACGAAGCCGTAGCCACGGGAGCGCCGGGTCCGCTTGTCGAAGATCACCTCGGCAGAAAGAACCTGGCCGAAAGGTTCGAAGGCTGCGCGCAGTTCCTCATCGCGCACGCTGTAGGACAGATTGCCAACATAAATGTTCATGGAAATATTCGACTCTTGTGCTTGGGGTGGCGGTTCCCGCTGGACAGGACCGGGCCTTCGCGGGAAGGCAGCCGACCGTCTTGGCGGGGGCGGGACAGAACTGCTGAACAGGCGCCGGGAGCAGGTGGCTGTGACCGGGGCGGGCCAAATTCAAGCATACCGGGCGGGGCTGCGCAATGAAGGCGCAGCCCCGAGGCAGGCGAGGTTCTCAGGCGGTGAAGGCCTGCAGCCCGGTCTGGGCGCGGCCGAGAATGAGGGCGTGCACGTCGTGCGTGCCCTCGTAGGTGTTGACCGCTTCGAGATTCATCACGTGCCGCATCACGTGGTATTCGTCCGAGATCCCGTTGCCGCCGTGCATGTCGCGCGCCATGCGCGCAATGTCCAGTGCCTTGCCGCAGTTGTTGCGCTTCATGAGTGAGATGGCCTCGGGCGCGCCGACTCCGGCATCGATCATGCGCCCGATCTGGAGCGATCCCTGCAGGCCCAGCGTGATCTCCGTCTGCATGTCCGCCAGCTTCTTCTGGATGAGCTGGTTGGCGGCCAGCGGGCGACCAAACTGCTTGCGATCCAGGGTGTATTGGCGCGCTGCATGCCAGCAGAACTCTGCAGCACCCATGGCCCCCCAGGAGATGCCATAACGGGCCCGGTTCAGGCAGCCGAAGGGACCGCGCAGTCCTTTCACGTTGGGTAGCAGGTTGGCAGCGGGCACGAAGACTTCGTGCATCACTATCTCTCCCGTGCATGAGGCGCGCAGCGAGAACTTGCCCTCGATCTTGGGGGTGCTGAGGCCCTCCATGCCGCGCTCGAGCACAAAACCGCGAATCACACCATCGTCGGTCTTGGCCCACACCACCATCACATCGGCAAGGGGGGAGTTGGTAATCCACATCTTGGCCCCGTTAAGCACGTAGCCGCCGTCCACGCTGCGAGCCCGGGTCTGCATGCCGCCGGGATCAGAGCCATGATCGGGTTCGGTCAGACCGAAAGAGCCCACCCACTCGCCGGAGGCGAGCTTGGGCAGATAGCGCCGGCGCTGGGCCTCGTCGCCGTAGGCGTAGATCGGGTGCATCACGAGGCTGGACTGCACACTCATCGCGGAGCGGAAGCCGGAGTCTATGCGTTCGACCTCCCGCGCGATGAGCCCGTAGGAGACGTAATTGAGACCAGCCCCGCCGTATTCCGTAGGGATGGTGGCGCCGAGAAAGCCCAGCTCCCCGAATTCCCGCATCAGGCTGCGATCGAAGCTCTCATGCCGATGGATATCGCGGACTCGCGGCAGGAGTGACTCCTGACAGAAGCCGCGTGCGGCCCCCATGACCATGCGTTCGTCGGTGCTGAGCTGACTGGTCAGCAGCAAAGGGTCGGTCCAGTCGAAGGCGGCTTCGGCTGAAGCGTGACCGTGAGGTGACGAGGGGGCGGAGTTCTGTGCGGCGGTCTGGCTCATGAGGAATTCCTGTGGTCCGTTGGGAAGAATCTGGCCTGATCATCGCACCGCAGCGTGCCGCGCTGCCAGTCCTGTCGATGCGACTCCCCAGGCCCCGGTGCCTGTCCTTGGGGACCCCTCTGTTGCGCTGCATCGTCTTTTTCGATCAAACCGTTACTGCTACCATTCCAGTCCCTACGACGGAGTCCGAGCCGTGGCATCCCGACGCACGCTGCCACTGTCTCAGATCAACCCAAGCTATTGCTGGAGGACATGATGAAGATCCTGGTGGCCGTCAAGCGCGCCATTGACTACAACGTGAAGGCACGTCCCAAATCCGACGGTTCTGGCGTAGAGCTCGCCAACGTCAAGATGTCCATGAACCCCTTTGACGAAATCGCGGTGGAAGAAGCCATCCGTCTGCAGGAAGCCGGCAAAGGTCAGGAAATCGTGGTCGTGTCCATTGGTCCCGGGGCCTGCCAGGAAACGCTGCGCACGGCGATGGCGATGGGGGCCGATCGCGGCATCCTCGTCGAGACCGATGAAGAAGTGCAGCCGCTGGCTGTGGCCAAGCTGCTGAAGGCGGTGGTGGACCGGGAACAACCTGGGCTCGTCATCCTTGGCAAGCAGGCCATCGACGATGATTCCAACCAGACCGGCCAGATGCTTGCCGGCCTGCTGGGCTGGGCCCAGGGCACCTTCGCGGCCAAGGTCGACATCACGACGGACAGCGTTGAGGTCAAACGCGAAATTGATGGTGGCCTGCAGACCCTGGCCCTCAAGCTTCCCGCGGTGATCACCGCGGATCTGCGTCTCAACGAGCCGCGGTACGTGAAGCTGCCGAACATCATGAAGGCGAAGAAGAAGCCCCTCGATACCCTCACGCCGGCAGAGCTCGGGGTGGATATCGCGCCCCGGCTGAAACTGATCAAGGCCTCCGAACCCGCAGGCCGGGCGGGTGGCGTGAAGGTGGCCGATGTGCTCGAACTGGTCGCGAAACTCCGTAACGAAGCAAAGGTGATTTGAGCCATGGGTGCCCTTGTCATTGCCGAACACAACAACCGGACTCTCAACGTTGCAACTCTGAATGCCGTGGCTGCCGCCTCCCGGCTGGGCGCGGTGGACATTCTCGTCGCCGGGCATGGCTGCGGAGACGTTGCCAGCGCGGCCGCCCAGGTCAGCGGGGTGGGCAAGGTACTGGTCGCGGATGCCCCGCACTACGCCAACCTGCTGGCCGAGAACGTGGCGCCACTGGTCACGCAGCTGGCGTCTGGCTACAGCCACCTACTGGTGCCTGCGACCACCAATGGCAAGAACGTGATGCCGCGAATCGCGGCGCTGCTCGACGTGGCGCAGCTTTCCGACATCATCGAGGTGGTGAGCGAGGACACTTTCGTGCGCCCCATCTACGCCGGCAACG
>JAURMM010000236.1 GCA_030830685.1 Gammaproteobacteria bacterium | reverse complement strand
CGCAAGGGGTATGTCCGCGGTGACCACCAGATCCCCGGACTCCGCGCGTGCGATGACGAGGTTGTCCGCGAGGTCAAAGCCCCGCCCCACCCGCAGGGTCTGGATGAAGGGTGACGGCGGGACCGTGAGTGCCTGATTGGCGACGAACACCACGACAGTCGAGGTGCGCGTCGCTGCCCGGTACAGCATTTCCTTGACCGGTACCGGGCAGGCATCGGCATCAACCCAGATCTGTGCCATCAGAAAACGATGGGCAGCTCCAGGTGGGTGGCATAGATGAAGTCGCGATGCGCGCGCAGCGCAGGCGACAGGGCCGCTTCGATCCGCGGATCATCATTGCCGTACGCACCGCCACGAAACGCGTCCGCCATGGGGCACTGTTCTGGTGGCAGCGGGGCCAGGATTGCGCAGCAGGCCGCCCAGTAGATATCCAGCGCGCTCAGGGTGTCGCCGATGAGGTACTTCGACCCCCGCGCCTTCTGGCGGGAGAGCTGGGCGTCGAAGGCAAGCACGATGTCGCGGATACGCAAGGCCGCGCGCTCGGCCGCCGCCGGGCTGTACCCGTATTTCTCACCCAGATAGGTGAAGAAGGGCCGCTGCGGATCATCCGCCGGCAGGCTGTTGAGCGGACCATGTACCATCAGCAGCCGCTTGACCCACACAAGGCCATGCTCGCCCAGCAACTCGTTGGCAAGCCCGAACATCAGCGCACGATCTTCGACCTTGTCCGGGACCAGTGCCGGCTCTGGCGCCAGGCGCTCCGCCAGATTGAGCTGGTCCACCCAGCCGGAGCGTGGCTTCTCGTCATTCCAGATCATCACCGGTGCGCTTGCCTGCCCGGTCCATTCGATCAGCTGGGACTGGGAGCCGCCCATTCCCAATGCCACGTCCGGCGAGCCCGGATCTCCAGTGCGCACCGGCACATACTTCAGGCCCTTGACGTGCAGGATCCCTTTGCAGGATTCCCGCCAAGGTCCCGGAATGGGATAGGCACCGAGAACAACACGCAGGCCCGACATCTTGCGGGCATCAGCGATTTCCTCGTATTTGATTTTGAGATCGTCAAATCCAATGGCCATGACCAGCTCCCCTCGCAGTTCATTTTCAGGTCAGGCACTATGCGGAGCCCATTCACCGGACGCAAGCACACCCGGCGCAGGTGCTGCGCAGTGCCCGCCCGCCGTTCCGGTCTGCACGAGCACGAGCCTCAACTGATGGAAAACACGTTCTTTGCCACCTGCCCCAAGGGCACGGCCGAACTGCTGGCGAGCGAGCTTGCAGTCCTCGGCGCCACCAGCCTCAAGATCCGCACCGGCGGGGTGGCTTTCGCCGGCGATCTCGGCGTCGCCTATCGCGCCCTGCTGTGGTCGCGGGTCGCCAATCGCATTCTGCTGGTGCTGGGACGCTTCCCGGCCCCCGATGAAGCCGCACTGCATGCGGGCGTCTCGGGCTTCGACTGGTCTCTGCATCTGAACGCCACCGGCACACTGGCGGTGGACGCGGTGAGCACCCGGTCCCGCATCACTCACAGCCAATACCTTGCGCAAAGAACCAAGGATGCTGTCGTCGATCAGTTGCGCACGGCTGAGGGCTTGCGGCCCAGCGTGGATACCGTCGCCCCGGATCTGAGGCTCAATCTCTACCTGGACCGCGACGAAGCCCAGCTCGCCATCGATCTCGCTGGAGAGAGCCTGCATCGCAGGAAGTACCGGCAGCGCCAAGGGGCGGCACCCCTCAAGGAGAATCTGGCTGCGGCTATCCTGCTGCGTGCGCACTGGCCCCGGATCGCGGCCGACGGCGGTGCGCTGATCGACCCGATGTGCGGATCCGGCACGTTCCTCATCGAGGCTGCCCTCATCGCGGGCGATGTGGCGCCCGGCCTGCTGCGGGAAGAAGCGGCCTGCGCACGCTGGCTCGGACATGACACTGCACTGTGGCACTCGCTGCGCGAGGAGGCAGAGAGCCGCCGGGCTGCGGGCATGGGGCGCATCCCGCCCCTCTTCGGCTATGACATGGATCCACGGGTGATCGAGGTTGCACGAGAAAACGTGCGGCACGCGGGTCTTGATGCCCATATCCAGCTTGAAGTGAAGCGGATGCAGGGGGTGGGCCCTGGGGCGGATCTGGTGCCGGGTCTTGTGGTCACCAATCCACCGTATGGCGAGCGCCTGGGCACACGGGAACAGACTGCCGACCTTTATCGTGCCCTGGGTGCGCAGCTCCGTGAACAATTCACAGGCTGGGAGGCCGCGCTGCTCATCGGTGAGGCGAGCCTGGGCAACACACTGGGCATCAAGGCCCAGCGCATCCATGCCCTTTTCAACGGGGCAATCGAATGCGCGCTCGTGCGGCTGTCGCTGCACCCCGAGTTCTACCGCCTGGAGCTTCCACCGGGCAGTGCACGCGTGGCACGCGCCCAGCAGCGCACCTCAACCTCGGAAACTTCAGCAGGTGCCGAGATGTTTGCCAACCGGCTGCGCAAGAACCTTCGCACGCTCGGCAAATGGGCACGCCGCAACGACGTGAGCTGTTACCGTCTCTACGACGCCGACATGCCCGAGTATGCGCTCGCGATAGATCTCTACCAGTCGGATCGTCTATGGGCCCATGTGCAGGAATACGCGCCCCCGGAGACCGTGTCCGAGGACAAAGCGCGCGCCAGACTCGACGAAGCTCTGGCGCAGTTACCGGCGTTGCTCTCCATTCCGGTAGAGCAGGTGATCTTCAAGCGACGCCAACGCCAGCGGGGCGCAGCCCAATACGAAAAGATCGCCGAGGCCGGCAACTTCATCGAAGTGAAGGAGGGCGGTCTCAGATTCAGGGTCAATCTGCGCGACTATCTGGATACCGGGCTTTTTCTGGATCACCGACTGACCCGTGCATTGGTGGGTGCCCGGTCCGCCGGAAAATCGGTCCTGAATCTTTTTGCCTACACCGCAAGCGCAAGCGTCCATGCCGCCGCAGGTGGTGCGCGGCAGGTGACCTCGGTGGACATGTCAGCCACCTACTGCGCGTGGGCCCGGCAGAATCTTGCGCTCAACGGTTATGGGCTGCCGCTGCATGAAGTCATCCAGGCCGACTGCTTTGCATGGCTGAAGAACGCGCCGGAACCGCGCTACGGGCTTATCTTTCTTGACCCGCCGACTTTCTCGAATTCCAAGCGCATGATCGGCACCCTGGATATCCAGCGTGACCACGTGGATCTCATCAAGGCGTGCCTGAAATGGCTGACACCCGATGGCACGCTGATCTTCTCGACCAATCATCGACGGTTCCGGCTGGACGCCGCCGCACTCGGCGAGTGCCGCATCATCGATCGCAGCCGTGAAACCCTGCCGGAAGATTTCAAGCGCAACGCCCGCATTCACCAGTGCTTCGAGCTCTCGCGCCACGGGGAGTGAGCGGGCACTGACCCAGGCAAGAGGCCGGACCTCGCCGCTTTCAGGCTACAGGTCGCGGCGTGCCGAGGCCTATGGTGCGTCCGACCCAACCCGGCGCCGGCAGCGTGGCCTGTGCCTTCTGAAGGACCTCGATACGCTGCTTCAATGCCGGATCGAAGGGGCAGCTGCGGCGTGCAGCCAGATCGAAACTGATCGACATCGCCTCCTGCGTTGCCAACAGGGTTTCCTCTCGATACATGGCCTGACAAATATGCAGGCGCTTGCCGTCAGTAGCGAGGATGCGCGATTCGATGCGCAGATGATCACCCAGTGAGGCTTCGTTCTGGTAGGTGATATGCGCCTCCAGGGCGACCGTGGAGCGTTGATGGGCTTTGCGATAGGTTTCATCCAATCCGTAAGTGCTTTTGAGATCCTCGATGCCGAGGTCGAATGCCGCGATGTAGTACGCGACATTCATGTGATCGTTGTAATCCAGCCATTCCGGCTTGACGGCCAGTTCGGTGATGACGATGCCATTGGCAGGCAGAGCTCTTTCGTTCATGGGGCCTTCCGGTGAAGATGCGAATGAAGTTGGATGCAAGGGAATACAGCCGACGCGAGCTTACCGCATCCCGCCTGCCCATCAGAACCATGGCGCCACCAGAGGAGATTCGCATATGAACCGCAAGACGCCAGACCAGGCAAAGCTCGACCGCGTGGTGAGCGAGGCACGTCGCGCGAGGGAACTGCGTGAGCAGGACTACCGGGCACAGGCGCTCAAGCTCTATCCCTGGATCTGCGGCCGCTGCATGCGTGAATTCACCCGCGAGAATCTGCGTGAACTGACCGTGCACCACCGCAATCACGATCACGATTTCAACCCACCGGATGGCAGCAACTGGGAACTGTTGTGCATCTACTGTCATGAGCAGGAACATGTTCGCCTGGTGGAGGCCGCGCAGGGGCTGGGTTCGGCGGCCGGAGGTACCCAGCGCAAGGTAGGCACCGGCAATCCTTTCGCCGGGCTTGCTGATCTGCTGAAAACACCTCGCTGAACGTGGCCCTGAAGTCGGCCCGGACTCAGGCTGCCGCGCGGGCGCGCAGATGCTGGATGCGAAGGTAGACGTTGTTGGCGATGAGCGCAGCGAGCACGATGCCGGCGCCGGCAAGCTCCGCGCGGTCAAACTGATGCCCGTGCAGTGCCCGGTAGGCGAAGGTCGCCACTGGCATCAGGTTGGTCAGCAGCATTGAATTGAGGGGGCCGATGCGGCGCGTGCCGAAGTTCCATGCGAGCATGCCGAAGAGCACACCAAAGAGCGCCAGAAACAGCAGCTCGCCAGCGACCGTCTGATAGTCCTCGACGCCGGGTGAGGTCAGCAGGCCAAGGGAGGTGACGGTGAAGATGAAGAGCAAGGTGGTGGCCGTGCCAGGCAGCATGGTCAGCACCGTGATGCGCCAGACCGACCAGCCCTTCAGCCGCTCGGTGCCCAGAGTGTAGTAGACCCAGCACAGGCCGCCAGCCAGGATCAGGACGCTGCCCAGGATGGCATCTGCCGATTCGCGGATCCCGGCTCCGCCCCGCGTCACCACCAGCACTACCCCCAGAAAGGCGACTCCTATGCAGAGCAAGGTGAAGGCCGCCGGACGCTGGCGTGAGACTACCCACTGGGTGAGGGCCATGGTGGAAGGTTGCAGGGCCACAATCACCGCGCCGTGCTCGGCACCCGCAATGGAGATACCGTAGAACACCATCAGCGGCGATATGCTCATGCCCATCGCGCCCATGCTGCAGACGAGCCAGGCCTTGCCCTCATAGCGCAGTGAGGACAAGCCCTCGCGCCAGAGGAAGAAAGGCAGCAAGAGGGAGAGCGCTACCAGATAGCGCACAAGGGTGACATGGAAGGGGTCGACGACTGCGAAGGCATCCTTGGCAATGGGGAACTGCACGCCCCACAGGACCACAGCCATCAGGCATGCGACAAGGCCCGCAACGAATGAATGTTTCATGCGCGCATCGAGACCTTGCCCCTGCGCTCTGCTGCCGCCACTGTTGCCACGACTCCTGTGGGCCGATGTGCGCTCTGCACATCGCAGCGCCAGCCATCAACATCGTCCGCGTAGTCTACCGCGCAGGGGACCCACTGGCTTGCACTTTTCGCGCAGGTTCCGCGCTTCACACGTTCTGACGGTCGCGCGACCCAACTTCTGCGCCCCTGCCCGTTCGCTGGAACCAGAGACGACGACCCTCCATCCACTGCCACGCAAGCAAGGCCGGGATGCCGAGCAGCAGTTCGCGTACCCGTTTCGCCAAGGAAAGCGCGAGGCAGATCTGGGGCGACAGACCATAGATTGCGCCGATCAGCATGAACCCTCCCTCCTGCACACCCAATGCGCCAGGAATGGCAAAGGCCACGCTGCGCACCACCTGGCTCAGGCTCTCGATGACCAGCGCCTCGCGGACGCTAACCTCCGCCCCCAGAAAATGCAGGATGAGCCAGATTTCGAAAGCCCCGAGCAACCACGACAGCAAGTGCGCATTGAAGGATTTCAGCAGCGCCAGCGGCTGGCGAAAGATGCGATGGATGGAGTCGTGGAGGCCTTCCAGCGAGGTCCCCTCGAACGCCGGGAACTTGTCCGCCAGGCGGATGAAGAAAGCCTCGGTGGCGTGCAGCAATCCGCGCCGCTGTGCGAGAAAGAAACCCGGCAGCACGGAAAGCGAGGCCACCAGACCCAGCAAGGTCCACTCCACCACCGGGCCTTGGTGCCCGTCGATGATCAGCATCGCAAGCCCGAGCAGGGTGAAGACCCCCTGACTTGCGATCTGGGCCCCGAGGTCGGCGATCATCGAGCCGGCGGCGATTCCGCTCCGGTAGCCGTGCAAGACAACAATCCGGATAGACACGACTTCTCCGCCAATCTGGGTCAAGGGGAGCAGGCCTGCCACACTCTCCCTGACCCAGCGTGCAAGCGCGAAAATCCGCACCGCCCCGACTTGCTCCACCTGCGCCATGGCATGCCAGCCCTGTCCCGAAAGCCAGACCTGGGCAAGATGAGCGACCATCACCAGCGCCATTCCCCAGCCAATACCGCGAAGCGCATGTGCAATGTCGGCGGCGCCGTAATGCATGATGAGCCCTACCGAGAGCAACAGCCCCGCCACTGCCAGCACACCGACGCCGAGTTTCACCCGTCCGCGCTGGCGCGTCGGGCTGCCTGGGTTTTTCGGGGGATGCGCAACACCGGCCATCGGGTTTCTCCTCAGAGTGCCGGGTTGAACTGTTTGCGCAGGAAAGGCAGGACTGATTCAGCCACTGCCGCCGGGTTGTCGGCGAATGCCCAGTGCCCGCTGTCGGCGAGACGGCGGGCGACAATCTCTGGAAACACCTGCTGCTGGGTCTCAGCGTAGCGTTCCGGGATGTAGATATCGCGTGCGCCCCAGATCAGCAGCGCCGGAATCCGGCGCGGACGCAGGGCCGCGGTGACTTCCATGCAGAACCGTTCGATCTCTGCCGGACCGGTCGCTCGATACAACCTCAGCACTGCGCGACGGGTGCCGGCATCGAAATCCCGGTACATGCGCCGGACGAAGGCCTCGGGCAGCCCGCGGGGATTACCGAGTTTCATCAAGGCCCGGAAGCCTGTCCAAGTTGTGGTCGCCTGCACCAGTTCCCCGAGCACAGGGGTGCGCCAGAGTCGGGCCATGAAGTGCCAGCGATAGGACGGCAGGATGCCGATGTTGAATAGCGTGACACTGGCCACTTGGCCCGCGTGCTTGGCAGCCCAGGCGAGACCCCAAGGTCCGCCAAAGTCATGCAGAACGAGGTGCACGCGCCGGATCCCCTTCTGCCGCAAGGCTGCATCGAGGTGGGCAGCATAGCCAGCCACCGTGTAGTCGAAGTCGGCAGGCTTGTCGGCCTGGCCGAAGCCCGGCATGTCGAACGCCAACGCCCGTCCGAAATCACCCACCCCGGCAACGAGGGCTCGCCAGTCTTCACAGGAACCGGGATTGCCGTGAACGAAGACCACGGCTTCCTCACTGGCAGCACCGGACTCCAGGCAGGGCGAGCGCAGGCCGTTCACTGTAAGCACGCTGTCAGCGACGTGCGCCATGCGGGATTCTCCGGAGTTGCATGAGGTGGATGTCAGTCGACGATTTTCAGGCGCGTCCCGGGGACTATGGAGCTCCCAGCCGGTGACGCGTTGAGCGTCCGCAACTGGGCTTCCGGCAGTCGTTTCAGAGGCGAGGTCTCGGCCAGGCTTTGCCACGAAACTTTACCCGTTGCCGTGATCACACGCACGCGGCGCGGCACGATACCGGCGCGTTCCTCGGTGCTCAAATGCCGGAAGCTCTTCACCGCGCCGAGGAAATCAGGGTCGCGATAGGGCATGTCGGTTTCCTGTGCCGTCATGCCAAGAAATACATAGGCCTCGGTCGCGCGGAGGATGATCGCGAGACGCACCACCCGCGGTGCGCCCTGCACGGTCATGCGGGTAAAGCCCATCAGGCCCGGAGATCCGTCCGCCGTGAAGGGCGTACGTGAGATGAGTTCGCGCACGCCCAGTTTTTGCAGCACGGCCTCGGGGTTCTTCAGATCGTCTGCGGGCAGAAGCGCCAGCTGTAGCTGCGCAAAGCCGCCTGAGTCACCGGCAACTAT
>JAURMM010000235.1 GCA_030830685.1 Gammaproteobacteria bacterium | reverse complement strand
CTGCCTGTTCCAGCCTTCCTCCGGGTGATGCCGAATGGCCTCCAGATTTGTCGTGATGCTGCTCATCGCAGGTGTTCTTTTTGGTGGCCTCGGCTATGCAAAATACCGCGAAATACAGGCCAAGGTAGCCAAATTCTCCGTGCCGCAGCCCCCTGCGCCAGTGGCCGCGGTGGCCGCGCGTGAGGTTTCCTGGCCACGCGTCATAGAAAGTACCGGCAGCCTGACGGCCGTGCAGGACAGCTTCATCACCAACGAGGTGCCCGGTATCGTTGCCGCCATTCATTTCGAATCCGGACAGGAAGTCGCGGCCGGTACAGTGCTGGTCACCCTGGATGCAACAGTCGATCACGCCACCTTGGACGGGCTCAAGGCTGAGCTCGAACTAGCGAGCCTCCAGCATCAACGTGCCAGCAAGCTCGTGAAGGACCGCAACTTGTCGCAGGCGGATTACGACGAGGTGCTCGCCAAGGAAACCCGACTGCGTGCAGAAGTGGCGGCGCAGCAGGCCATCATCGCGAAAAAGACCTTGCGCGCACCGTTCGCCGGCGCGCTGGGGATCCGTCGGGTCGATCTCGGTGATTATCTTGCCGCCGGTTCGAGCGTGGTCTCGCTGCAGACGCTCTCCCCCATCTACCTCGACTCTTCCATCCCCGAGCGTTACATCGCGGAGCTGGCCACGGGACAGGAGATCCTCATTCACTCGCAGGCTTATGGTGCCGAGCGCTTCTCGGGCCGGCTTACGGCCATCGAGCCGGGCGCCGATCCCGCGACGCGCATGGTGCGCATCCGGGCCGAATTCGCCAATGAGGACAAGCGGCTGAGACCGGGAATGTTCGTTGATCTGGAACTCGTGCAGGATGCCGCAGACAAGATTCTTGCACTGCCCGAGACCGCCATCAGCTACAGCCCTTACGGCAATTCGGTGTTCCTCCTCACGGAAACGCCGGACGGCCTCGTGGTTGCCCGAAAGCCCGTGGAAACCGGACAAATGCGTGCCGGTGAGGTAGCTGTCCTCAAAGGGCTCGCGCCCGGCGACAGGGTTGTTGCGGTGGGGCAGAACAAGCTGCGTAACGGCATGAAGGTGGAGGTTGTCGAGGACTCCACACTGCAGTCCGGCACGCCCTGATGCAGCAGGACTCTGGCGCGGTGCGCGCATTCACCGATGTCTTCGTGCGCCGGCCGGTGCTGGCCAGCGTGGTGAGCCTGCTCATCCTGATGCTTGGGCTGCGCGCGATCTTCTCCCTGGAGTTACGCCAGTTCCCGCGCACCGAAAGCGCCATCATCACGGTCACCACCAGCTATCCGGGCGCGAGCAGCGAACTGGTAAAGGGGTTCATCACCACGCCCCTGCAGCAGGCCATTGCCGAGGCGGATGGGATCGACTTCATCTCCTCCAGCAGTCGCCAGGGCATCTCCACCATCGAAGTCACCATGAAGCTCAACTACCGCGCCAATGATGCGGTGGCTGAAATCCAGAGCAAGGTGGCCAGCCAGCGCGGCGTGCTCCCGCGGGAGGCGGATGATCCGGTGATCGAATCGAAAGTGGGTGATCCCACCGCTCTCATGTACATCGCCTTCTACAGCAAGGATATGTCACCGCAGCAGATCCAGGATTATCTGCTGCGTGTGGTAAGGCCCCGCTTGCAAGCGCTGCCGGGTGTGGCCAAGGCCAATATTTTTGGGCGCAACGGCTATGCAATGCGCATCTGGCTGGACCCGGGTCGGATGGCGGCCCTGAACGTGACGGCCGCCGATGTCCGCGATGTCCTGCAGAAGAACAACTATCTGGTAGGCCCCGGCGCCACCCGTGGCCGCTACACCGGGATCGATCTCGGGGTGACCACCGACATCAGTCGTGCGGAGGACTTCGACAATCTGGTCATCCGGGCGGCGGATGGCAACCTGGTGCGCCTGTCGCAAGTGGCGCGTTCTGAACTTGGCGCAGAGAGTTACGACTTCACGAGCTGGTACAAGGACAACCCGGCCAGCTACATCGGCATCGACCCGACTCCGGGTGCCAATCCGCTGACCGTCGCGCGCCTGGTGCGCGAGGAGATTCCGCGCATCAAGGCGCAGATGCCTGTGGGTCTGGATGTGATGATTCCCTACGACGCGAGCGAATTCATCGAGGAATCCATCAAGGAAGTCTTCGTCACCCTGGCTGAGGCGGTGCTCATCGTGCTGGTGGTGATTTTTCTCTCCCTGGGCTCCTTGCGCGCAGCGCTGGTGCCCGCGGTGGCCGTGCCCTTGTCCATCATAGGCGGGGCTTTCCTGATGCTGCTGCTCGGCTACTCCATCAACACCCTCACCCTGCTCTCCATGGTACTCGCGATCGGGCTCGTCGTGGATGATGCGATCGTGGTGGTGGAGAACGTCCATCGGCACATGCAACAAGGCATGCGTCCCTTCGATGCCGCGCTGGTCGGCGCGCGTGAGCTGCGCCTGCCCATCGTTGCCATGACCACGACACTCGTCGCCGTCTATGCGCCGATCGGGTTCATGGGTGGACTGGTCGGAACCTTGTTCACGGAGTTCGCTTTCTCGCTGGCCGGTGCGGTGCTTATTTCCGGGGTGGTGGCACTGACCCTGTCCCCCATGATGAGCGCCCGGGTCCTGAAGCCAGGTGGCCCCGGTGCCTTCGAACGCATGGCTGAGCATTTCTTCATGCGCCTCGGCAACGCCTATCGCCGTTCCCTGCACTGGAGCCTGTCGGGCTGGCCAGTGCTCATCGTTTTCGGGATTCTGGTGGCCTTGAGCATGTTCCCGATGTATCTCTTCAGCCAGAAAGAGCTCGCGCCGACGGAGGATCAGGGCATTCTGTTCGTGGCAGCGCGCGCACCGGAAACCGCAACGCTCGACTACACCACGCGCTATACGCGCAAGATGCTCGAAACCTTTGCCACGATTCCCGAGTACATGGAGAGTTTCTCCATCATCGGTTTCAGCGGCAGCCCCAACTCCAGCTTCGGCGGCTTCAAGCTGAAGCCCCTGGCCGAACGCGAACGCAGCCAGACGGAAATCCAGCAGGAACTGCAGCCGAAACTGAATGCCCTGACGGGTGTGCAGGCCAACGCCTTTCCACGCCCGAGCCTGCCCGGCGCGGGCCGCGGACTGCCCGTGCAGTTCGTGGTACTGACCCCCGGGGACTACGCTGCGCTCGACAGTGCGGTCGATGAGCTTCTTGGCAAGGCAATGCAGAGCGGCAAATTCCTGTTTCTGCAGAAATCCGTGGAGTTCGCACGCCCCCGCACCACGGTCGTCATTGATCGCAACCGCGCCGGCGCACTCGGCATCCAGATGGAAGACATCGGGCGGGAACTGTCCACCATGCTGGGTGGCAACTACGTGAACTGGTTCAATCTGGAGGGACGCAGCTACAAGGTCATTCCCCAGGTGCCGGACGACGTGCGTGCGAATGAGGACATGCTCAAGGGCTACTACCTGCGCAGCGGCAGCGGCAAGCTCGTTCCGCTGGCCAGTCTCGTCACGTTCAGCACCGCCATCGAGCCCAGCGAACGGGCGCAATTCCAGCAGCTGAATGCCCTGACCCTGCAGGGTCTGGCCACGCCCGGGGTGACCATGGGTGATGCGCTGGATTATCTGGGGACGGAAGCCCGAGGGACCTTGCCCGAGAGCTTCAGCTGGGACTATGCCGGCGTCTCGCGGCAGTATGTGCAGGAGGGTAGCGCACTGGTGGTGACATTGCTGCTTGCCGCGGTCGTCATCTATCTGGTGCTTGCCGCCCAGTTTGAAAGCTGGCGGGACCCGCTGATCATCATGATGTCAGTACCCATGTCGCTCGCGGGTGCGCTTGCCTTCATCTTCCTGGGTTTTGCCTCAATCAACATCTACACCCAGGTCGGCCTCATCACCCTCATTGGCCTCATCGCCAAGAACGGCATCCTCATCGTGGAGTTTGCCAACCAGCTCCAGATCACCCGCGGCATGAGCCGGCGGGCGGCCGTCGAAGAAGGCGCCATGATCCGCTTGCGCCCCATCCTCATGACTACCGTCTCCATGCTGGTGGCCATGATTCCCCTGCTGACCGCCGCGGGACCCGGCGCCATGAGTCGCATGCATATCGGCCTCGTCATTGCGACGGGGCTGGGCCTCGGGACCTTGTTCACCCTTTACGTGGTGCCTGCGTTCTATCTGCTGCTGGCGCGCGACCATCGCGAGATGGCGGCCGTGGCACTCGAGCGGGAACAGGGTCCCCGAGATCAATCTCCCACCTCACTCAGCTGAAGGCGAATCCCATGCAAGACCAACCCGCCCGCAACGCACTGTTCGATCTTTCCGGAAAGGTTGCCCTCATCACCGGCGGAAGCCGGGGTTTGGGGCGCGAGATGGCACTGGCCTTCGCCGACCACGGCGCACACGTGGCAATTGCCAGTCGTAAACTGGAGCAGTGCGAAAAGACTGCCGCCGAGATTGCCGCGCGCGGCGTGCAGTCCTATGCGCATGCCTGCCATGTTGCAAAATGGAGTGAGGTGGAAGCTCTGGCTGAAGCTGTGTTTGCCCGCTTCGGAAGAATCGACATCCTGGTCAACAATGCCGGGCTCTCGCCGCTTTATCCCAGCCTCGATGCGATCACCGAAGACCTGTTCGACAAGGTCATCGGCATCAATCTGAAGGGACCCTTCCGCCTGAGTGCACTGGTTGCCAAACGCATGATGGAGGGCGATGGTGGTTCCATCATCAACATTTCGAGCACTGCCGCCGTGACGCCCAGCCCGGGCTCCGAGCCGTACTGCTCGGCCAAAGCCGGCCTCAATGCCCTCACGCGATCCATGGCCTATGCCTATGGCCCCAAGGTGCGTGTGAACTGCATCATGCCCGGCCCCTTCCTTACCGACATCTCCAAGGCCTGGGATCTCGCTGCCTTTGAAGCCGGAGCGCATGCGAATATCCCCCTGCAACGGGGTGGTCAGCCGCATGAAATCGTGGGCGCGGCGTTGTATCTCGCGAGCAGCGCCTCGAGCTACACCACCGGCGCGATCATCCCGGTGGATGGAGGCTCGGGCGGCAATCCGAAGATTCTCTGAGCCGCCAATCAGTGCCGTCGCTCAGCAGCCTTCTTTCAGGGTTGCTAGCACCGGTCCTGTCTCGGGGACCGTGATACGGACGCCCTTGTCCGGCCGGTCCGTGGCGCTGAGGCAGACGACTGCCGAGCGCGGAGACGTCCAGCGCAGGCCGATATTGCGACGGGTAAAGGGTACGCCATCGTAGGCGAGCACCGTGCGCAGCAATTCCTGACGATCGCCCGCGGGCAGATTTTCCAGCACCAGCACCACCTCGTGCGGCCCCTGGGGGAACCAGGGTTCTATGACCAGTGCGATGAGGCGATGCTGCCCGGACGGCGACTCCGCGACATCGAACTCATGAGTGCGTCCCGCCTCCGAACACCCTGCAAGACCCAGCGCGAAAAGCAGCAGCAGGCAGAGCCGCGAGTGGCGTTGCCTCATGCGAGCAGCTCACGCAGGGCGCGATCGATGAAAGCGCCGTCCTCGGGCGACAATCCGAAGCCCGCGCCATGCCCCCAGACTGACGGGATGGGTCGGCATTCCGCGCGCGGCATCTGCGCCACCTCCGCCTCGTTGTCCGCCACACGGAAGTAGAGATCCGTCATGCCTGGCATGACAATCGCCGGACAGCTGATGGCGCGCAGCGCTGCAGCGAAATCACCGCGATGGACGGGATTCTTGCTGATGTCGCCGTTCATCCAGGTATTGGCCATGGCAATGAGATCGTTGGCATCGTTCTGCAGGAAGTAGTTCTGCGTAAGCAACACCACGTCCTGGCGCGCCGTAAGTCCCAGCGCGCGGTAGTGCCCACCGCGCATGAAGTCCTGGCTGAACAGCCAAGCCGCGTAAACCTTGCCGAAAGCCAGCAGTCCCCGCAGGGGCGGCGATTCATACCAGCCATCCTTGAAATCAGGATCGAGCTGCAGGGTTGAAACCGCACTGTCCACGAAGAGGTGGTTGTGATCAGAGATGCGGGCGGCCGCGCAGATGGGTGCGATGGCCTCCACCAGGCCGGCATGGAGACTGCCCCATTGATAGGTTTGCATGCCGCCCATGGAAAAGCCGGCAACCAGACGGATGCGCTTAACCTTGAGATGCTCGGTGAGCAGCTTGTGCTGGCAGACGATGTTGTCGTAAAGCCCGATCAGCGGAAATGCGCCACGGCCCCAGGGCGCCGGAGTATTGTGCGGGGAGGAAGAGAGTCCATTGCCGAACATGTTCGGCACCACGACAAAGTACTTACGGGTATCTATCGCGCGCCCCGGCCCGAACAGATATTCGGCCTCCGGGTGCCGTGCACCGTAGAAGGTGGGCACCACCACCGCATTGTCGCGGGCCTTGGAAAGCTTGCCATAGGTCTTGTAGGCAAGCTTCAGATCCAGTGTCACGCCGGACTGCAGCGCGTGGCCCTTGATCTCGAATATCTCATGATCGTGCATGACGGCCTCCGGAGCGTGAGCCGCAACAGTCAGTGCGGCATGGATTTGGAAAGCAGGGTCAATACCAGTACGCCGGCGATGACCAGCGCGATGCCGGCCAGCGCCGCAAGGTCCAGCACCTGGCGATAGAGCACCCAGGCGATGAACATCACGAGCACCTGGCCCACCCCCGACCAGATGGCATAGGCAATCCCTACCGGGATGGTACGCAAGGTGAGGCTCAGAAAATAGAATGCACACGCATAGCCGGCGACGACAAGGAACGTGGGGCCCGGCACCCGCAGGCCATCCGCGGCCTTGAGCGCGGACGTCGCAATGACCTCACTGATGATGGCAATGGTCAGATACCAATAGTGCACGTCTTCTCCTCCCGGCCGGAATCCGCGCCGAGCCCTGATTATGGGCTTTGATAATGGGCTTTGATTCAGGCTTTCGATTATAGGCCCCGTTCGACGGCCAGCCGTGGACGAGTGCAGGTCTTTGACCGTGTACGCAGGATCCGCAATGCTACGCCGTGCATGATCCCCTCCTCGCCCGCTCCTGCCTCTGTGATGACTCGCCTGCAAGGCTGGCGGGAGTTGTTCCGTGTGGCCTATCTGCCTCCGCTCATGGTTTATCTCGCGGCGGGGATCTCTGGTCTGACGGGGATCGTTGGGACTTTCTTCGTCAAGGAATACCTGGGCCTCTCGGCGGCTTTTCTTGCCGCCATCGGCTTCTGGGCCGGCATCCCGTGGGCACTGAAGATGCCCATGGGTCATCTGGTCGATCTGCTCTGGCGCCACAAGTCCTGGTTCGTGCTGCTGGGCGCAAGTCTCATCGCGAGCAGCCTCATCATCATGCTGGGCCTGCTCACTACACCAGACACCTTGCGCGCATGGATGCCGATCGAGACCTGGTATGTGCTCTCCGCCCTGCTCTCGCCCGTGGGCTACATGATGCAGGACACCGTGGCCGACGCGATGACGGTGGAAGCTGTACCCTCGGTGGATGACGCCGGGAACCCGGTGTCCCCCGAGACCAGGCGCTTGATGAATACCACCATGCAGACCCTCGGGCGGATCGCGATCATCGGCGGTGGTGTGATCGTTTCACTTGCCAATGTAGTGCTGTTTGCAGGCGTGGATCCTTCGAACGAGGCTGCAGCCCAGGCCGTTTACATCCAGGTTTACGAATACGCGCTCTTGATTCCCGTGGTCTCCGTGGCGGGCATAGGGCTCGCGGCGCTGCTGCGTCACCGACGCACCGCGGCGCTGGTGCGCGCGGGTTACAGCCCGGAGGCAGCGCGGGCTGCCGTGATCCAGCACGGCGAGGGCGTCACACCAAACTGGGGGATTCTGGGCGGCAGTGCGGTCTTCCTGTGTCTCACGTTGGGCATAGGAACTTCCGAGTTTGCCTGGGCACAGGAGGCAATCTTCGCTGGATCCTTCGCGGTGATTGCATTCCTGATGTATCGCCTGCTGGGCGAGCTCTCGGAGGAGTCACGACGCACCTTGCTCGGCACTGCCATCATCATCTTCATGTTTCGCGCCATTCCGACCTCCGGTGCAGGCAGCACCTGGTGGATGATCGATGAACTCGGCTTTGACCAGGCTTTTCTTTCGCGGCTGTCGTTGGTGGCAAGTATTCTGACGTTGGCGGGGCTGTTTGCGTTCCGGCGCCTGATGGCGGAACGCTCGATCGTCTACATCGTGGTGCTGCTCACGGTAGCTGGTTTCGTGCTGGGCCTGCCCGTTCTGGGCATGTATTACGGACTGCATGAATGGACTGCCGCAATGACAGGTGGCGTAGTGGATGCGCGGTTCATCGCACTTGTTGATACCGCGCTCGAGTCCCCGTTGGGGCAGATCTCCATGGTGCCGCTGCTTGCGTGGATCGCGAACTCCGCCCCTCCCCATCTCAAGGCGACCTTCTTTGCGGTCATGGCCTCTTTCACCAATCTCGCCTTGTCCGCCTCCCAGCTGGGCACGCGTTACCTCAACGAAGTCTTCGTAGTCACCCGCGAGGTCCGTGATGCCGCCGGCGAGATCACGCTGCCCGCGGACTATTCGGAATTGGGTGTTCTCCTCATCACGGTCAGTGGTCTCGGTCTCGGGATTCCGCTGCTCGCCATCCTGGCGACCCGGTTCGCCGGCCTGCGCAGCGCCTGAGCCCCTGCGTGCTGCGTCGGGGCTTCCCCGGCGGAGTCAGCGCAGCAGCGCCTTGATCGCGGCCAGATCCGGCAGGCCTGCGCCAAGCATGACCACGCCGTAAATCAGCGCGCCGAAATAAATCAGCGTAACCAGCACCATCACATAGCCCATCAGCACGAATACGCCGTCGCGCTGGATCATGCCCGCTGCGAGCAACAGCACCGCGAGACCCGGCAATGTATTGGAGAAGGGCACCATCACGAAGGGCATCAGCAGGAGCGCGCCGGACAGGATGATCATCATCCCGTTCCAGCGATTGAGGGTGGCGCCGTGCGTCAGCATGGACCAGCGGGGCCGGATCACGCGCTCGATACGCAGGGTGAGGCCTATGGCCTTGTCCAGCGCCGGAATAAGCCGATCAACGGCGATCGCATGCGCGAGCAGGCGGGGCGGTAGCCACGGAATCCTGTTCATCACCACACCGGCGCCGACGAGAATCACGACCAGGCTGAACACCGTGCTCATGCCGGGAATGGACACTGGCAGCAGGAACGGCACCATCAGGAGCATCACGAATAGCAGCAGCCCCTGCTCTCCGATCAAACCCAGCAGGGCAGCCAGTGTAATCGTGTCGCCGCTGACCGCTGCACGCACGTTGCGCAGGGTGTCGCTCAGGCCGAGCGAGGTGTCCTGGAACCTGATGCTCATCCGGGCGGGCATCCCTGGTTGTCCCTACCGTGCCAGGTGAGACGTGGCACGATCGCCTGCTCCGGCGAAATCATGCACCGGTCTTGCGTGCGGCGAGCTCAGCCGCATGCCTTGCACTCGCCGCCTCCAAGGCAAGGCGCTGTTGTTCCTTCAGCTCCTCGCGCATGGCCCTCGCCCGCACCGTGGCATTGCGCGTGGCGAACCCCTGCCCTTGGAAATCAGGCATGACCTCCCGCGCAATGAGCTCGTAGCTCCGCCGGGTGGCCTCCGGATTGGCCCACTCATGCGCGAGCATGAGGAATGCCCCGAAGCCGCCTTTGGATTGGTGCATGAGGCGTTCAATCTGCGCCTTGCAGTCCTCTGGCGTGCCGATGGCCCCCAAGCCTGATTCGGTCACGAAATCGATCATCTCCTCCACCTTGTCACCAGCCACGTTCATATGGGGAAGGCCGGCCACGGTCTTGAAATAGTTGAACCAGTGCGAGATGCCCCAGGCTGCCTCGCGACGCGCCTGTTCGCGAGTCTCAGCACAGTGGACAAGCCCCACCAGACGCCACTTCGCCCTGTCCGCGACCTGGCCGTAAAATGCGGCCTGGTCTTCCATCACTTGCCAGTGATGGGCCAGTGCATCGAAACCATCGGTCTGGGTGGCGCCCAGTGAGAGGAGACCGACGCCGTGCTTGCCGGCGAGTCGCGGCCCTGAAGGAGAAGCGACTGCGGCCACCGCCACATCGAACAGCGGGCTGGAATAAGGGCGCAGGTGAAGATGGGCATTCACCAGTTCCCAACGATGGTTCTTGAAGTTGACCGGCTCATCCGTCGTGAGCAGTTTCATCACGATATCGAAACCCTGCTCCAGCAGTTCGCGGGTCTCGGACTGTGGGATGCCGATCATCGCGGCGTCCGTGGGCAGGGAGCCCGGGCCGGCACCAAACATGATGCGCCCACGGGTCAGATGGTCAAGCAGCACCAGACGCTCGGCGATCCAGAGCGGGTTGTGATAGCCCACGCTGATGACGCCGGTACCAAGCCGGATGTGGCGCGTGCGTTCTGCGGCGGCGGCGATGAACACTTCGGGCGAGGCGATGATCTCCATGCCCGCGGAATGATGTTCGCCGATCCAGGCTTCATCGTAGCCAAGGTTGTCGAGATGCGTGATGAGCTCCAGATCCCGTTGCAGGGCCAGCGTGGGGTTCTGGCCCGGTGCATGGAAGGGAGCGAGGAAGATGCCGAAGCGCAGGCGGTGATTCATCGAGAATGCCTCTTGATTGGGAGTTTTGCCGAAGTGATTCGGACGGTCTCGACGCCCCTCAGGCGCAGCGCACGCCGGTACCACCGAGACCACAGTACCCGCCCGGGTTCTTGGCCAGGTATTGCTGGTGATAATCCTCGGCATAGTAGAACTCGGGCGCGGACGTTATCTCGGTCGTGATGGCGGGATAGCCGGCCGCGGTGAGGCCCGTCTGGTAGCGGGCCGCCGAGGCTTCCGCCTGGGCCTGCTGGGTGGCGTCGCTGGTATAGATACCTGACCGGTACTGGGTGCCCACATCATTTCCCTGACGCATGCCCTGCGTGGGATCGTGTGCTTCCCAGAACACCCGGAGCAGAGTTTCATAGTCGACCTGCTCCGGGTCGAACACCACACGCACCACTTCGTTGTGCCCGGTCATGCCGCTGCAGACTTCTTCATAGAGCGGGTTGGGCGTGAGGCCGCCGGTATACCCCACGGCGGTCGTGTACACCCCGTCGAGTTGCCAGAACTTGCGCTCTGCACCCCAGAAACATCCCAGTCCGAACAGCGCGAGCTGGCAATGCGCCGGGAATGGCGGTAGCAGAGTCGTACCGAGTACGAAGTGCCGATCCCTGATGACCAGCGGTGCTGGACGCCCGGGCAGGGCGTCGGCTGGGTCGGGCATCCGTTGTTTGCGCGCGAGTCCGAACATGGCGTCCTCCTGTTAAGCCTTCATCAAGCAGTTGCGTGTAAATTAGCACATCATGACTCTCCTGCCGGTTACCCTCCTCGCCGTGGCGAGTCTGTTCAGTGTGGCCTCACTGGCCGCCGAGAAATCTCCCGATCAGACGTCCACCTTCACCTTCATCTTCGAGAACGATCTCTTCGGTGACACCGACTCGCAGTACACCAATGGTCTACAACTGGCCTGGCTGTCCGGAGATCTTGCCCGGTATGCCGAAGCAGGACGGGTGCCGGACTGGCTGCTTGGTGCAGTTTCCAGAATGCCCTTCGTCAATGCCGAGGGGCGCTTGCGTAACGTGGGGTTCGCGCTAGGCCAGCAGATGTACACACCGGAGGACATTTCGCGGCGGGAGCTGGTATCTGACGATCGCCCGTATGCCGGCTGGCTTTACGGCGGCGTGAGCTTCATGAGTCGCTCCGACCACGCCATGGACGTGCTGGAATTGCAGGCCGGCATGGTAGGCCCGGCGGCGCTGGCCGAGCAGGCCCAGAACTTTGTCCACGAAATGCGTGATCTGCCTACGCCCAAGGGCTGGGATCATCAACTCGAGAACGAGCCGGGCCTCAACCTCATCCTCGAGCATCGCGACCGACGCCTCCGCCAGACCCTTCACGACCGTTGGGCTTTCGATGTGATCACGAGCAGTGGGGGTGTGGTCGGCAATGTGGCCACTTATCTGCATGCTGGCGGACTCTTTCGACTCGGCTGGAACCTCCCGTTTGATTTCGGTACGTCCCCCATCCGCCCCGGCGGGGATCCCAATGCACCGGCCGCGCGGGGTGATCCGCGTCTTGATGGCCAGACACGGCTCGGCTTTCATCTATTTGCGGGTCTGGGCGGGCGTCTCGTCGTGCGCGACATCTTTCTCGATGGCAATACCTTTGCGGACAGTCACAGCGTGGACAAGGAACTCCTGGTCGGTGACTTCGTGCTGGGCGCAACCCTCATGGCGGGGCCGGCCAAGCTCTCGTACACGCAGAATTTCCGCAGCCGCGAGTTCGAGGGCCAACCCGACAGCCACAATTTCGGGTCGGTGAGCCTCTCCTGGACCTTCTGAGCTTTGCCATCGCGTTGCCAGCGCTGGCGCTGCGGGACTGCTGTGGCAGCAAGGCCTTGATGCCAGGGCCTTGGTGCCGGAACGTTTGTGCTAGATTCCGGCGCCATGTACCGCCCCCTGTCCCTGTTCATAGGGCTGCGCTACCTGCGCGGCAAGCGTCGCAATCGTTTTGCGACCTTCGTCTCTTTCGCCTCGGTGCTGGGCGTGGCGATTGGCGTAGCGGTGCTCATCATCGTGCTCTCGGTGATGAACGGCTTCGAGCGTGAGGTGGCCGGACACATCCTCGGCATGACCTCGCACGCAACGGTTTTCCGCGGCGGCGAGGCGATGGACGACTGGTCAAGCGTCGCGTCGGACATTCGCGCCGTGCCAGGCGTGACGGGGGTTCAGCCCTTCATCCGCGGCAGCGCGATGATCAATCGCCGCGGACGAATCAAGGGCGTAGTGGTCTACGGCATTCCCCGCGACAGCGAAGCAGAAGTCTCGGACCTGACCCGATATCTGGGCGCTGCCCGCTTGTCTGATCTCGCAGCCGTCCGCGGCAGAACTCCGATCTTTCTCGGCCAGACTCTCACCGAAGCGCTGGATGCCAAGGGCGGCGATGCCGCCACCCTCATCATTCCGCGCTGGTCTGCCAGCACGGGCGCAACTCAGCCCCGCTATGCACCGGTCACCGTGAATGGTGTGTTCAAAGTAGGCATGCACGAGTTCGACTCCGCGTTCGTGCTCATGGACCTGCCCGAAGCTGCGCGTCTGTTTGATTACGGTGCGGCGGTGACGGGCCTGCGTGTGCGCTTCACCAGCCCCGGCGAGGCGTTGGCGCAGGCCGCACGCCTGCAATCCACACTCGGCCCAGAGTTCGTAGTGCTCGACTGGAGCCAGTTCCACCGCAATTTCTTCCAGGCACTGCAATCTCAGAAGCGGATTCTTTTCCTCATCCTGTCGGTGATCATCGGGGTGGCCGCCTTCAATGTGGTTGCATCGATGATCATGGTGGTGAAGGAGAAGCGCCGCGATATCGCCATTCTGCGCACCCAGGGTTGCACTGCGGGCACCATCCTCGGGGCCTTCGTGATCCAGGGTCTGCTCATCGGGACCCTGGGCATCGCGCTGGGACTCGCTGTCGGACTGCTCGGCGCTGAATATGCGAACGACGTGATGCGCTGGCTGGAGCGCAGCTTCGATCTGAAGCTCATCAAGGCAGATGTCTATTACATCGACTATCTGCCCACACGCATTCTGGCTGGGGACATCTGGCGTGTGGCTGGCGTCACGCTCGGCATCTGCCTGTTTGCGACCCTCTATCCGGCATTGCGGGCAGCGCGCGTGGCACCGGTGGAGGCCCTGCGCTACGAGTGAGTCGCGCTCAGAACGGCAGAGCCCTTCGGGGGTCATTGACACAACGCACGACCATGAACTCCTGCAGCGCTTCGCGAATGGCGTCAGCGAGTTCGATGATCCGCACGAGCGCGGGAGGCAGCCGGGCCTTTTCTGGCAAAGTGGAAGCGATCAGTGCCCGGCGTACGGCCGGATCATGGAGAAGCATCAGTCCCTCGCCGTAGGCTTCGACGATTCGTGCTGAGGCCTGCGGCGCCTCCCCCTCAAGCACATGCACAATGCGTTCAAGCGGAGTCAGTGTAAGCCGGCTCAGTAGCCAAGCCTCGGCCTGGGCGCCCATGGTCCGCGCCTCCGCCACAAGCAGAAAGAGCCCCATCCAGGTGACATGACGCACCAGTCGCAACTTGGCCTGGCGCAGCGCCCAGCTGTCGTGGGCGGTACGCGCATGCCGAAAGCTCTGCCAGTTGCGATAAGCGTGGGCATATCGCACCAGATCGCCCTGCAGATAGTCCCACGGGGCCTCGAACGGCAGCCTCCGTGCGGGGGAGCAATACCAACGCAGCACCTGTGCCTGCAGTTGCCGAAAGGCATCCGCGCCGAAGACCGGTCGCGCATCCAGCAACAACTGCATGCGTCGCCCGAATATCGCGGGTGATTCATCCAGACTGCCCAAGGCCGCGGGGTCGACAAGTGAGGCGGGCGTGATGGCAGAGCGGAAAATTCCGTCGGCCTTGGGCACAGCGAGCCCACACTGCCGCGCGCCGGCGAACACGGCCGCAATGGCCTCGCGCACTGTCTCTTCGTTGTCGGGTGCCACCGCGGCCTCGTCGGCCACGATGAAGAGGCTGTCGAAGTCAGAATCAGGGCCGACCTCGAGACGGCCCAGCGAGCCCGCCGCGGCCAGTGTGAGGAAGATGGGTTGCTGGGCCAGCGTGGTTGCAGCAAGGTCTTCCAGAAGCGCGACGGAGCGTGCGCGGCACGCCGCAAGCCCAGGATGGGGGAAGCAGTCAAGCACCGGCGTGGTGCGCTTGCCGTGCAGGCAGAAATTGGCGATTCGGCATGGCGCAGTCGCTTGTTGGTCGAGGTGATTGCACAATAGCGGGCATCTCTTTTTCCAGACAAGTGAGACGGCACAATGATTATCACCGGCAAGACTGCGGTCATCACAGGCGGCGCGAGCGGCATCGG
>JAURMM010000234.1 GCA_030830685.1 Gammaproteobacteria bacterium | reverse complement strand
GGATGACGAAACAGGAGATCCATGCCGTTGGCGATGAGACTGCCGGTGGTGTCATGACCGGCATTCAGCATGAAAATCGAGTTGTGGAGGATCTCGAGCTCGGTCAGTCCGTTTCCGGCGTCACTGGCCTCGATGAGTGCCCACAGCACATCAATTTCGTCCGCACTCGGGGGCGTGGCTCGCTTGCGACTGATAAGGTCTCGCAAATAATCCTTGGCTTCCTCAACCGCAGCATTGCCTTCAGCGAGTTGGGCAGCCGAACGCACGGGCTCCAGCGCACCCAGAATGGCGGTCGCCCAGTGCAGCAGGGGCTCGCGCTCATCCCAGGGAAGGCCCAGCAGATCACCGATCAGATTCAGCGGTATGACGAGCGCAAAGTCCTTCACGAGATCCATGCGCCCCTGTAACGCCGCCCTGTCCAGCAAGCGATCCACCATGCGCCCGATGGAGGCCTCCATCTGACGCAGGGTTCGCGCGGCAAAGAAGGGTCCCAGCAGTCGTCTGACCCGTGTGTGGTAGGGCGGATCATTGAAAACGAGCGAGGTGGTGTGGTGCTCGTACAGCGGGGAATCGCCAAAACGGGGCTTGAAATCGATGCGCTTGTCCGAGCTGAAGGTCAGCGGATCTGCCATGACACTGCGAATGTCTTCATAGCGCGTGAGCACCAGCGAGCCATCCGGTTGGCGGCAGAGTGGTGCGTGCTCGCGCAAGAGCCGATAGTCAGGATACGGGTTGCGCGCGAAGTCGTGGTCAACTGCGCCCAGAACGAACTGGTGCACAGTGGCGGGCGTCAACTGCATGCCGGGCCAGCGTGGCGCAGCAGTCTCAACCGCCTGCGATACCGATCAGGAAGGCGATGGTCTCACCGTCGGCAAGCTTGTCCTCCATGTACACGCGGCGCCCCTTGGAGTCGACATACATCGTGCCGCGCTCATTGAGTTCGTTGGTTTCACGGTCGATCAGCAGGGACTCCATGCGGGGACCATACTTGCCGGCTATCTTCCAGGCCAGCTCAGATACCAAGGGCTGCTCGAGTTCGAAGGTCTCTCCGGGGATGCCGGTGATTTCACGAAACCGTGACTGATATTGCGTATGAATCCTGACCATCATTCTCAATCGCGAGCGAGTGCGCCCTCAGTTGCCAGGACCTCGGCCACGTCGCCCAGACCCAGGGCCTCCAGTCTGTCCCGCCGCTGCAGGCCGGTCGTCCGGTCCCAACCACGCCAGTCGTAATACTCATCCAGCACGGTTTCGAACATGTTCGCGGCGACCGAGCCAGGGTACATGCCTTCCGTGGTCGGCTCATACATCCAGCGCTCGCAGATGGTGTCGTGTTCGCGACGCAGCCCGAGCCGGGAATTGAACGCCTTCTCCAGGTTGCAGATACGCTCGCCATCGCGCATCAGTTCGGCCGGAGTACGCGCGATTCCGGTGACTTCGGTGAACGCTGGCTGGTAGTACTCTTCGGGTGCGAAACCGGCCGGATCCAGCATCCAGTGGAACAGACATACGCCGTAGGAATTGATCAGCGCCACCTGATTCTCGATCAGAGCTGTAGACGCCCCTTTGAGATCAGGGATGGTCAGATCCGCAGCTTCCGTGCGCCCGTTGAAATACCGTTTGGAGAGGTCCCGACGCTGGAATTTCTCGATCAATCCGATGCCTTTCAGATGATCCGCGCCGCGGGACGCCACCGCCATGTTGTTCATCCAGGTGGGGAACGGCCGCATTTCTTCGGTGAATGAGGCTCCACCCTTGCCGTAGGTTGCGTACTTCATGAAGTTCCGGCCCATCCGCTGTGAGTAGCGCAACGCGCCCCAGTAGGGACCATCATTGAACAGCTCGGCGAACAGATTGCTGCGCGTCGCCATGTCATGGATGCAGGCTTCGATGTCCTCCATGTTGCCCCATTCAAGGCGCTGCGGCCTTCCGAACAGCTCCGCCACCTCGCGATCGGAAATGAGATCCTTCTCCTTCAGTTCCATCAGGAAACTGATCGAACAACTGAGATCCTGATTGTCCATGCCGTACTCGTTGGTCACCTTGCCCCAGTGCGCGACCTCGGCCCAGTCCCGCACGTCGAGTGCACCCGCCGCGCTCGCGGTGGTGAGATATTCGGGGCGACGGAAACTTTCTCCGGCGTACTTGGCTGCCTTCGGGGATTCGCTGCCGTCGAGCTTGTAGCGACCGTCGCAGGCGATGAAGCAATCGGCGGAACAGACTTCAGAGTACTTGTGGTACTTGCGAACCCAGTTGTCGGAACGCACTTCGTCACCACGGAACAGGCAGCCCTGGTTGTTGCGCCAGAAGTGGCTGCCGATGTGCTGGTACATTTCCACTGCGCCCAGCGTGCCGCGCCGCTTGAAACCGTAGATGGCTTCATTGGCGTCGATGCGTCGACGAAAATCAGCCGACCATTTCAGCATGCCCTGCGGGTTGTGCACCTTGATGCTCCCGCTGCCCTGTACGGCAATTGCCTTGAGATTCTTGGAGCCCATCACGCAGCCCCCACCCCCGCGGGCGTGGATTCTGGAGGCATCAGAGATCACACCTGACATTCCGACCAGATTCTCTCCGGACACACCAATCGTGAGGGTGTGGGCATGCGAGGGATAGTCGCCAAGCTCCTGCTGCAGCAGGGTATGGGTTTCACCGGTGCTGCGTCCCCACAGGTGACTCGCATCGCACAGGACGGCGTTGCCATCGCAGATATAGAGATACACCGGTCGTGGCGCGCGTCCGGTCACCACAATGTGATCGAAACCCGCAAAGCGCACCATGTACGGAAACTTGCCGCCCGCAGCAGAGTCACCAAAAATGCCGTAGGACGGGCTCTTGAAGGTGATGCGACCCTTTACACCACTGCCTGAACCCGTACCCGCGAGGGGACCCACGCCGAACACGAAGACGTTGTCCGGGCTGCGCGGATCGCAGTGGATGTCGTGCTTCAGGAAGTGCTCCCACATCAGCCAGTTGTTGATGCCGGAGCCTCCCACCCAGCGCTCGAACAGGGCATGCGGCAGGGTTTCGGCACGCATTTCGCCGGTGGTCAGATCCACCCGCAACAGTCGGCTTTCCATCTTCTTCTCCTGCCGGCCTCAGGCCGAGCTGCTGATTTCGCCGCGTTCCAGCATGGCTTGCATCATGCCGACTTCGTCGCGCTTCTCCGGCTTCTGCTGCATGACGCTGCGGAAGGCCTTGGCATCGGCGTGGAACAGTACCGGCGCACGCGTGTATTGCTTGCCGGCGTTGTTCATCTCGGGACGTGTGGCACACGCCTCCACGCAGGCGGGTTCACCACCACAGAGATCACACTTGAGCAACTCGCCATCGGGCGCCACAAACACCACATCGAAGGGGCAAGCCGGCACACACTCCATGCACTGAATACACTTGTCCTGGGCGATCACCGCGACATTCGTCTTCGGGTCATAGTAGAACGCATCCACCGGACAGACCTCTGCGCAAGGGGGCGGGTTTCCGCAGTGATGGCAGATGGCAGAGACGAAGCCGAAGCCATGTGCCGCCTTGCGGCTGTTCACGCTGGGCGCGTGGCTGATGCGGATACGTGACAGCAACGGATTCAATTCGCCCTCGGGAGAATGCACAAGTGAGCACGCGATCTCGCAAATATTGCAGTCCGTGCACTGATTCTGCAGCGCATAGAGTTTTTCGTGCACATCGGGGATGTCTGTGTCTGGCGCGTACCATTGTTGCCCGGTGACTAGCTCTTTCTGCGGCAGATTGGACATCCTGATTTCACCTCGGCTAATGTTCCCTGCACTTAAAGGTCTCCCGCGATGCCTGTCAAGCACGCGGGCCAGGGGGAATTTGATGAACACGCCTGCCGGCATGACTCCGCCAGTGAACTCTCATGAGGTGCTCGTGCACCCTGATCTCGGTGCTTTGCCTGCCCGGCGAGTACTGGATTGCATTTTCGCCTTGCATCCAGAGGGACCGATATTGCACCGCCACATCACGGAGGTGCGTTCAGAGCAGAATGCAGCGGAAACACGCTTCGTGCTCGAATCGCTCACGCCGGATCCGGCTCACGCGCGATGCCGGGTCATTCCGCCTCGCGTGGCGGAGTTCCGGTGATGGCTTCCCCCGTTACTGCACTGAGTCCCCAAGAGCTCGTCGCCGCATGGGCTGACGAGCCCGCGCTGACTTACATCGACGTACGGACGGTTTCCGAGTTCTGCGCTGGTCGACCCAAGGGCCAGGTCGTCAATATCCCTTGGGAGTTCCATGCCCCGGCGGGCGGCTCGGCTCACCCTAATGCCGGCTTCGTGGAGGTGGTCAGTGCGCTCTTCGCGCGCGATGCGCCGTTGGTCACGGGCTGCGGCAAGGGGCCTCGCGCCCTTGCGGCCGCCGAGGCCCTCGGCAAGGCGGGCTTCAGCAACGTACGAAGCTTGGCCGGAGGGTTTACTGCCTGGCAGGCACAGGGGCTGCTCAGCACGACTGACAATCGACCCGGAGTAAGCTATGTCTCCCTGCTGACCCGCGTGCGGCGTCCTGAGGGCCAGACTGGCTCTTCGGGTCACTGAAGTCCCGGCGCACGCCACTACCAGAATTGACGGAGAGAGGAACATGCCGACTTTCGATTTTCACTGCCCCGCCAATGGCCAGACCGTCGAGGTGATGCTCAAGTTGCACGAGACGCTCAGCACATGGGGTGAGC
>JAURMM010000233.1 GCA_030830685.1 Gammaproteobacteria bacterium | reverse complement strand
GAGCAATGGGTTCTGCAACTCGCACCCCAGGTACCGAAACTCGTGCAGCTCGCGCTCGGTGCGCTGGTCAAGCGGGGCATTCTTTCGCAGAAAGAGTCACGTTTCCTGTGGGTCTTGAAGGAGCGCCGCTACCCTGTGATGGACGGTCGCGAACAGAAGGAAGCCAAGCTCAGGATCATGTCCACCCTGCTGGGGGATGATGTCCCCACGCCGCACGACACCGTGCTGGTAGGGCTTGCCAGAGCTGGAGGCCTGCTGGAAGGCTTTCTGTCGGCGCAGGAGATTCATCGGCTCGAGAGCCGGATCGGTGAGGTGGGTGGCATCGACCTCGTCGTGAAGGGTGTGGAAGCCGCGATCCGCGAGGATCAGGCGGCGCGCGCCCGTGCCATGATGCTGCCCATGTATTGAGAGCCTGAATCCGGAGAACCCGCGTGAGCCAAGCAATGTCCGTTTTGAACACGACCCTGGAAACCGTGAATGGTGTGGTGATCGTGCTGCCCGAAGGCCGGCTCGACTACGATGCCGCTGCTGGCTTCCAGAGCACACTGGAGCAGACCCTAGGCGTGTCCGACAGGCCGCGAGGCATGATCATCGACTGTACGGCTCTGAGCTACGTCTCAAGCGCGGGCCTGCGCTCCTTCCTGGTGGGCGCCCGCTCCGCCAAGTCCGCCGGTGTGCCATTCGTGGTCTGCTCACTCTCCCAGTCCGTACGTGAGGTCTTCACGGTGAGCGGCTTCAGCCGGATCATCGAGGAGCACGCCGACCGCGCAGCTGCCCTCGCCAAGCTGGGCTGACACGTCTGCCAACCACTGCTTCACGGGCCGTCCGCGGCGTTCCATCGGAGCTGGCCGGGCTCACCGCCTGGTTACAGTGCTTCTGGGATGATCACGGGCTCCCACCGGAAAGCGCCTTCACCTTCGAACTCGCGCTCGAGGAACTGTTCGTCAATATCGCCACGCACGGTGCTCAGCCGGGCCGTGAGCCCGCGGTTCTTGTGAGCCTGGTGTTGGACAACGGTGTGGTAGCACTGTGTCTGGAGGACGACGGCCTGGCTTTTGACCCTCTGGCGGCCCCGATGCCGGATACCGATGCGGCACTCGAAGATCGCCCGATTGGTGGGCTCGGCATTTACCTGTTGCGTGAGATGATGGATGAGCTCGAGTATGTGCAGGTGGAGGGGCGTAATCGCCTGACCTTGCGCAAGCGGCTCTCGGCCTGATCTCCCTGCCTCAGGTGCCGCGCGGTTTGGCGCGGTGGGTTGCCGGAGCGGTCCAGGGATCTTCCGGCCAGGGGTGGCGGGGATACCGGCCCTTCAGCTCCTTGCGTACCTCGGGATAGGTACGGGTCCAGAAGCTGCACAGGTCGCTCGTCACCTGGATAGGAATCTGGCGCGGCGACAGCAGATGCAGCACCACGGGCACCCGCCCCATGGCGACTTTCGGGGTGTCCGCCAGTCCGAACAATTCCTGCAGTTTCACCGCGAGTACCGGCGGGTCATCCTCCGCATAGGCAAGCGCGCGACGCTGGCCGCTCGGCACCAGCAACTCCTGGGGCGCATGAGTTTCCAACGCCCTTCGCTGCGCATGATCGAGCTGGTTCATCAACGCCTGTTCCAGTTGGCCGGCTGACAGATCCGAGAGCCGGGCAGCGCCCTCCAGCATTGGCGCCAGCCATTCCTCCAATGTTTCAGTGAGGAACGTCTCCGAGAAATCCGGCAGGCCAAGCTCGGGACAGGCTTTGCGCAGGAAGCCGACGCGCGCCCGCAGCGCGCGGGCCTTGTCGGACCAGGGGAGGGCGCCAAGGCCAAGAGTGGAAATTCCCAGTAGCAGCTGCTGCGCAGTCGCGGCATCACGTGGGGCCGGCAACTGGCGCGAGGCGAGCAGCAGTTCCGCGAAGCGTGTCTCTTCACGGCATTCCACGGCACCGGTGCCGGGGTTGAAGGTAAGACTGCGCGTGCGTCGGAAGCGCTCCGGGAAGATCTCGTCCAGGATCTGCGGTGACAGAGGCGCTGCGCGCAGAATCAGGCTGTCACGGGCCGACTGGCGCAAATCCGCGATCACCAACCATGGCTCTCCCTGCAGGCTGGACTGCTGAGTCAGTTGTGCCCCCTTGCCCCCGGCCAGTTGATAGCGTGAGGGATTGGTTTCATCGCGCTTCGCGATGCGGTCCGGATAGGCCTGTGCAAGGATCTGACCGAGAGTGTGTGCCTCAGGTGGCTCATCGATCGCCCGTTCGTGTGTCGCGTGCAGACGCTGCCGCCAGGCGCGTGCGGCCTGGTCGATCTGGGCCAGCGCCCCGCGGTCGCTCGTGCCATCTACCCGCCCGGTGCGGCGAAAGGACTGCAATGCCAGCAGGCGCGGCCTCAATGCGTCATCACGACGAGCCTCCCCGCGCAAGGGATCGCGCCCCTCCATCAGGGCCACGACGTCACAAGCCAGGCCCTGCAATGCCGGCGGTGCTTTCAGCATCGCGTTGCCGAGGCGCGGGTGCACGCCGAGGGACATGAGTCGTCGGCCGTGTGCGGTGATCCGCCCGGCCGCGTCCAAGGCGCCGAGCTCACGCAAAAGGTCACGGGCCTGGGCCAGGCTGCCCGGCGGAGGCGGATCCGGCAGGGCGACCTGTTCGTTGCCCCAGGCAGCGAGTTCGAGCAGAAAGCCCGCGAGATCCACGCGCTGCAATTCCGGTCGGGTGCCTGGCTCCAAGCGCTGGCTTTCCGGCCAGAGGCGCAGGCACAGACCCGGTGCCGTACGTCCGGCGCGTCCGCCGCGTTGCGTGGCCGAGGCCTGCGGAATGAATACGGTTTCCAGACGGCTCATGCCACTGCCCGGATCGAAACGCGGCTCGCGGGCAAGTCCGGTGTCGATGACGGCGGTGACGCCGGGCAGGGTCAGGCTGGATTCGGCGATATTGGTTGTGAGAATCACGCGCCGCCCGGGAGCGGGGGCAAGCAGTTTCGCCTGCGCTTCCATGCCAAGCTCGCCATGCAGGATTTCGAGTGGCACGCCGACACCTGTGAGCGCGCGCGCCGCACGGTCGATTTCGGCCTTGCCGGGTAGAAAGAACAGGATGTCGCCCGGGCTTTCGTCCAGCGCCAGGCGGACCGCGCGCTGCCACTGCGCAGCCTCCGGCTCCTGCGGACGCAAGGGAACATGACGAACGCTGACCGGAAAGCTCCGGCCCTGTGCGCTGACGCGTGGCGCATCAAGGAAACGTGCGAGCTTCGCGCTATCCAGCGTGGCAGACATCACGAGCAGACGCAGATCCGGTCGCAGCGCGGCCTGGATGTCCAGACACAGGGCAAGCCCCAGATCTCCCGTGAGATGTCGCTCGTGGAATTCGTCGAAGAGCACGGCCGAGACACCTTCGAGCGCGGGATCCTCCTGCAACCTGCGGGTCAGGATGCCCTCGGTCAGGATTTCTATCCGGGTCGCAGCGGAGGCGCGGCGTTCAAAGCGGATCTGATAGCCGACCGTCGCCCCCACCGCTTCGCCCAGTTGTGCGGCCATGAAGGCCGCAGCACCACGTGCAGCAAGGCGGCGCGGCTCCAGCATGAGAATCTTGCCGGTGCACCAGTCGGCCTGGAGCAGGGCAAGCGGTACCTGGGTCGTCTTGCCGGCACCGGGCGGCGCCTCCAGCACAAGGCGCGGGTGCCCGGCCAGATTCGCGAGGATCTCCGGCAGCACCTCATTGATTGGAAAATCCGCTGTGGACAGATCAGGCTGCCTTCAAGCCGTGATGGCGCAGCAGTGCGGAGGGATCCGGATCGCGCCCGCGGAAGTCGCGGAAAATCTCCAGCGGGTGTCGGCTACCGCCTTGGGCAAGGATCGTGTCGCGATAGCGCCGGCCCGTGCTTGCCACCGCGGTCGCATCATCCAGCCCGGCTTCTTCGAACGCCGCAAACGCATCAGCGCTCAGCACCTCGGCCCACTTGTAGCTGTAGTACCCCGCGGCATAGCCGCCGGCGAAGATGTGGGAGAACGAACACAGGAAACGGTTCTCCGGCAGTGGTGGCATGGGACTCGTGCGCGCTGCGATGCGCTGCTCAACCTGGAAGGCGGTTTCCGGGCCCTCGGGATCGAAGCCTGCGTGCAGGGCCAGATCGGTCATGCCGAAATGCAGCTGGCGCACCATGGCCGAGGCAGCACGCCAGGTCTTGGCCGCGCGCAGCTTGTCGAACAACGCATCCGGAAGAGGGGCGCCCGTCTCGTAGTGCCGAGCCATGCCCATCAGGGTGGGGCGATGCAGGCACCAGTTCTCCATGAACTGGCTGGGCAGCTCCACGGCGTCCCATTCCACGCCGGCGATGCCGGCAGCATCCCTGAAATCGACTGTGGTCAACATGTGCTGCAGGCCATGCCCGAACTCGTGGAACAAAGTCTCTACCTCCCGGAAGGTCATCAGTGAGGGCACTCCACCACTGGGGGGTGTTCCGTTGCACACGAGGTGAGCCACGGGCAGGCGAGTACCGAACGGACCGACGGAACGCTGGATACAATCGTTCATCCAGGCGCCGCCGCGTTTGTTCTCGGGGCGGGAGTAAGGATCGAGATAGAAACTCGCGATGCGCGCGCCGCGTTCATTGCTCACCGCATAGAAGCGGACATCCGGGTTCCAGACCGGGGCTTCCCCGTTTGCGGTACTTATCGTGATGCCGAACAGTCGATGACAGAGCGCGAACAGGCCACCCAGTACGCGATCCAGCGAGAAGTACGGGCGCAGTTCTTCGTCAGTGAAGGCGTAGCGCGCCTCACGCATGCGCTCAGCCCAGAACGCAACATCCCAATGCGCAAGCTGTTCGGTCTGACCATGGTCGGCCGCCCATGTTTGCAGCTCGGCAAGCTCCTGACGTGCACCCGGCAAAGCCACCTCGAGCAGGCGCTCATGCATGGCCTCTACAGCAGCCACGTTGCCCGCCATCTTCTGGGCGAGACTCACCTCGGCATAATTGGCAAAGCCGAGCAGCTTGGCTTTTTCGTGCTTGAGACGCAGGATTTCGGTGATGAGTGGTTTGTTGTCGGTCTCGCCCTGTGCAGCGCGCGCGATCTGCGCGCGATAGGCCTGTTCACGCAGTGCGCGCGAACCACAATGCTCCATGAATGGCCCAAAACTCGGGGCATCCAGCGTGATGCGCCACGGCCCCAGCTCTGCCTCCGCCGGGGTCTCTTGCGGATGCGCAGCGGACCACGCGGCAGCAGCGAGGCGCAGCAGACTTGGCGGGAGTCCCTCCACCTGCGCGCGCTCGGTGAGATCGAGGCTCCAGGCCTTGGTTGCATCCAGCAGATTGTTCGAAAACTTCGTGCCAAGCAGTGACAGGGCCTGCTCCACTTCGTTAAAGCGGGCGCGCTGCGCACCCTCCAGCTTGATGCCGGACAGTTCAGCGGACTGGATGGAGCGGGTGATGATGCGCTGCTGGGCTGCTGTGAGCGCCGGCCATTGCGGCCCATCGCGGAGCGCGCACAGCTTGCGGTAAAGCGCCGGACTTTGTCGCAGGGCAAGACTGAACTCGACGATCCGGGGCATGTTCGCATCATGCGCTGCGCGCAGCGCATCGGTATTGGCCACGCTCAGCAGGTGGCCGATGGGCGACCATCCGTATTCGAACAGGAGGTCGATTTCCTCGAGCGGCACCATGAGACTGACCCAATCCGGATGTGAGCCGGTCTCCAGCGCCGCGAGGATTTCATTCCCCCGCCTCACGAGATGGCTGACTGCCGCCTCGATGTGCGCAGGTTCGATGCGGTCGTAGGCTGGCAGCCCGGTGTGCAGCAGCAGGGGATTGGCCATGGTGTCCATGTCGGTTCGGTTCTCCGGCAGAAAATGGCATCCCGGCGAGGCCGGGATGCGCGTGTGACCGCTTCAGGCGGCCAGGGTTCCGGGGTGACGCTGCAGATGTGCGTTCACCGCGCCCAGTATGGCCTGCAGTGAGGCTTCGACGATATCGCTGCTGCGACCCACCCCGCAATGCCGCGTGTTGTCGAGGCTGAGTTGCACATAGGCCACCGCATCAGCACCTGCGCCAGCGCCCCGGTCGAGCGTGTGCTCGCTGTATTCGACCAGTACGAGACGCAAGCCCAGTTGCTGTTCAAGGCCCGCGATGAAAGCGCCCATCGCACCCGAGGCCCGCCCGTGCAGGGCCAGTGCGCGCCGGCCTTCCGTTTCGATCACGGCCTGCAGGCGATCCTCGTCGGCCTCTCGCGTCAACTGGTAGGACACTAGGCGCAAGGGCTGGTCACAGCGAAGAAAAGTCTGCTCGAAGATGGCGATCAGTGTGTCCGGCGCGACTTCCGTTGCCGTTTCCTCGGCATGGCGCTGGATCACGCTGCTGAACTCGATCTGCAGCCAGCGAGGCAGGTCGTAGCCGGCCTGCTGCTCGAGAACATAGGCCGCGCCCCCCTTGCCGGACTGACTGTTGATGCGGATGACCTCTTGATAGGTCCGCCCGATATCAGTCGGATCTATCGGCAGATAGGCAACTTCCCAGGGCGCCGTGGGATCCCGCTGGGCGAGGCATTTACGAATCGCATCCTGATGACTGCCCGAGAAGGCAGTGAAGACCAGTTCTCCCGCCCATGGATGGCGGGGATGCACGGGGAGCTGGGTGCACTCGCGCACGCAGCGGATGATCTCGTCCATGCGCGAGAAATCGAGCAAGGGGTCGATGCCCTGGCTGTACAGGTTCATGCCCATGGTCACGATGTCCATGTTACCTGTGCGCTCGCCGTTGCCGAGCAGGGTGCCTTCCACGCGATCGGCACCGGCCATCACGCCGAGTTCGGCCGCGGCCACGGCACAGCCACGATCATTGTGGGTGTGCAGGCTGATGACGACCGAGTCGCGCCGCTTGATATGCCGACAGAACCACTCTATCTGGTCGGCATAGATATTGGGCGTCGCCATTTCCACGGTGGCGGGGAGATTCAGGATACAAGGCCGCGCGGGCGTCGGATTCCAGACCTCGACCACCGCATCGCAGATCTCCACCGCGTAATCGATCTCGGTGCCGGTGAAGCTTTCCGGTGAGTACTGGAACACCCACTCGGTCTGCGGATAGCGGGCTGCCTCTTCCGCCACGATCCGGGCGCCTTCAGTCGCGATGGCTGTGATGCCAGCGCGGTCGAGGCCGAACACGAATTCGCGCTGGACAGTGGAAGTCGAATTGTAGAGATGCATGATCGCGCGCCGCGCCCCTGCGAGTGCTTCAAACGAGCGCTTGATGAGTTCTGGCCGCGCCTGGGTCAGCACCTGCACGGTCACGTCCGACGGAATCAGGTCATGCTCGATGAGGTGGCGCACGAAGTCGAAATCCGGGGCGGAAGCGGCCGGAAAGCCGACCTCTATCTCCTTGAAGCCGACCGCCACCAGCAGCTTGAACATCTGCAGCTTCTGGCCCACGTTCATGGGCTCGATCAGCGCCTGGTTGCCATCGCGGAGGTCGACCGAACACCAGCGCGGTGCGTGGGT
>JAURMM010000232.1 GCA_030830685.1 Gammaproteobacteria bacterium | reverse complement strand
TCCAAAGCGGGTGCCGTGAGGGTGATTCGGGTCCCCTTATTGTCCACCACTTCAAAGCCGAGTTCCCATCCGTGCGCCTTGGCCACCTTGAAGGCGATGGGGATGCCGAGGCCCGTGCCGAAGCGTTTGCTGGTGGGGCCAGGGCTAAGGTCCGAGGGCCGCGGCATGAAAGGAATACCACCCGCCTCATCCTCGAGCATCAGTCTCACCTGCCCCGCTCCACCTTCCACACCAAGACGCAGGGTTGCCCCGACCTCCGACGCCTCCACGGCATTGTTGAGCAGCCCATAAAGCGCCTGCTCCATGAGGTCCCGGTCCGCTGCGACGCGCAGCGACTCATCCCGGGGAAATCGGGTAACTGTCACCGATTTCTCGAGGAGGCGGGGTTTGAGCAGGGTGAGCACCGCCTCCAGCAGATCCACCGCGCGCACTGGCGCCAGCTGCGGCTTGAGGGGATGCAGATAGGACACCAGCGCATTGACCCAACGGCCAAGCCTGTCCACGGATTCGATGATGTCGCCTGCGGTCTGCAGGGATTCCTGGGGCGTTTCCAGATACTGCAGGAGCTGTGCATTGGCGCGGATGCTGGCGAGTGGATTGCGGATGTTGTGCGCCACCACCGGCACCAGTGCACCCAAGGCTGCCTGGCGCTCGGATTCCACCAGCGCATCGCGGCTGGCAGCGAGCTCAGACGCCATCTGGTTGATGCCCCGCGCCAGCTCCGTGACCTCGCTGACGCCTTCCTCGGGTAGGCGCACCGCCGGTGCCCCCTCGGCCAGTCGCGCGGTATCCAGTGTGAGGTGCTGCATGGGTTGCACGAAACCGGTCTTCAGCCTACGGCGCGAGCGCCAGATCAACGACAGCGCCAGCAGCACGGAAACCGTCAAGGCCAAAGGGGCGTAGCGGGTCCAGAGGTGGATGCGTGACTGCTGCCAGGCGAGACCTTGTGTCAGCAGCCCACTCAGGTTGCGGAAACGACTCTCCAAGCCCTGGACCAGGCTTCTTTCATACTGGGGATCGAGTTGGCGACTCCGCACCAGGCGGTTCAAGAGCCGCGCGTCCTCGAAAATGCCGTTGAGCTCCGCCTGCAGCTGGCTGTAGGCCTCCTGATAGTGCTGGATGGCATAGTCTTCCGCCCGCGAGGCAGAGTTCTGGCGCAGCTTGTTGAAGCGTGACTGGATACCCGCGTAATACCCCGAGTACACCTGCTCCGCCGCAGGATCCGCGCGCAGGCGCGCCAACGCCACTTCCTGCAGCTGCCGGTAAGCGAGCGTGTGAAGCTCCTGGGCAGCATCGCGCAGGCGCGTCAGACGCAGGGTTTCTGTGGATGTCTGCTGCCAGAAGTACGCGGCGGCCCCGCCCACGGCGCCTGTCACGAGCACAAGCAGAAAGAAGGTCAGTTCATAGCCGAGCAGCAAACGGCGCAAAGAAGGAGCGGCAGAGTCACGCATGCGCGAGCTGCCGACAGTGGAATACAGGAAAATCCCGCAACCCGGGGCGCACTACCAGGGCAGCATCCGGCGGAGCAGATTCTCGCCGGGTTGCAGAAGATGGCTGAGTGTCCCGAGCAAGTGCACGACGATGAGCGCGAGCAACGCGAGGGATCCCGCCGCATGCAGTTCGGTGAAGAACTGGTTGAGTGGCGGATTGGCGTGGCCCCACTGAGGCAATGGCAACCCGAACAAGGCGGTGACATAGCCACTGAAGGATGAGGAGAGATAGCCGGAGAGCGGTTGGAACACGAGCAACCCATAGAAGGCCCAGTGTACGGCATGCGCCACGCGCATCTGCCAGCCCGGCACGGCCTCCGGCAGCGGAGGTGCGGGATGCCGCAGCCGCCAGCCCAGCCGCCACACTAGGAGCAGGAAGGCCGAGAGTCCGAGAGACTTGTGAAGCGCGAAAGTCTCGCCGCGTGCCGGCCCCTTGGGCAGATCCACCATGTACCAGCCGATGGCGAACAGGGCACAGACGAGCATGGCCATGCCCCAGTGGAGCAGCATGGCCGTGCGAGTGTATTTGTGCGTGCAAGAACTGGGCATGCGGGTGGACGGCGCTGCTGGGGCTTCGAGAGTAACACGGCGAGCAGAGGCGAAGCAGCAGCAGCGCCGAGGTGCAAGGCTGGTTACCGCCGGGGCTGGGCAAATACGTCACCACGCTTATACTCGCGCTTGGTCTCGAACAACGGAACAGGCCTTCAGCAAAAGATGCGTGCAGTCCCCTGGGCAGTTCTGGTCTTGCTTGTTCTTGTCGGTCAAAGCCTCTGGGCAGCGGAGCCTTCGCCGCGATCCGGCCCCGGCCCGAAGCCCGCAATTGCGCCTGACTACGTGCTGGAAATCCACAAGGCGCAGCGCATGTTGCTGGTCAAGCACGGCAGCCGGGTCGCGCGTCGGTACACCGTGGCAACTGGCCGGGGCGGCTCTGGTGACAAGCGCATCCGGGGCGACAACAAGACCCCGTTAGGGGTGTATTACGTCACCGGCTTCAACGAAGACAGCGCCTTCGACCTCTTCATCCGCCTCAATTATCCGAGCGCCAAGGACGGATACTTTGGCTTGAAACGCTCACTCATCT
>JAURMM010000231.1 GCA_030830685.1 Gammaproteobacteria bacterium | reverse complement strand
ATCTGGAGACAGGTCGCCACCCGCACAGAACGCCTCATCGCCGGCACCGGTGATGACCACCGCGCGCAGGTGATTGGCGCGCTCCGCCTCTGCCAGCGCGGCGCTGAGGCCGGCACAGACGGCTTCGTTGATTGCGTTACGGCGCGCCGGACGATTGAGCGTGAGCCAGAGCACGGAGGCTTTTTCCTCGACCAGCACTTCATTCGCCACGTCACGCCCTCCACGATGTCGCGGCGACTCTAGTGGACACCCTTCCGGGGGTCAACGCACCACCGCGGCCCGCGGTGCAATGCCACCATTCGTGTCCCTTTATCCTGCGCTAGAATCCGGACTCCACCGACAAACCAAGCGGAGACCGCGCATGGCAGAGTTCAAGGCCAACCCCCGTAACCGCGTGATGCGCTATCCCAAGCGTGCCGCCTACGATGCGGCAACGGTGCATGCCATCCTGGACGAAGGCCTCGTCTGCCATGTGAGCTTCGTCATGGACGGCCAGCCCTTCATCATTCCCACCATCCATGCCCGGATGGGCGATCAACTGCTGCTGCATGGCTTGAAGGGCGGGCGCATGCTGGAACACATCAATGCCGGCAATCCCCTCGCCGTCGCCGTCACCCTGCTGGACGGTCTGGTGCTGGCTCGCACCGTGTTCAATCACTCGATGAATTACCGCTCGGTCGTGTTGTTCGGGCGCGGAGCCAGCATCGAGGAGCCGGCGCACAAACTCGAAGCCCTGCGCTGCCTGACCGAGCACGTCTGCCGCGGGCGCTGGGCGGATGCCCGTCCGCCCACCGAGAAGGAACTGCAGGCCACGACCATCGTGGGCATCGATATCGAGGACGCGTCCGCCAAGATCCGTAAAGGTCCGCCGGGTGATGCTGATGATGAGCTCGAGTGGCCAACCTGGGCCGGGGTACTGCCCTTGCCGACGATACCGCAGCCTGCCGAGACCGATCCGCGTCAGCAGGATGCCTTACCGGTGCCGGCGTACGTGCGCGACTATCGTCGGTAGTGGGCAGACAGAGGGGAGAGGGCGGCAGACCGTAGGCAGGTGAACGGCGGGGCGTCGTTCGCCTGCCCAGGCAGCTTGTCCCCCTCCCGACCTCAGCGGATGCGCTTCAGGCTGGCTTGATCAAAGTCACGTCGGGACAGTCCGGTGCCGAAGCGGTAGTCCTGCCAGGAGAGGGTGGTTTCCTTGCCCGTCTGATGGTTCTCCATGTGCATCTCGTCGGCCCGCCAGTAACGATCGAGATGCTGCCGGTAGTGCCGGAACGTGAGCGTCTTAAGTGGCGCGTCCTTGCGGTCGTGAAACACCACTTTCAGTGGCTGCATCATTTCCTGGTCTATCCATACCAGGCGGCGCGTATAGCCGGAGTGTTCGTAGGCGGGGAACTCCTCCAGTACATAAGTCGTGCGCCCCTCGAGGTCTTCGTCGCGCAGCCAGCGGTAGCGATATTTCGCCACCTCGGTGGAGGAGAGATCCTCGTATGCGAACTCGCTGCCGACAAAGGGACCCGACTTGTTGGCCGAGGCGATGCGCTTCACCCGCTTCAGGGCAGGCAGGTAGAGCCACTGGTCATCGGGTTTGAGTGCATGCGTGTAGCTCAGGAACGCAGTGCCGGCAATATCGCGCGGGGAATCGAACACGATGAGACTCTGATCGCCATCATCGGTAATCTCCAGGACCTGCATCCGCAGCGCACGCAGACTCTCCTGACCCTGGCGATTGCGTAGACGCATCTTGAGCTCTGCCCGCATGTCCCCCCAACCCGCATCGCGCGCTTCCACGACTTCGGCAATCGCGAGCCCACGTTGTTCGGGGTCGAGATCCGCCCGTTCGGACGCGGCCTGGTCAGCAGCGAACTGCGCCATGACCGGGCTCAGGCCGAAGAGGCACGACAGGAGCAGTGCTCCACGGTAGCTAGGCATGCGCGCGCTCCTCCAGCGTCAGCAACAGCGGGGACAGGAACAGCAGATCGACCAGCAACGCGAGACCGATGACCAATGCAGTCAAGAGTCCCATTCCGGCATTCAGCTCAAAAGCGGAAAACGCGAGGACCAGAAAACCGAGCACCAGGGTGATGCTCGTGACCAGCATGGCACGTCCATTGACCCGGAACGCATAGCGAATTGCGTCTTCCGGATTCAGTCCCTTTCGGCGCCGCGCGCGCTGATACTTCACGAGGAAGTGCACGGTGTCGTCGATGATGATGCCGAGCGACATGCTGGCTACCACCGAGAGCGAGAGTCCGACCTGGCCTACCGCCAGCGCCCACAGTCCGAAGCCCGCACCCAGCGGCAGCAGATTAGGCACGAGGCTCAGCAGCCCAAGGCCCGGGGCGCGCAGCATGAACACCAGCAGGAACGAAATGAGCGCCAGCGCCAAGGCACTGCCCATCAGCATCGTCTTGATGTTGCGCACACCAAGGTGCGAGAACATCAGCGCTGTCCCGGAACCCGTACCGGAAGCAATGTCCGGCGCCTGTGCGCGCAACCATGCTTCTGCGCGCGTGTTGAAGGCGATGGCGGCCTGGCTGGACAACGTTTCCATCGCGGCACTGATCTTCAGCGCCGACTTGTTGACGTCGATCTGGCTGTTGAGATCAAGCCCGTAAGGCAGCGACATCTCATAGAGCAACTGGTACTGCGCTGCCAGTTCCCGCGAGTCGGGCAGGCGGTAGTACGCCGGGTCTTCCGCGTGCAGGTTGCGATTGAGTCGTTTCACCGTGTCCGTGTAGCTGGCCACATGCTTGACCTCGGGCTGCTGCCTGAGCCAGGCCACGAAAGCGTCGGCCGCAGCCAGAAAAGCCGGTGCGTGAATGCCGCCCTCCTGCCCGGAATCCAGCGTGTAGTAGAAGTGATAAACCCCGCTCAGATGTCGGGTGGTGAAATCGGTCGCCTGCCGGAACGGCGTGCTCTCGTCGAAATAGTTCACGAAGACATCATTCAGCTGGTTGCGCGGGATGCACGCGATGAGTCCGAGCAGCAGGACGCCCAGGCCCCGCAGCAGCCAGAGTCGCCGCTTGATGGCAAATTCGGCCAGCGCCATCACCCAGGCAACAGGCAGCTGCCTGCCCGTTGCAAAGCGTGCCGGCAGGAGCGCGAGCAGGGCAGGGAAGAGACTCACTGCCAGCATGTAGGAGGCAAAGTCCCCGAACGCCACCAGATTACCCAGTTGGCGAAAGGGTGGGACTTCAGAAAAATTGAAGGTTAGAAAGCCGATGACCGTGGTGAGGCTCGCGAAGAATATCGGCCGAAGGTTGGTGCCCAGCGCGTCAATCAGCGCCGTTTCCTGGTCGACGCCTGTCTGCAGCGCTTGTCGATAGGCGTCGAGAATGTGTACGCAATTGGCAATCGCGACTGTGAGAATGATGACGGGCGCAGCCGAGGTCGCCGAGGACACCGGATAGCCGATATACCCGGCGAGACCCATGGCGATGATGATCGCGAGCGCGATGACCAGCGCGCAGCCGAGAGCCCCTGTGGCGCCCCCGAGCAGGACCGCGATGAGCAGGATCATGACCGCGAAGCTGGCTGGTATGAGGGTAAGGATGTCGTGCCTCGAGGCTTCGGCAAATGCCTGATCCATCACCACCAGGCCCGTCAGATGGATTCGGGTGCCGGGGTAGTCACGCTCGATCTCCGCCGCCAGTTTCCGCGCTGCCTCGACGACCTGTGGAACTTCGTGCGCCTCATCCTTGCGCGGTAGCTGTACCACCACGTTGACCGCCGTCACATCGCCGCGCTCGCGAATCAAGGCGCCCTCGAGGGTCGGTTCGGCGAGCGCAGTCTCGCGCAGCCGCTTGAGGGCTGCAGGGCCGATCACGTCGGGGTCTGCAACCAGATCGCGCACCACCAGATCATCACCCACACCTTCCGTGAACTGAAAGTTCGTCAGCGAATCGACCCGTGAGGAGTAGGGAATCTGCCAGGCTTTCTGCGTGAGGTCGGCCAGCATTCCAAGACTTGCCCGCGAAAACACCGCGCCATCTGCGGGCTGCACCACGAAGTTCAGGGTGTCGTTCTTGTTGAACGTGTTCTCCAGCGCATTGAAGGCCAGCAGCTGGGGGTTGTCGGGGCTGAAGAACGCGCGGTGATTGTTGTTGAATTCGAGCAGGCGCACGCCCATGCCGGCGCTCAGTGTCACCACCACCCAGAACAGCAGCACCCAACCCGGGTGGCGGACGATGAAACGGGCGTAGCGGGTGGAATCTGGACGCAAGGAAGTGTGGTTTCAGCAGGACCGAGCCAAGTGTGGAGGGGGCGGATCGTCAATGCAACCGCGTCATCGCTGTCCGCCCCCTGTCAGGTCCGCAAGCTGTTTACTGCGCGATGTAGCCACCGTCCACGGGCAGGGCGATGCCGGTCACGAAGGAAGACTCCTCGGACAGCAGCCAGGTCACCGCATCGGCAATCTCGCGTGGTTCGCCCAGGCGATCCATGGGCTCCTGACCCACGAGAAATTCTTCCTTAACACCACCTTCCTCGATGAGGCGCTGGACCATGGCAGTCCGGATGACGCCCGGGCACACGGCATTGACGCGAATCTTCTTGCGCGCGAACTCGAGGGCCACACTCTTGGTGATGCCGACCACCCCATGCTTGGAGGCGCAATAGGCGCTGGCGCCGCGCGTGCCGATGAGACCGGCCACGGAGGCCGTACTGACCAGGGATCCGCCGGTGCCCTGACTGACCAGTTGCTCGATCTGGTGCTTGAGGCACAACCACACACCACGGAGATTGACGGCGATGGTGCGATCGAAATCCGCTTCGCTCATTTTCATGATGTTGGTGAAAGCGCCTTCAATCCCGGCATTGTTGAAGGCCCCGTCCAGTCGTCCATACGCCCGGACAGTGGCCGCGACCATGGCGCGGACTTCCTCACCTACGGCCACATTGGTCTTGACGAACATGGCAGTGCCACCAGCACGCGTGATTTCCTCCACCGTGGCAGGCGCGTCGACTGTATTGACGTCCGCCACCACCACCTTGGCGCCCTCTGCGGCGCACCGAAGGGCCGCTGCGCGACCAATCCCCGTGCTGCCGCCGGTGACGATGATCACCTTTTCCGCAAGTTTCCCACCCATGTCCTGGCTCCCCTCTGTGCTGTTTGGCGTGCGATGGCGGCATCCTAGCAGAAGGTCCGCTCGGCGCTCTCGCGCCCAGCGCTATTCCGGAATAGTCCGACGCGGCTTGCCTGCGCGGGCGAGGGTAGGGTAAGAAGCCGGCAGCAGCCGGAGGGGATGCCGCTCCGGCCACGAAAACAAGCACGTCATCCTCGAGGGGGGAGCTGTCATGTCTACCAGTCTGCTGAAACGTTTTGATACCTACGAGGAGACCTGCCGCAATTTCCGGTGGAACATCCCCGAGCACTACAACATTGCGGATGATGTCTGTGAGCGTTGGGCGGGCGATGCGGATCGTCTGGCACTCGTCTACGAGGATCGCGAGAAGAAGGTTCATCGCTACACCTTCCAGCAGATTCGGCGCTACGCCAACCAATGGGCCAACACCCTGCGTGACCTGGGTCTAGCGCGCGGCGATCGGGTGACCGTCCTGCTGGCCCAGGATCCCGAATGTGCCATCACCCACGTCGCCTGCTGGAAAGCCGGCATGGTGTCCTGCCCCACCTCAGTGCTGTTCGGGGCCGATGCGCTCGTCTACCGGCTCAACGACAGTGGTGCGCGCGTGCTCATCACCGATTCGGCGAATTAT
>JAURMM010000230.1 GCA_030830685.1 Gammaproteobacteria bacterium | reverse complement strand
GGAGAGTGTCTCTCGACACACCCGAAGCGGAAGGCCATTGGGCGCTGTGGAGTTCGTGCGATCGGTAGAGAACCGCTTGGGGCGTTCGCTGACTCCGCGGCCCGCGGGTCGCAAGAGGAAGGAAAATCGCTGATCGGAAAACCGGTGACAGTTACCTCATTTCAACAAATACGGTCACTGTCACCAATTTCTTGTCACCAATTCCTTCAACCAACCGCGCGACGGAGCGCAGGAGCCTCGGCCGCAGGCTTGAGTTGCTGTACTTTCGGCATCACCTCGCGGCTTATCATGCCCATCGATTCACGCCATGCGTCCGCATGGTCGATGTAATCGGTGCCGAGTGAAATCAGCACGCCGAAGCCGCCCAGGTCGTCGTACATGGTGCCGATCTTGTCCACCACCTGTTCCGGGGTGCCCACCAGCCAGTTGTGACGAGCCAGGTATTCGATGGTCACATCGCTGTCCGGCACCGAGGCGTCGTGCTTGAGGAAGCCCAGATAGTTGAAGGCACGGAACAGCGGCAGCAAGTGTTCGGCCCATAGCCGTCCAAGGCCGCCATTCACGGCAAGCTTCATGGCAGCGGCTTCGGTTTCCGCCACGCAGATCTCTCGACTCACGCGCCACATGTTGCGATCAGCAACGCGGCCCGCGCTGGCTGCGCCTTCCATCACGGTGTTCCAGTGGCCACGCACATAACCAGTGTTGAGGTTGAGGCTCATGGGGATGAAGCCGCGCTCGCCGCACAGCTTGAGCGTGTCTGATTTGACGCTGAGCCCGGACAGGCTGATCGGCGGATAGGGCTTCTGGAAAGGCTTGAGGTGCGCGCGCAGCGTGCCTTCCTCATTGGGCGTCGGCTTGCGCACCGTCCAATACTTGCCCTTGAACTCGAAGTTCTCGTCGTCTCCCCACAGCCCCATGATGATGTTGAGGGACTCCTCCAGCATCACGCGATGCTCGCCCTTCATGCCATCCACATTGAACATGGACCAGTCGCTTGGCAGGCCACCCGAAGCAATGCCGAAGAGGTAACGGCCCTGGCTGATGTGGTCGAGGAAGGCCGCGCGATTGGCGAGCTCGGCCGGGTGGTGATAGGGCAGCAGGAAGCCACCGGTACCGATCTTCATGCGGCAGGTTTCGCGCAACGCTTGCGCCACCAGCAGATCTGGCGAGGGATTCGGCTCCCAGGGACAGGTGTGATGTTCACCGACCCAGGCTTCCACATAGCCAAATTCGTCCGCCCATCGCAGCTGCTTCAGGTCGAATTCGTGGCCATCGAAAAGCGGCCTTTCCGGTGGGTGCGAGGGCATTATGAAATAGCCGAGTTCCATGCGGTGCTCCTGGGCGGTAGTGATCAATGGTCGTGAGACCGAGCCTAGTCAGATCCGCCGCCTTGCGAAAGGGGTCGGAGGATTCACAGCCAAGTGTGCGGCGCAGCATGGGGAATGGCCCGGTCAGATCCTGGCCATCTGCCGGCAGATTCCTCGCCCACCTTGAAGCCGTCGTTGTCCGCAGTGCCTGCAGTCGGCGCGCAGCCAGTACCGTCCGCAATAATGCGACCAGACACGCGGAATCTTTCGCGACAGGAGGCGACGGAGCCCATCGAAAGAGACCCCGCGCAACAGTGACTTGGTAAGAAACTTGAGTGTTTGGCGTGCCAGCAGGTAGTTTGAGCGCACGCTAGGCAGACCAGATGGCGCGTAAAAACAACATTGGGAAATGAAGATGACCCTGACCAAAGCCATTCACATCGGCATCGTCACGTGCGCACTCCTGTGGGTTGGGTTCATGATGGTCCCGGATTCCCTGCAGTGGATCATCCCCGGTCTCTGGAGCCTCACCTTGCCATTGGCTGGCTGGGTGCTCGCAGTCGCGGCACGGCAATCAGTCTGCAGCAAAGCCGCGCTATGGGCATGGACAGTTGTGTTGGTCCTTCTGCCCGGCGTCACGATCGGCTATGTCATCAGTTTGCAGCTGGACATCACATGGGGAATGCCTATTCGCCCATTTGGTCCGCTCGATTCTCTCGTGGCACTGGCCATCATTACCTCCACCGCATGGCCGGCCATGCTCATCGTGCTGCTTTACCTGCTGAAATGGTCCATCTCCTGGTGGGGTGACGGGAACGGAAGATCGCTCCCGACTTGATCGGATTATTTCTGCTGGCAATCCCGCGATGACACCGTTTATCAGGGTAATTACATCGTTGTAATTCGCCGTGAACCGCGTGATGAGCTTGCCGTGCCGGCTGAAAGCAAGGTCTCGGCCCACTCCCACTGCAAATGAATTGGTGACAGTTACCACATTTCCGGGGGGCGCACTGCACTTCCCCGCTCCGAAATCAGGTAACTGTCACCAATTAACGAATAAACGCATTAATTGAGTTTTTTGACAAAAAACAGACAGCCACTCACCATCCCCTCGAGCAAAGGCAAAGGCTTGCCAGCACTTTGCTACCACCCACCAGGCATCAGGTGTCTCCCGGACCCAGCAGTGAGGGCGCAGTGAATCGTATTCGTGACGGACTGACCGACTGGCATCTCGACTTCTGCCAAACACTCCTCCTGAGACTGCTCAGCTACGGACCGATCAAGGATCCGGAAAACGACAAATCTCACAATCTGGCAGGCCTCCTGGCCTCACGGGCGGGGGTTCCCGGGGTTGAGATTGTGCGCGTGAAGGACATCCTCGTCGTTACCAGAACCTACACAGGCATCAGCCATCACCACAGTTTCGCTGGAGTACCGACAGCGCTGACGGTCAACTTCGGTGGCCTCGAGCATTTTCTGGGGGGCGCGGAGTTCGAAGAGTACGAGAGCTTCAAGTCAGACCCGGTGATCGGCAGCCGATGGGTTCAGAACGTGGAAGAAGCCATTCTCATGACGCTCGGTCATGAGCTGGCACACCATGTCGTCGCGCTAAAGCACAAGAACAAGCGCACCCAGCCCCATGGCGCCGAGTTCAAGGAGGCCTACCAGCTCATACGCCGCTTTGCGGTCAACCCGATGCTGGATGAGTTTGCCGTGGATACCAAACAGCGCACGGCGGCGCGGTTTGAAGCGCGCCTGATCAAGAAAATCCATGCGCTACAGAAGATGGCGACAGACGCGACTTCCAACGAAAACGAGGCTGAACGTGCGCTGGCTCAGCTCCAGGCACTGAAGAGCAAGTACGGTCTGGCAGATACGCTTCTTTCCGATGATTCCAAGCCCCACGTGATTGAGCGAACAGTGCCCGTCGTGCAGCGGGAAGGCTACAAGGCGCTGACCCATCTCTGTTGGAGCATCGCCAGATTCTGCGGGGTGGAAGCTGTCTGGCATCCCGGCAGGCTGACCTGCTGGGAGGAGAAAAACAACGAGCTCCGCAAGTTCCAGTGGAGCTACGAGTACATCACTTACTTTGGATCTTCTTCCGATACGGAAATGGCGGTCTACCTCAGCGAACTCATCTTTCATTCGCTGTTCGAGGAATCAAAACGCTATCGCACGACGGGAGATTATCGGGAAGGATTGGCAGCAGGCCACAAGAGCCGAACCCTGGTCTTCTCGTTCAGGCGGGGATTTGTGGCGCGCATCAATCGGCGCCTGGATGAGGGACGCAAGGCTGTCCGGGAGGAGTGGGTGGCTTCCCGCGCTGATGGGCGTGAGCTCATGACCCACAAGGATTCCGTCTTGCAGGCGCTCTTCAAGCAGCGTTACCCGAGGTTGGGCCAGATGCGGGACACTTCATCGAATTCCGTCAGCATCGGCAGCGCCAACAAGGCAGG
>JAURMM010000030.1 GCA_030830685.1 Gammaproteobacteria bacterium | reverse complement strand
GTCAGCCGCTTGCGTGCGCGGGTGAGCCCCACATAGCACAGGCGTCGCTCTTCCTCGAGTTGGCTGGGATCGGTGCTGGAACGCTGATGCGGAAACAGGCCTTCTTCCAGCCCCACCAGGAACACATTCGAAAACTCCAGACCCTTGGCAGCATGCAGGGTCATGAGTTGTACACAATCGTCGAACTGTCCGGCTTGCCCTTCGCCAGCCTCCAGTGCGGTATGGCTGAGAAAGGCCGCGACCAGCGGCAACTCGGCATCGTTCTCATCGGGTTCGAAATCACGCGCGGCGGTGACCAGTTCTTCCAGGTTCTCGATGCGGTCCAGTCCACGGTCGCCTTTTTCCTTGCGATAGTGATCGGGCAAGCCGCTCAGCGAGATCACAGTCTCCAGCACCACCTCCAGCGGCTGCCCCTCGATCTGCTGTGTGATGGTGTCGATGAGCTGCAGGAACTGTCCCACCGCCGTGACGGCGCGGGCGCCCAGCTCCCGATTGGAGACGAGCCGCTGCGCTGCATCCCACAGGCTGATGCGCTCCAGCCTCGCGCAATTGCGGATGTCATCGACCGTGCGGTTTCCGATGCCGCGCACCGGCAGATTGATGATGCGTTCGAACGCCGGATCTGCGTCATGAAAATTGGCCAGCCGCAGATACGCGAGCGCGTCCTTGATTTCTGCGCGCTCATAGAACTTGAAGCCCCCGTACACCCGATAGGGCACATCTGCCTGGCGCAGGGCGTCTTCCAGCACGCGGGACTGGGCGCTGGTGCGATAGAGCATGGCGGTCTCGCTGTAGCGATCGCCTTCTTCATGCAGTCGCCGGATACTGTCCACACAGTAGCGTGCTTCTTCTACATCATTGAACGCGGCATAGATTCGGATCGGGTCGCCACGCGTGCCATCCGTCCAGAGCTTCTTGCCAAGACGGCCGCTGTTCCAGGCAATGAGCGCATTGGCCGCGTCCAGAATATTGCCGGTGGAGCGGTAGTTCTGCTCCAGGCGCACGAGGCTGTGCTCAGGGTAGTCGCGGCGGAAGCGCTGCATGTTTTCCACCTGCGCGCCGCGCCAGCTGTAAATCGACTGGTCGTCATCCCCCACTATGAAGAAATTGGCCTGGTCCGCCACCAGCAGCTTCAGCCAGCGGTATTGCAGGGCGTTGGTGTCCTGGAATTCGTCGACCAGCACGTGGAAGAAACGTTCGCGATAGTGGCGCAGGAGCGTTTCATGGTCCCGCCAGAGTTCATAGGCCCGCAACAGCAGCTCGCCGAAATCGACCAGACCGGAACGCGCACAGGCTTCTTCATAGTTGCGGTAGATATCTATGAAGGTGCGCAAGCCCGCATCGTTATCGTCGCTCAAATCCGCCGGGCGCAGGCCTTCATCCTTGCGGCCATTGATGAACCACTGCACTTCGCGGGCCGGCCACTGGTCGTCGTCCAGGTTCATGCCGCGAATGACTCTTTTGAGCATCTTCTGCTGGTCTTCGGCATCCATGATCTGGAACTGCTCAGGAAGACCCGCTTCACGCCAGTGTGAGCGCAGCAAACGATGGGCGATGCCGTGGAAGGTACCCACCCACATGCCGCCGAGCGGACGGTTGATCAGCGACTCGATGCGACCGCGCATTTCTGCCGCGGCCTTGTTGGTGAAAGTCACGCAGAGCACGCCGGAGGGCGCAGCCAGGCCCTGTTCCAGACACCAGGCCACACGGTGGACGAGGACGCGGGTCTTGCCGCTGCCGGCACCGGCCAGCACCAGTGTCTGACGTGCGGGTGTGGTGACGGCCTGGAGTTGCGCTTCGTTCAAGCGCGCGAGGGTATTCGACATGGTGCGATTTTAGCAGGATGCCCGGGCACTACGGGCGCTCCAGGCCGAATCCGCTACAATGCTGCGACCTCTACCCCGCAAGGACTCTGCGTTCGTGTCTCCAACCTCCCTGAGCCCGGACTACGCCACCGATGTTGCCCACAGCGTGGTCCAGATCGCACGTCAGAAAGGTCTGGAAGCCGCAGTTTCCGTCAACACCGGCGAAGGACTCTCCGTCACGGTGCGGGGAGGCGAGGTAGAGACACTCGAATATCATCAGGACAAGGCCGTGCACGTGACGGTCTACGATGGCCAACGGAAGGGAAGCGCCACTTCCAAGGATTTCAGTCCCGAGTCGCTCGCCGAGACGGTTGCTGCGGCGGCGGACATTGCGCGCAACGCTGAGCCCGACAAATGGTCCGGTCTGCTCGAGCCCCGCTATCTCGCACAGATCATCCCGGATCTCGACCTGGATCATCCCTGGGAAATCACGGCAGAAGATGCCATTGCACTTGCCCTGCGCGCTGCGGAGGCAGCGCAGGCCGCTGAGCGCGAAGTCAGCCAGGTGGATGAAGCGGGTGTCAGCCACTATCGAGGCGTGCATGCCTATGCCAACAGCCACGGCTTTGCGGGGGCTTACGCGGGCACACGGCATGGCCTGAACTGCATCGTGGTCGGCGCGCGGGACGGGGCCATGCAGCGCGGCTACTGGTTCAGCACTGCGCGCCGCGCAAGTGCCCTGGATTCCCCGGAGTCGGTAGGGCGGCTTGCGGCGGAACGCGCAGTGGCCAAGCTCGGGGCGCGCAAGCTCACCACCCGCCGCGCACCCGTGATCTTCGAAGCCCGTCTTGCCACTGGCCTCGTGGGCTCGCTGGTCGGGGCAAGCTCAGGTGGCAATCTGTACCGCGAGGCTTCCTTCCTGCGCGACGCGGCTGGCACCCAGGTGATGCCTGCGTTTCTCACCATCGAGGAAGATCCTTTCCTGCCGCAAGGCTTGGGCAGTGCGCCCTTCGATGCCGAGGGCGGGGCCACGCATCGGCGGCGGGTGATCGATGCCGGCGTGCTGACCGGTTACTTTCTGGATGGCTACAGCGCGCGCCGTCTGGGCCTCACGCCGACCGGCAATGCGGGCGGCCCACACAACCTGCTGGTCGGCAACCAGGGTGAAGATCTGCAGGCACTGTTGCGCCGGATGGGACGCGGCCTGCTGGTGACTGACCTCATGGGTCACGGGACCAATCTGCTCACCGGCGATTATTCGCGCGGTGCGAGCGGCTTCTGGGTAGAAGAGGGCGCCCTGGCCTTTCCAGTGGAGGAGATCACCATCGCTGGCAACCTGCGCGAGATGCTGCGCGGGATAGTTGCGGTAGGCGGCGACGAGGAAACCCGCGGCTCCACCCGCATCGGCTCGGTGCTGCTGGAAGAGATGACCATCGCAGGAGAGTGAGCGATGCATGACACCCTGCAAGGACTGCTGCGTGCGCTGGATGCGGTGATTCTCGGCAAGCCAGCGGTGACACGACTTTCCGTGACCTGCCTGCTCGCCGGCGGCCATTTGCTGCTGGAAGATCTGCCGGGCGTAGGCAAGACCACGCTCGCGCATGCACTGGCGAGACTCTCTGGCCTGCAATTCCAGCGCCTGCAGTTCACGAGCGACATGCTGCCTTCGGACATCCTCGGTGTTTCCATTTACCACCGGGAGACCAACTCCTTCACCCTGCAACGGGGTCCTGTCTTCACACAGGTGTTGCTGGCCGATGAAATCAACCGGGCCACGCCGAGAGCGCAGAGTGCGCTGCTGGAAGCCATGCAGGAAGGGCAAGTCACTCTCGAGGGCAGCACCCATGCACTGCTGAGACCGTTCTTCGTGATCGCGACCCAGAACCCACGCGAGCAGATTGGCACCTATCCCCTGCCGGAATCCCAGCTCGACCGCTTCCTCATGCGCCTGTCGCTCGGATATCCCGCGCCGGAGGCAGAACGCGAGCTGCTGCGGGGTGAGGAGCGCCGCGGCATGATCGAATCACTGCCGCCCATGCTGGATGCTGAGCGCTTCGTTGCCTTGCAGGCCGCGGTGGGTGAAGTCCATGTATCGGATGCGCTGCTCGATTACCTGCAGGCCGTGCTTACCCACACACGTCGATCTTCCGAATACGCCTGCGGACTCTCACCGCGCGCCGGACTTGCCCTGCTGCGTGCCACCCGCGCCTGGGCTCTGCTGGAGGGACGCAAGCACTGCGTGCCAGAAGATCTCCAGGCGGTGCTGCCCGCCGTGGCCGGCCACCGTCTCTCGAGCAGGGATGGCACGCGTAGCGCCGAGGAGCTGGGCGCAGCTCTGGTAGCCGGCGTCCCGATTCCCTGAACGCACAGGGACGCGGCCCGGACCATGTTCGGTCACCCCAGACCCTACCCCACGCCACCCATCAATTATCGGCGGCTGTACATGCTGCCGAACCGTCACGGGCTCACACTCGGCGCGCTGATGGTCGTAATCCTGCTGGGTGCGATCAACTACGACAATGCACTCGCCTATCTCCTGTGCTTTCTGCTGGGTGGGCTGTTGCTGGTCGGCATGCTGCAGGGTTATCACAATCTCGCGGGCTTGCGGCTGGGTGAGGTGGACGCTGTGCCGGCCTTTGCCGGTGGCGAAGTGGAGTTCCGACTGCGCCTGGTGGACGCGCCCGCGCGTGCACGTCACAACGTGACCGTGTCTGCGCTGGCACTCGATGATCGGCGCTGGTGGTTGAAGGATCAGCGCACCGCAGTCACACATCTGCCGGTGCTGTCAGCCGAAGATGTCGTAACTCTGCGCGTGCCCGCCCCTCATCGCGGCTGGCAGCCGCTGGGCAGACTGCGCGTGGAGTCGCGCTTCCCGCTGGGTGTGCTGGGAGGATGGGCCTACCTGGAAACCCGCGCGCGCGCGCTCGTCTATCCGCGGCCAGCCGGATCCTTGCCGCTGCCAGAGGCGGATTTGCCAGCCGGCCGGGGCGATCGCGGCAATGCGCCGGGCGTTGAGGATTTCACCGGGCTTCAGCCCTATCGGCCCGGGGAATCTCCGCGACGGATTCACTGGCCCTCGCTGGCGCGTCAGGATGAGCTGCTGGTGAAACGCTTCAGCGGGGACGCGGATCGCGAAACGTGCCTGAGCTGGATTGCCGTCACCCAGCTGCCGGATGTTGAGGACAAGCTTTCGCAGCTCTGCCAGTGGGTCTTGCAGGCGGAACAACGCGGCCTGCGTTACAGCCTGAACCTGCCCGGCGTTGCACCATTGCCCGCAGGGTGCGGCGCAGAGCACCGTCGCGCAGCCCTGGAAGCGCTCGCGCGCTTCGGCCTCGAATGAGCACGCTGCAGAGCGGTCGCGAGGATCTGGCGCGCTCGCAACTGTGGTGGTGCCTCGCCAGTCTGGTGGCGGCGCTGGCACCACATGTTTCTCGGCTTTCGCCCGGCATCATGGCCTGCTTTGTGGTGCTTGCCGGCTGGCGCATGCTGGCCAGTGCGCAGTACCTGCCCCTGCCGGATCGCCGACACAAAGCCCTCTGGTGGCTGAAGCAATTTCTGGCCTTGGCGGCATTCTTCGCTGTGTACATCGCCTACCGCGGACAGATCGGACGCGACGCAGGCGTGGCTCTCCTTGCAACGCTCATGGGGCTGAAGCTCATCGAGCTGCAGTCCACGCGCGATTTCTACATCGTCACGTTCCTCGCCTACTTTCTGGTGGTGACTAACTTCTTCTATTCGCAGACGGTGTTCACGGCGGTCTACATGCTGGGTGTGGTGGTGCTCATCACCGCTACGCTCATCCGCTTCAATACCTCGCCATCTGCCTTCTCCGGGCCGGAGTGTCTGCGGCTGGGGGGGCGCATGGTGCTGCAGTCTCTGCCCATCATGCTGGTCGCCTTTGTGCTCTATCCCAGGATTCCAGGGCCGCTCTTTGGCCTGCCGCGTGACGCGTACGACGCCGTCACTGGTCTCAGTGACACGCTCACGCTCGGCGAGATCACACGACTTGGCGCCAGCGACGAGATTGCCTTCCGCGTAGATTTTGGCAGCAGGGTGCCTCGGGCAGCAGACCTTTACTGGCGGGGACCGGTCTTGTGGCAAACGGATGGCCGGACCTGGCGGGCCGGCGCGGTTGCGCAGGGCGCCGCTCATCCGGTGGAGGGAAGTGGCGAGCGCTATCGCTACACCGTCCTGCTCGAGCCGACAGACGAACGCTGGCTGATTGGACTCGATGCCGTGGTCGCTGGAGGAACCGTAGGGCGCAGCGGACCGGACATGAGCCTGCATGCGACAGTGCCGGTACGCAAACGTCTGCGCTACACGCTCGAATCCGCGACCACCTACCGCCTGATGGGGATCACGCAAGCCGAGCGTGTCGCGGCCTTGCAACTGCCTGCGGCAGGCCATCCCCGCGCACGTGCGCTGGCCGAAGAATGGCGACTGCAGCGCGATATCCCACGAGCGATTGTGGAGCGTGCGCTGGCATTCTATCGCGAGGACTTCTCTTACACCTTGCTCCCAGCTGCACTACCCGGGGACCCGATCGACGGTTTTCTTTTTGACACGCGCGAAGGCTTTTGCGAGCACTTTGCAGCGAGCTTTGTGGTGTTGATGCGCGCCGCAGGCGTTCCGGCGCGCATAGTCACCGGTTATCAGGGTGGCGAATTCAACAACCTGAGCGACTATTTCATGATCCGCCAGCGCGACGCCCACGCCTGGGCGGAGGTGTATCTGCCCGGGGAAGGCTGGGTGCGCGTGGATCCGACGTCCGTGGTT
>JAURMM010000229.1 GCA_030830685.1 Gammaproteobacteria bacterium | reverse complement strand
TGTACGGAGCGCGCGTCTCGGCGCACGCGCCGCGGTTGCAGCCGACGGGTCGATGCGACATTCTTGCGCGCCGCAGGCCGTAACGCCCGGCCCCGCAGGGCCTCTTTGCCAGGAGTGGATCGATGACCCGTTTGCTCAGCGATACAGACAAATTCGGCGAGGAGTGCAGCACTCCCGTGGTCGAAGCTTTCCATCTCGCCGTGAAGGATCTCGTGCGACGCAAATTCGCAGCTTCCGGCAAGCCTTGGCAGGAGTTCGTGTTCGGCGAAGCCATAACCCACATCACGCGCGAAGATTTTGCAACCATCGATGCCCGGCTGCTGGCCTATGGTCACCGGTATGCGTGGTCCGCCGTGGTCTCCCAGCGCGAGCGACCAGAGGCATACATCGCGGCCGAGGGCGTGGAAGAGGCTCTGGGCGACTTCAGCTTCGAGCACCCCGAGGCCGTGGTACTGCCGCTCGATGGCGCGGGCCTCGAGCAGCGCGGGATAGGCGACAACGTGGTCAAGTATGATGAGGACCTCGTGGGTATCGCGCGTTATGTACGCTCCAGTGCCAAGGTGTTGAGCTATCTCGAGCAAGGCGTGCCACCGGGCACCATTGCCATCATCGATGACTCAGGCGGCACGCTCACAGCGCCTATCCTCGAACAGTTCAGTGGCGTGCTCTGTGCGGGGGGCACGGTGCGTTCCCATCTCGGCATCCTCACGCGCGAGTACGGCATCCCCTGTTTCATGAACGCACGGCTCTCCGGCATCCGCGAGGGTGACACGGTGCGCATGGAATGTTCGGCCACGGCCAAGACCGCAGAACACTACCAGCGGGGTGTTGAGCAGACCGGCCGAGTGTGGAGGGTCCGCACATGAGCCCGAGCTACACCCAGTTGCTGGAAACGAACAATCTCATCCAGCAGAACACCGATGAAACCTACTGGCTGTGCCTCACGCGCACGGTGCAGGAGTCCAAGCTTTTTCCGGTGTCCCCCTACATGATCCTGTCCTACTTCATGGCGTTCTACCGCTACCCGGCGTTATTGCGGAAGATTGAGACGCACATGCGAGCCGAGGAAATCGGCGATCGCGTGCGTGGACGGGGCATCAAGTGCCAGAACCCGGCCATGGGCTGGGGCCTGCCCAACTTCTACCTTCTGGGCCGCGAATACCTGATTTCGCTCGGGCTCATCCGTCCGCAGGATGCAGTGGAAGACATCATCTACGTACTCGACTTCTGGAAACGCTTCCAGCTGGCTTGGCACCGCAATGATGCCCATCTCACCAATCGTGAGTTCGGCCATCGCGCACAGATCCTTCCAGAGCGGCGGCTGCAGATCTTTCACGCAGATCTCTACGATTGCGCGGAGGGCGATCCCCTGCATGCCGCGGCACAGGCTTTCATGGCGGCAACCTCGCAATATGGCTTCCTCGTTTCCTGCGAATCCCGCATCGCGCTCACCAACCAGGGGCCCTACAAGTTGGATGACGAACGCGAGCTCATCGTGCGCGATTTCATGGATCTGGCTGAAGGCGATTATCCCTGGCTGGACGGTGTGGCCGCCGAGATGCCCTACAACAACCTCACGGTCCCGATGGCGGTGAAGGGCTGTCACTTCCACATCATGGACGACTGGGGTTCCTTCGAATCCCAGCCGGAATTCAAGTCGCACCACATGGTGGGGGTTGGCCTGTACACCTCGGATTGTCTGACGGACTCCTATGTACCGGTCGGCATGGGTAGCCGCGAGGAACTCACGGCGACTTTCAATGACCTCACCGCGCGCGCCAAGGAAGCCACCGCCAAACTCTGGAAGCGCATCGCGGGCTGGACCCGCGACCAGATGATCGATGCCGGGGCCATCACCTATTTCGCCATCTGCAAGGACATTGCCCATGTGGCAGGGTGCTATGACCCGGCAGACTGGATCCTCGTCGACGAGCGAGCAGAACGTCTGCGCCCGCTGCTGAATGATGAATACAGCAACATGTCGCTATGGGAGATCCTGGGGCCTCTTTCGCACCCCAGCCAGCGCACACACGACTATCAGTTGATGCAGCACGCCAATCTGCCGGCGAATACCTACTCGCTCATTCCTTACTCGATCCTCGATGATGGCGACTACACCCGGACCTGTGGCGAAATGCATCCCGGTATCACCCATCTGGAGCCCAAGGCTGATCGCTACCGCACCACCCGGGGCGTGATGGGGATCGCGGCCTACAACGAGGCAGTGAAGGCGTTCACGCCCCGCCTCAATCAACCGCGCTTCCGGTTCCGGTGCGAGAGCTGGCTCAAGTATCATTACGACACTCCGCTGGCCCAGGAGATGTACCGCATCGAACAGGAGGACTCCCGCCTGTTGCGCGATCGCGGGGCGGGATTGCGGCGCGCGGACATCGAGAAACTTCGCAAGTAGGACACCATGCAAATCGGACAACTGATCCGGCGCGCAGCGCTGTATTTCGGCGATGCGCCCTGTCTCGTGGAAGGCCCCCGGCGGATCTCGTTTCGGGAATTCGATGCGGCGACCGATCGCCTCGGCAATGCCCTCCTGGCCCGCGGCTTGGTAGCAGGAGATCGCGTCGGCGTGCTGCTTTCCAACAGCATCGAATGCCTCATTGCCTATTACGCCGTGGCCAAGGCCGGGCTGGTGCGCGTGGGCCTGAATACCCGTGAGACGCTGGACAATCATCTCTACAAGATCGCCGATGCCGGTTGTCGCGCAGTCATTCATGCTGACGTACAAGGCCTGACTGCCGAGCAGCTCATCGGCACGGACGAGCTCACACGTCTCGTTGCCGAGGGTGCCTCATCACCGTGCGCCGTTGACCGTGCGCTCGATGCACCCTATCGGCTCGGGTTCACCGGTGGCACCACGGGCAAGGCCAAGGCCGTCACACTCACCACCCGTGGGGAACTGGCCGAGCTTTCCGCTTTCCTCATGGATCTGGTCCCGGACATCCGCCCCGGTGACACCTTCCTGCACGCCGCGCCGATCGCCCACGCCTCCGGTGCCTTCTTCCTGCCGGCACTGGTGCGGGGGGCTACTTCGCTGATCATGCCGAAGTTTGATGCAGCGGAATTCGTGAGCCTTGCGGAAAAGACCCAGGCCAGCATGACTTTCCTCGTGCCCACTATGCTTGCGATGATTCTCGAGGAACCGGCACTCGCAACCGCGCGACTGAACCTCCGGACCATCAGCTATGGCGCATCTCCCATCGCGCCGACTGTGCTCGAGCGGGCGCAGGCGCGCTTCGGCAAGGTGTTTGCGCAGACCTACGGTCAGGCGGAGAGCCCCATGGTCATTACCTGTCTTGGGCCGGATGAGCACGATCGCATCGGCTCCTGTGGTCGTCCGTTCACGTTCGTGGATGTGTGCATCCTCGATGATGACGACAAGCCGCTGCCGCCTGGCGAGGTGGGCGAAATCTGCTGCCGTGGGCCACAGACCATGGCCTATTACTGGAACCGCCCGGAGGCTACCGAACAGGCGTTCCGCAGCGGCTGGTTGCACACGGGTGACATCGGACGCATGGATGAGGACGGTTACTTCTACATCCTCGACCGCAAGAACGACATGCTCATTTCCGGTGGTTACAACGTGTACCCCCGCGAAGTGGAAGATGTGCTGCTGGAATGTGACGGCGTGGTGGAAGCTGCAGTCGTGGGTTTGCCCGACGAGAAATGGGGTGATCGCATCCATGCCGTGGTGGCCGGCCGCGAGAATCTGGATCCTGCGGCAGTGCTTGCTCACGCCAAGGCACGGCTCGCCAATTACAAATGTCCGAAGGATCTGGAGCGCTGGGATGAACTGCCCAAGAGCGCAGCCAACAAGATTCTTCGCCGGGAAATCCGTGACCGCATCGTGGCGCGTGCCAAGGAAGCCTCATGAATACCCAACATCTCACCTTGCACGGGTTGGCGCTGAAGAAACATGCGGCGGCCTCTCTGGTAGCTGCGGCGGTGGACCTGCCGGAGAACGAAGTCGCCACACTGCTGGAAGAGGCCACACGCAAGGGGCGGGCAGTGGCGGTGCAGGGTGGATGGATGCTTTCCCCGGCCGGCCGGATGATTCTGGATGGACAGTACGCGCGGGTTTATGCCGAGGTTCGGGAGAACCCTGCCTTCATGCAGGCTCATGAGCGTTTCGAGCGCATCAACACGGAGCTGAAGCAGCTAATCACCGACTGGCAGACGTTGGAAGTCGGCGGGCAGAAGGTGCGCAATGATCACTCCAATCGCGAGCATGATGCCAAAATTATCGACCGCCTTGCGGATCTGCATGAGCGCTTCATGCCCGTGCTGAAAGTCTTGACCCAACACGTGCCAAGACTGGCCGTGCATGGACGCAAGCTTGAGCAGGCACTCGACCGCGTGGATGCTGGCGCCATCGAGTGGGTGAGCGACGCCAAAACCGAGAGCTACCATACGGTGTGGTTCGAGATGCATGAGGATCTGCTGCGCATCCTCGGTCGCACTCGCGAAGAATGACCTTCGGCAGCCTGCGCTGCCCTTTTTTGCTGAATATCGCTACACCATGACGCATTTACCGGGACGCTGGATTCTCACGCTGGGTGGCAACGACCTCCCGGAAAAATCCCTTATAGGCGGTAAGGCCTGGTCAATTGCACGCATGCGTGCACTGGGCCTGCCCGTGCCTCCGGCCTTTGTCATCACCACCCGGGCCTGTGCCAGCTGGCTGCAGACCGGCGAGATGCCTGAGGGCCTCTTCGACGAGCTGCGTGCGGGCATGCAGTGGCTGCAGGAGGCATCGCATCGCCAGTTCGGTGGTGAGTTGAAGCCCTTGCTGGTGTCTGTTCGCTCGGGGGCCATGATCTCCATGCCTGGCATGATGGACACCGTGCTCAATCTCGGCATGAATGCCCGCACCGCCGCGGCGCTTGCGGACGAAACCGCAGACGAGGCCTTCGCGCTCGATACCCACAAGCGCTTCCTCGATCTGTACGCCCGCATCGTGTTGCGGGCGACCCTGCCTGATCTCGAGCCAACGGCGGATATTGCGGCGTGGCAGCGGGCCATCCTCGAAGCGACCGGCCAGGCGGTGCCGGAATCCCCGGAGGAACAGCTCAGGGGCGCTGTGACCGCTGTATTCGAATCCTGGAATTCGCGGCGCGCGCGGCGTTACCGCGAGCATCACGGCATTGCCCACGATCTCGGCACTGCGGTGACAGTGCAGGCGATGGTGTTCGGCAATCTGGATGCGCGCTCAGGTACCGGGGTGTTGTTCAGTCGCAACCCGCTCGTTGGAGATCCCACGCCCTACGGTGAATATCTGGCGCGTGCACAGGGTGAGGACGTGGTGTCCGGTCGGCATACGCCGCAGCCCTTGAGTGTGCTCGCAGACGCCATGCCGGAGGTACACACCGCGCTGCTCGCGGCGGCGGAGGTGCTCGAGCGAGAGAACGGTGATGTGCAGGACATCGAATTCACGGTGCAGCAGGGCGAGCTTTTTCTTCTGCAGAGCAGGGCAGCAAAGCGTGCTCCCGCGGCGGCAGTCCGTTTCGCCGTGGACATGGTGCGCGAGGGCCGCATCGATGAATCGACAGCACTCTCGCGCGTGACTGCGGAGCAGGTACGGGTGCTGCTCAGTCCCCGCTTGGCGGACAACGCGACCCATGGGGCCGAACTTCTCGCCAAGGGTGAGGCTGCTTGCCAGGGGGTGGGGGTCGGTACTGTTGTCACGCAGACCGACGAAGCCGAACAGCGGGCACAGGCCGGTGAGGCCATCGTATTGGCACGGGATACCACGAGCCCGGATGACGTGCACGGCATGATCGTCGCGAAGGCTGTGGTGACCGAGCAGGGCGGGGCAACCTCCCATGCCGCCGTCGTGAGCCGCGCGCTGGGCGTGCCCTGCGTGGTTGGATGTGGCGCAGGCACGCTCGAGAAGCTCAAGGGCCGTACCGTGACTGTGGACGGCGCACAGGGTCGCATCTATGCCGGGGCGTTGCCGGTGCTGGCCCCGCTTGAGGTGGATGAGCCCCTGCTGCGTGAGCTGATCGCATGGGCCGAACCCCGCGCAGCGATTGAAGTCTGTGCAGAGGACGCTGCAACGGCAGCCGAGGCACTGGACCTCGACAAGCTCAAAGGTGGCGAGGACCCCCTGCAGCTAGCGACCCTTGCGGCCGGTGCGGAAACCCTGCGGGGCGCCGTACTGAACAGTGATGAAGGCGTGCGCGCCGCATTGGCGGCGGGGATACGACGCATCCATGTGCGGCAGCGGCTTCCAGCCTTGCTGGCTGCGCTGGGCGCGCTGACTTAGGATTCATGGCTTAGGCCGAACAACAAGGTGGATCAGGCATGTCGAGCACTGACAAGCGCAAGGTGACGGCGGAGGATATCGAGAACCTGCTCGAGGTCTTCAAGCAGTCCGGCTGGGACGAGATGCATCTCCAAACCGGGGATCTCGAAATTTTCCTCTCCAACGACCCGACAGCACAGGGACCCCGCGCCGCCACGGCGCCAGCGGCTGCAGCTGCGCCGCTTGCCGCGCCCGCTGCCACAGGTGCAGCGGTGGCTCCCGTTGTCATCAGTGCAGCAGGTCCGTCGGGCCATGCACCGATTCCCGCCGGGCATGTGGCCATCAAGGCGCCGAATCTCGGCACTTTCTATCGCGCACCCAAACCGGGTGCGGCACCCTATGTTGAAATCGGCCAGCAGATAGAAACCTCCACCGAGGTCTGCCTCATCGAGGTGATGAAACTCTTCACCCCCGTCCAGGGCGGCGTGAAGGGTATCGTGCGTGAGATTCGTGCCCGCGATGGCCAGATGGTCGAATTCGATGAGGTGCTGATCGTCGTCGAGCCCAACTGATGCCCATCCGTCGCGTTCTGAGCATCAATCGCGGCGAGATTGCCGCACGCGTCGTGCAGGCGGCGCACGCGCTCGGCATCGAAGCAGTGCAGGCGGTGTCCCAAGCCGATCGTGACAGTCGGGCTGCGCAGCTGGCAGATCGCGTGGTGGTAATCGGTCCGCCTCCGTCCCGCCAGAGTTATCTCGATGCGCAGCTGCTGGTCCACACCGCCCTGCAAACCGGCTGCGACGCCCTGCATCCCGGGTATGGATTTCTCTCGGAACGCGAACATCTTGCGCGCCTGTGCGCGGAACATGGCATCACCTTCATCGGGCCGGCAGCGGAAACCATCGCGGCGCTTGGCGACAAGCTCCAGGCCAAGGCCATTGCCGAGGCCGCGGGTGTGCCACTGGTTCCCGGCACCGCGCAGCTTGCCCAGGCAGAAGACGCGGTCGCCGCTGCGGTATCCCTGGGCTACCCGGTACTCATCAAGGCCTCGGCCGGTGGTGGCGGGCGCGGCATGTTCATCGCGCGCAGCCGCGAAGATGTGCTGGGCGGCTTTGACAAAGCCTCCAACGAAGCGCGTGAAGCCTTCGGCGATGGCACCATGTACATGGAACGCTATGTCGAGAACGCGCGTCATGTGGAGGTCCAGGTCTTTGGCGATGGCACGGGCAAGGTCATCCACTTTGGTGAGCGTGACTGCTCCATCCAGCGGCGTTACCAGAAGGTGTTTGAAGAAGCACCTTGTGCCGCCATGCCGGACGCGCTCCGAGCGCAGCTGCATCGCTCGGCAGTCGATCTGGTGTCCTCACTCAAGTACCGCAATGCGGGCACGGTTGAGTTCCTTTATGACGTGGATCGCCAGGCCATCTACTTCATCGAGGTGAATGCGCGCATCCAGGTCGAGCATCCCGTGTCGGAGCAGGTGACGGGCCATGATCTGGTGCGACTGCAGTTCGAGATTGCCGCTGGCGAGCCACTGCGCTGGACCCAGGATCAGATCCCGGTGAAGCGGCATGCGATCGAGGTCCGCCTCAATGCCGAAGATCCTTATCGCCAGTTCCAGCCGAGTCCGGGTCGCATCACCCGCTGGGTGCCGCCGCAAGGGGCAGGCATCCGCCTCGACAGCCACTGCTACGAGGGCTACCTGGTGCCGCCCTACTATGACTCCATGGTGGGCAAGCTCATCGTGACTGCGCACGACCGGGAATCCTGCGTGATTCGCCTGCAAGAGGCGCTCGCGCGCTTCGAAGTGGAAGGTCTCATCACCAACCTGCCTTTGCTGCGTTTCATCGCCAGTCATCCGGATTTCGTCGCCAACCAATTGAATACACGCTGGCTGGAGCAGGTGCTGCTACCAGCCTTTGAAGCAACCCGGGAGTAGTCGCTCATGGCGCACATCGAGTTTCTTGACGAGACCATGCGGGATGGCCAGCAGAGCCTGTGGGGCATGCGCATGCAGGCCGGCATGGCGCTGCCGGTGGCACCGCTACTGGACCGCACCGGCTTTCGCACCATCGATCTCACGGGTTCCTCGATGTTCGAGGTGCTCATCAAGTATTGCCGGGAGAATCCGTGGGAGGGGCTCGATCTGCTGACCCAGGCGATGCCGCGCACGCGCATTCGCGGCGGCATGCGCTCCAACGCCTCGGTCACGTTCAGCGTCACGCCCGATGCGCTGATGGATGCCTGGATGCGTCAGTTGAACGTGCACGGCTGCCGCAGCTTCTGGATCTACGATGTGCTGTTCAACATTGACAAGATGCACAGGCTGGCCAAGGTGGCCAAGGAATTCGGCTCTGAAGTCGCCGGGGCCATCATGTTCACCCTGAGCCCTGTTCACTCGGACGCGTATTACGCAGACAAGGCCGACAAGCTCTCCGCCAGCCCGGACATCGATACGCTTCTGCTCTATGACACGGCCGGTGTACTGGAAAAAGAGCGCATGCAGACATTGCTGCCGGCCATCGTGGCCAAGGCGCGCGGCAAACCGATCGAATTCCATTCCAACAACCTGCTGGGGCAGTCCGCCAAGGCATATCTCGATGCGCTGCCGCTGGGCGTGAGCATCCTGCACACGGCGAGCCGGCCCATGGCCAACGGGCCATCGGTGCCGTCTACCGAAATCATGGTGCGCAACATCGAGCTGCTGGGGCATTCCCACAACCTGGACAAGCGCTTGTTTGCACCGGTGGCGGAGCATTTCGAGAAGGTAGGCAAGGCGGCAGGCTTCCTCGTCAATCAGCATGCCGAGTACGACGTTCTCTCCATCCAGCACCAAATCCCGGGTGGCATGGTCGGCACCATGAAGGCCCAGCTGGTGCAGCATGGCATGTCTGATCGTCTGGAAGATGTGCTGGCCGAGACTGCAGTCGTGCGCCGTGAGCTCGGATATCCGGGCATGGCGACACCCTTCAGCCAGCTGGTGGGCACGCTTGCCGTGCTCAATATCGTCACCGGCAAGCGCTACTCGGTGATTCCGGATGAAGTCATCCAGTATGCGTGCAAGCACTACGGCGAGACGGTGGCGCCGATCGATCCTGATGTGCTGGACAAGATCATGTCCGCCCCGCGGGCCAAGGAGATTGCTGCCAATCCGCCGGAGCAGCCGACGCTGGCTGAGCTGCACAAGCGTTACGGCACTGACAATGACGATGAGCTCATCCTGCGTGCGCTGGTGCCTGAGCCCGATCTGCAGAAGATGTGGGCGGCGGGAGCGGTCAAGACTACGTACCCCTATCTTTCCTCACCCGAACTCGACCAGGTTCATCGTCTGATGAAACTCGCGAATTCACCCGTGGTGCAGATCATGGCCGAGGACTTTTCCTTGTCTCTGCGGCGCAAGAGCTGAGGGCAGAGCAACGCCATGCGTAGAGCAGTCATCATCGATGTAGTGCGTTCGCCTTTCGGGCGCGGACGCGAGGACGGTGCGCTCTCAGGCCTGCACCCGGTTGATCTCTATGCGCAGGTACTGGCGGGGCTGGTGGCGCGCACGGGCATCGACCCGATGCTCATCGAGGATGTGATCACCGGCTGTGTCATCCAGGTGGCGGAGCAGGCGGGCAACATAGGCCGCCAGGCGGTACTCGCTGCCGGGCTGCCCGAGACAGTCCCCGCGGTGACCTTGGATCGCAAATGCGGTTCTGCCCAGCAGGCCATGGATTTCGCGGCGCAGGGTGTAATTGCCGGTGCTTACGATGTGGTGATTGCGGGCGGCGTGGAGATGATGGGCACAGTGCCCATGCGCATCAACCGCATGGGCAAGGACAGCGAAGGCCCCGGCTTCCGCAGGCGTTATCCGCAAGGGACGGTCCATCAGGGAATCGCGGCCGAGCGGGTGGCCGCGCGCTGGCAGATCGATCGCGCCACCCAGGATGTCTACGCCGTGCGCTCCCACCAGTTGGCTGCGGCGGATGTCAGCGCTGCGCAGCGGGACATCCTGCCCATCACGGTGCCACTTGCCGAGGGCGGGAGCCGTGTCGTGACGGCGGATGAAGGCCTGCGACCACAGAGCACTGTCGAGAAGCTCGCGACCCTGCGCTGCGCATACGAAAGTGAAGAGGCCTCAGCGCGTTTCCCCGAGATTCGCTGGGGCGTGACCGCCGGTAACGCAAGCCAAGTGTCTGACGGCGCTGCAGCCATGCTCATCGTGGAAGAAAAAACTGCCGTGCGGCTGGGCCTCACCCCGCGCGCAGCAATCACCGGCTTTGCGGTGATGGGCGATGATCCCCTGATGTTGCTGACCGCGATC